>CANRLS010000020.1 GCA_947631545.1 uncultured Atopobiaceae bacterium
CGAGAGCCAGATGCCATGCCCGCCCCGCTTGGGGCGTACGGGTCACCGCTTGCGCGCATCGAGCTCGCCGGCGAGCTCCGCGAGGGTGACGCCCTCGGCCTCGAGCACCACGAGCAGGTGGTAGAGGAGGTCGGCGGCCTCGTAGCGCACATGGTCATGGTCGTGGTCCTTGGCGGCGAGCGCCACCTCTACGGCCTCCTCGGCGACCTTCTTCAGCCGCTCGTCCTCGGGGCCCTGGAGGAGTCGCGCGGTATAGCTCGCCTCCGGGCTCGCGTCACGGCGCTCGTGGATGATGGCCGCGAGGTAGTCCAGCGTCTCCGCCAGATCGCCGTCGGTGACGTTCGGTGTGCGCTCGCCCATGGCTACTCCCCTTCCCCGGCCCCAAGCTCCAGGGGGATCTCTCGATGGAAGCAGGTCCCGTGACCGGTATGGCAGGCGGGCCCCGCCGCCTCCACGAGCGCGAGCAGCGTATCGCCGTCGCAATCCACGAGGAGGCGCCGCACGCGCTGGATGTTCCCCGAGGTGGCCCCCTTGTTCCAAAGCTCCTGGCGCGAGCGCGACCAGAACCAGGTGAGCCCCGTGGAGAGCGTGAGCGCGAGCGACGCCTCGTTCATCCAAGCGACCATGAGGACCTCGCCCGTGGTCGCCTCCTGCACGACGCAGGGAACGAGACCCGTCTCGTCGAAGCGCACCGTACCGGCGCCAGCGAGCTCCAGGCTGGGCGGGCAGAGCCGTCCATCGCGTCCTTCGCGCCCGTCGTCCATGGCGCATCCCTCCTAGAAGTCGAGCCTCACGCAGATGCCCTGGGCGGCCAGGTACTCCTTGACCTCGCGGATCGTGAAGGTCTTGAAGTGGAAGACGCTCGCGGCGAGGACGGCGTCGGCCTCCCCTTCGACGATGCCCTCGGCGAAGTGCTCGAGCGTGCCCACGCCGCCGGAGGCGATGACGGGGATGGGCACGGCCCGGGCGACGGCCCGGGTGAGCGCGAGGTCGAAGCCCTCCTTGGTGCCGTCGCGATCCATGGAGGTGAGCAGTATCTCGCCGGCGCCCCGCCGCGCGGCCTCCTCGGCCCAGGCCACGGCATCGATGCCCGTGGCCGTGCGGCCGCCGGCCACGTAGACCTCCCAGGCGTCTCGGCCGCCCGCGTCGGCGCGCCGCTTGGCGTCGATGGCGCAGATCACGGCCTGGCTCCCGAAGGCGCGGCTCGCCGCCGTGATGAGCCGGGGGTTCGCCACGGCGGCGGAATTCACGGAGAGCTTGTCGGCGCCGGCGGCGACCATCGTCCGCATGCCCGCAAGGTCACGGAAGCCGCCGCCCACCGTATAGGGGATCGAGAGGCTCTCGCTCGCCCGGGCGGCCATGGCGACGGTCGTCTCGCGCTCGTCGGAGGTGGCGGTGATGTCGAGGAAGACGATCTCGTCGGCGCCCTCGGCATCGTAGGCGCAGGCGAGCTCCACCGGATCGCCGGCGTCCACGAGGTCGACGAAGTTCACGCCCTTGACCACGCGCCCCTTGTCCACGTCGAGGCAGGGGATCACCCGCTTCGCGAGCATCAGGCCCTCCCCTCTCCAGAAGGCGCATCGGCCACGAAGCCATCCGCGACGCGCCCTTCGACGATGGCGAGGGCCTCAGCGATGGCGAGCGCTCCCTCGTAGAGGGCGCGCCCCACGATGACGCCCTCGAGGATGCCGTCGCCGAGCGCGCGAAGGGCGGCGAGGTCCGCCGCCGAGGCGACGCCGCCCGAGGCCACAACGGGATGGCCGAAGGCCGAGGCGACCGCGCGGTAGCGGCCGGCGTCGATGCCAGAGCCCGTCCCGTCCAGGTCCACGTCGGTGAAGACGAGGTGGCGATAGCCCCAGCCGGTAGCTCGGCCGAGAAGCTCCTCGAGGCTCACCGAGGCGCCCTCGCGCCAGCCGTCGACGCGCACGGCATCGCCTGCGGCGGCGATGTCGGCGACGACGGCGCCGCCATGGCGCGCCACCGCCTCCCGGGCGAATCCGGGCGCCTTCACGAGCGGCGTTCCGAGCGCCACCCGGGAGCAGCCGAGCGAGAGGAGCCGCTCCAAGTCGGCCAGCTCGCGCACGCCACCGCCGGCGTCCACCTTGAGCCCGGGGACGTCGCAGATGGCCTCGATCGCCCGGAGATCGCGCATCCTCTCCGCCTCGCCCTCGCCGAACGCGGCCGAGAGATCCACCACGTGCACCCAGGAGGCGCCCGAAGCGGCGAAGGAGCGCGCCCGCTCGGCTGGGCGATCGTCGTAGACGGTCACGGCGTCGCGCCTGCCCCTGGCGAGGCGCACGACCCGCCCGTCGAGAAGGTCGATGGCCGGGAAGAGGATCATCGCCTTCCCACCACCTGCGCGAAGTTCTCGAGGATGCGGGCCCCGAGCCACGAGCTCTTCTCGGGATGGAACTGCACGCCGTAGAGGTTGCCCTGCCATACGGCCGAGGGAAAGCTCGCCGCGTAATGGGTCTTCGCCATGACGAGCTCGGCCGGCACGTCGTCGGCGAGCGCGTAGGAATGGGTGAAGTAGACGTTGGCGCCCCAGGGAACGCCCTCGAGGAGGGGGCACGCCGACGCGCGCTCCGCGAGGTCGAGCGAATCCCAGCCCACATGGGGGACCTTCAGCCGGGACGAGACGAGCCGCTCGACGTGGCCGGGAAGGAGGGCGAGCCCGGCGACCGTCCTCCCAGAGCCCGTGCCATCCGCGCCCTCGACCCCCTCGTCGCCCCTCTCGAAGAGGAGCTGGAGCCCGAGGCAGATGCCGAGGACGGGCGCGCCGGCGCGCGCGGCCTCGCGGATGGCCTGCGCCTGGCCCGTGGCCTCCATGGTGGCCATCGCGTCGGCGAAGGCCCCCACGCCGGGGATGACGATGCCCGAGGCCCGGGCGATATCGTCGGCATCGGCCGTGGCGATGGCGCGTGCGCCCGCACGGTCGAGCCCGCGGACGACGCTCGAGAGGTTCCCCTTGGAGTAATCGACGACGGCGATGGCCATGGCCAGATCCGGCTTCCCTGAGCTAGAGGCTGCCCTTGGTGGAGGGCACGCCTAAGACGCGCGAATCGGGCTCCACCGCAAGCCGGAGCGCCCGCCCCACGCCCTTGAAGCAGGCCTCGAGGATGTGATGGGCGTTCGCCCCCGCGAGCTTCCGCACGTGGAGCGTGAAGGCGCCCTCGCGCGCGAGGGCCACGAAGAACTCGAGCCCGAGCTCGGTGTCGAAGCCCCCCACCGTCTCGGGCGCGATGTCGACGTCCCAATAGAGGCCGCCCCGCCCGGAGAGGTCGATGGCGCAGAGGACGAGCGCCTCGTCCATGGGCATGGCCACCGTGGAGAAGCGCGTCACGCCCGCCTTGTCGCCGAGCGCCGCCCTCACGGCTTGGCCGAGCACGATGCCGGTGTCCTCCACGGTGTGATGGGCGTCCACCTGGAGGTCGCCCTCGGCCCTGACCGTGAGGTCGAAGAGGCCGTGGCGCCCGAAGGCGTCGAGCATGTGGTCGAAAAAGCCCACGCCGGTCTCGATGCGGGTGGTCCCCGTCCCATCGAGGTCGATGGCGAGGTCGATGGCGGTCTCGCTCGTGGAGCGCGAGATCTCGGCTGTGCGGCCCATGGCGATTCCCTTCTCGAGGCGGCAGCGCCAAGGATACAGGCTCGTTATTTCCATCTCCGAACGCGGGGGCGCCCGTTCGCCCGATGGGCGAGGGAGTCGCACCGTTCGGGCTCAGCGGCCGAGCCCGACGGCCTCCTCCGCGAGGATGCGCTCGAAGCCCGCGAGGAAGCGATCGTCCTCCTCGGGCGTGCCCACGCTCACGCGAAGGCAGCCCGCGAGGCCCGGGGCGTAGGAGAAGTCGCGGACGAGCACCGACTCCTCGTCGCGCAGGCGCTCCCGCACCCGACTCGCATGGGGCAGGCGGAGGAGCAGGAAGTTCGCCTCGCTCGGGAAGACCTCGAGCGGGAGCGTGCGCCCGAGGCGCGCGAGCTCGCCCTCGAGTCGACCCCGTTCGTCCACGATGGCGTCCACGAGCGCGGCCACCTCGTCCTCTGCCGCGAGGGCCGCGAGGCCGATGGCCTGGGTGACGCTGTTCACGGAGTAGATCTGGCGGACGGACGCGATGGCGCCGATGAGGCCGGGCGACCCCAAGAGGTAGCCGAGGCGCGCCCCTGCGAGCGAGAAGGCCTTGGAGAAGGTGCGGGCGATGACGAGCCGCTCGCATTCGGCCAGGAGCGGCTCCGCGGAGGCCGACGGCCCCGCGAAGTCGATGTAGGCCTCATCCACGAGGAGGACGCCCGGCGTGGCGTCGTGGAGCCTCCGCACGAGCTCGACGGGGGCCACGTCGCCCGTCGGGTTGTTGGGCGAGCAGAGGATGGTCACCGCGGCCCTCCTCGCCGCCCGGGCGAGCGCGTTCCCGTCGAGCGCGAAGTCCCGCTCGCCTCGCCGAACGTCCACGACCGGCGAGGCGACGAGGCTGGCGAAGTTCCGGTACTCCTCGAAGGTGGGCGAGGCCACCACGACCTCGCGTCCCGGTCCCCCGAAGGCGAGGAGCAGGTTGAAGAGCCCCTCGTCGGCGCCGTTGCAGGCGAGCACCTGGCCGGGCTCCAGCCCATGGCGACGGGCGATGGCGGCCCTGAGCTCGCCCGCCAAGGGGTCGGGATAGCGATTGAGCTCCACGGACGCGAGCGCCAGGTCAAAGGCCTCGAGCCGTTCGCGGGAGACGGACCAGGTGTTCTCGTTCGCGGAGAGGTTCACCTCGGTCTTGGAGAAGGCGGGGTCGTAGGGCTCGAGGTCGCGCAGATCCTCGCGCATGAGGCGGCGAACGCCCTCTGGGAGCGCGGCCATGGCCTAGGCGCCTTCCGCGAGGGAGACCGTGCCCTCGCCGTCGAGCCTCTTCGGCCAGGCGACCCAGTCGAGGGAGCGGATGGCGTCCGTGGCCTGGCCGCGCGCCGCCTCGGCGCGAAGGCCGGCCGAGAGCCCGTGGGCCCAGAGGCCCTCCGCCTGGGAGAGGACGCGCGTGGCGTCGGCGTCGTCTGCGACCCCCGCCTCGCTGTAGCAGATGACCGAGGACGAGGTCTGGAAGTCGGCCACCGAGAGCGGCCCCCTGAAGCGCGCGGTGCCGCCGGTGGGAAGCGTGTGGTTGGGCCCGGCGACGTAGTCGCCCAGGGGCTCCGAGCTCCAGGGCCCGAGGAAGATGGCGCCCGCAGCGCGGATCCTTCCCAGGAGCCCCCAGGGATTCTCGGCGTGGACCTCCAGGTGCTCGGGAGCGATGGCGTTCACCACGCCCAAGGCGCCCTCCTCGGTGGCGCAGATGGCGAAGAGCCCATGGTCCTCGAGGGAGGCCCGGGTGATGGCCGCCCTGGGGCTCTCGGCGAGGATCCTCTCGAGCGCCGCCTCCACCTCGTCGAGAAGCCGCTCGGCAGAGGAGCGGGCCGCAGCCGGGCCCTCCGCCCGGCTGTCGTAGACCACGAGGGAGGAGGCGGCGAGCGGATCGTGCTCGGCCTGCGCGGCGAGGTCGGCCGCGATGACGAGCGGATCGGCGCTGGTCGAGGCATCCTGGAGGATGCACACCTCCGAGGGACCGGCCACCATGTCGATGCCCACGTCCCCCGAGACGAGGCGCTTGGCGGCGGCCACGTAGGCGTTGCCGGGTCCGCAGATCTTGTCGACGGGGGCGACCGATTCCGTCCCGTAGGCGAGCGCGGCCACGGCCTGGGCCCCGCCCACGGCGTACACCTCGTCCACGCCCGCCACCCACGCGGCCGCGAGCGTCGCCGCCGAGAGGGTGCCGTCGGCCTGGGCGGGGGTGACCATGACCACCCGCTCCACCCCCGCCACCTTGGCGGGCACGGCGTTCATGAGCACGGTGGAGGGGTAGCGGGCCCTGCCGCCCGGCACGTAGATGCCGACGGAGGCGAGCGGCCTCACCGAGACGCCGAGGATGGTGCCGTCCCGCTTCGCGGAGAACCACGATTCCGCCTTCTCGCGCTCGTGGAAGTCCCTGATCTGGTCTCGGGCCCGCTCGATGGCGAGCACGAGGTCGGGGTCGCAGACGCCGAGCGCCCGGTCGAGGACGTCGTCGGCCACGCGGAGGCTCCGAGGGCACCAGCCGTCGAAGCGCTCGGCGCAGTCGCGCAGCGCCGCATCGCCCCTCTCGCGCACATCGGCCACGATCTTCGCCGCGGCCTCCATGGCCTCGGGCGGAAGGACGCTTCGGCGCCCGATCGCCTCGGGCGAGATCGCCTCCCCCTCGGCCACATCGATGCGGCGCACGTTCAGCGGGGCCCCATCCATGGCAGCTCCCCTCCCTAGCTGGCTCGTTCCCTCGGAGCCGATGCCGCCAGCGCGTCGGCCAGGGCCCGCACGCGCCCATCGGAGCGGTAGGCGGCGGGCGAGGCGAAGAAGCGCGCCGAGCAGTCGAGCACCTCGGCGACGACGGCGAGGTCGTTCTCGCGAAGCGTCGTCCCGGTGGCGGTGATGTCGACGATGCAATCGGTCATCCCAACGAGGGGCGCGAGCTCGATGTTACCGTGGAGGGCGAGCACCTCGACCGGCACGCCGCGCCCCTCGAAGTAGCCCTCCGTGATGCGCGGGTACTTGGTGGCCACGCGCAGCGGCTCCCCTTCGGCGAGGGCGCGCTCCGCCCGGCCCGCGTTCGCCCTGGGCTCGGCCACGACGAAGCGGCAACCGCCGAATCGCAGGTCGAGGAGCGAGAGCAGGTCGAGGTCGGCCTCGTAGAGCGAATCGGAGCCGCAGATGCCGCAATCGGCCCCGCCGTAGGCCACGAAGGCCGGCGCGTCGGAGGCGCGCACGATGAGGTAGTCCACATCGCCCGACGTGATCGAGAGGTGCCGCCCGGGCTCGTCGAGCGCGGAGACGTCGCAGCCGGCGGCCTCGAGCGCGGCGAGGGAGCCCTCGAAGAGAGCCCCCTTGGGCACGGCCACCCGAAGGCGCCGCGCGCCCGCAGGCTCCGCGAGCGCCTCCTGGAGCCGCTCGAGCGAGAAGGCGAAGCCGGCGGCCCCCACGGCCGCCACGTCGAGGTTCGCGAGGACGGCGTCGTAGCGGCCTCCGGAGGCGAGGCTCCCGGCGAGGCCCGGCGCATAGGCCTTGAAGATGACGCCCGTGTAGTAGTCGAAGGAGCCGGCGACCGAGAAGTCGAAGGAGAGGGCCCCTCGCGCCCCATTCCCCAGACGCGAGACGATGGCGCGGAGCTCGTCCACGCCGCCCTCGTCGGCGCCGACGCCGGCGGAGGCGAGGAGCGCCTCCAGGTCGTCCAGGCACTCGATGCCGCCATGGAGGCGGCAGATCGCGCCCATGGCGGTCGTGAGGGCCTTGGGAAGCCCCGAAGCTTCGAGCGCCTCGTCGAGCCCGACGAGGTCGGACGCATGCACGAGGGCCTCGACCTCGTCGGCGAAGGCCCCTCCCACCTCGAAGCGCGAGAGCAGCGCCGCGAGCGGTCGAACGGAGCCCGCGCAAAGCGTCCAGTCCTCGACGCCGAGCGCCGCGAGCGTCGCCGCCAGAAGGTCCATGACCTCGGCCTCGCAGGCGCCGTCCTCGCCGCCGATGAGCTCCACGCCCATCTGGGTGAGCTGGCGCGGCTGGCCATGGCCCGAGGCCTGCTCGCGCACCACGGGCGCCGCGTAGCGAAGGCGAAGCGGCGCCGCGTCGGGCGTCATCCGGGAGGTCACGAGGCGCGCGATCGGCAGCGTCAGCTCGGGCCGGAGCATGAGGAGCGCATCGTCGGTATCGAAGAGCTGGAAGGGCACGCCGCGAAGGCGCCCCGCCCGCTCGAGCACGGCGCGGCTCTCGAGGAGCGGCGTCTCCACGGGCACGTAGCCCGCTTCGGAGAACACGTCGCGCACCGTCTCTGCGATGGCCTCGCGCTCGAGCGCCTCGGCGGGCAGGACGTCGCGAAAGCCCCTGGGCGTGCCCCGAGTCACGCTAGCCGCCCAGGTAGGCCTGGCGCACGCGGTCGTCCTCCGCGAGGGCGTCGGCGGAGCCGCTCATGGTCACGTTGCCGGTCTCGAGCACGTAGGCGCGGTCGGCCACCTTGAGCGCCATGCGGGCGTTCTGCTCCACCAGAAGGATCGTGGTGCCCGTCTCGTGCAGGCTCTTGATGATGTCGAAGATCTCGTCCACGAGGATCGGCGCGAGGCCCATGGAGGGCTCGTCGAGCATGAGGAGCCTCGGCTGGCTCATGAGGGCGCGGCCCATGGCGAGCATCTGCTGCTCGCCGCCCGAGAGCGTGCCGCCGCTCTGGTTGATGCGCTCCTTCAGCCTGGGGAAGCGCTGGAACACCTTCTCCATGGTCTCGTCGGCCGCATCGCCGCCCCTGGAGAACGCCCCCATCTCGAGGTTCTCGCGCACCGTCATGTTGAGGAAGATCCGCCTCCCCTCCGGGCAGAGCGCGATCGCCTTCTCCACCACCTTGTGGGCGGGCACGTGGACGAGCGACTCGCCCTCGTAGGCGATGTCGCCCGTGCGGGGGCGCAGGAGCCCGGCGATGGTGTTCAGCGTCGTCGACTTGCCGGCCCCGTTCGCGCCGATGAGGGTCACGATCTCGCCCTCGTTCACGTCGAAGGAGATGCCCTTCAGCGCGTGGATGGAGCCGTAATAGACGTTCAGGTCCTCTACGGAGAGCATGGCCATGGCCCGTTACGCCTCCCCTGCGCTCGAACCCAGGTAGGCCTCGATGACCTGCTGGTTCCCCTGGATCTCTTCCGGCGTGCCCTTGGCGATGACCTTGCCGTAGTTGAGCACGGCGATGCCCTCGCAGATGTTCATCACCAGATCCATGTCGTGCTCGATGAGCATGACGGCGATCTGGAAGTCGTCGCGGATCTTTCGGATGTTGGTCATGAGCTCCTCGGTCTCCACCGGGTTCATGCCGGCGGCGGGCTCGTCGAGGAGGAGCAGCTTGGGATGGGTGGCGAGCGCGCGGATGATCTCGAGGCGGCGCTGGGCGCCGTAGGGGAGGTTCCCCGCCGTCACGTCGGCGAGGTCGGCCATCGAGAAGATGTCCAAGAGCTCCAGCGCCTGCTTGTGGAACTCGTGCTCCGAGACCCAGAACTTGGGCAGGCGGAAGATCGAGGACCACATGCCGCACCGCACCTGGTTGTGGAGGCCGATGGCGACGTTCTCCTCCACGGTGAGGTTCGCGAAGAGCCGGATGTTCTGGAAGGTGCGCGCGATGCCCGCCTGGGCCACCTTGGGCGTGGACATGCCGTGGGTATCGACGCCGTCGAGCAGGATGGTGCCGCGCGTGGGCTGGTAGACCTTGGTGAGCAGGTTGAAGACCGTCGTCTTGCCGGCGCCGTTGGGGCCGATGAGGCCGGCGATCTCGGTCTTGCCCACGATGAGGTTGAAGTCCTCCACCGCGTGGAGGCCGCCGAAGTCGATGCCGAGATGGCGGCACTCGAGGACCGGCGTCTGGTGGAGGTCGCGCTCGGGGACGATGCCGTCCGATGGGAGGGGCACCATGCGGGTGCGCGGCGTCGCCTTGGCCCTGGTAGCGGTGCGTGCCTTGGAGCCGCGGCCCTTGGCGGCCGCCTGCGCGGCGTAGGTGCCCTGGCGCGAGCGCCGGTTGAGGAGCGCGGCCATGCCCTTGTCCGGCTCGGCCCGCTCCTCCTCCCGCTCGAGCTCCAGGGCCTCCTCGCGCATGGGGGGCTCGTCGGGCGTCGTGTCGGCGGCCGGGAGGTCCATGTCGGGGGCCGGGGCCTCGTCGCCGGTCCTTGCCACCGGGGCCTTCTGGCGGAAGTCGTCGGGCTCGCCGTAGAGGTCCTCGTTGGCGGTGCCCCGGTAGGCCTCCTCGACGCGAGGGTCGAGGCCGTTCTGGAGCTCCTCGGCCGCGCGGGCCCGCTCGGGATCGGGCTGGTTCGCGCCGCCTCGCTCGGGGATGCGATCGTTGGGCTCGGCCATCACTCGGCCCCTTCCGTCACGTCTCCGGGAACCTCATCCCTCGACCGGAAGAACGGGATCTTGTCCTGGATGTAGTCGAGGAAGCGCTGCACCGCGGGCACGTTGGGGAGCACCATCACGGCGATGAGCACGATGGCGTAGATGAGCATGCGGTACTCGCTCATGAAGCGCAGCACCTCGGGCAGCACCACGAGCACCGTCGCGGAGATGATGCTCCCCCGGATGTTGCCGATGCCGCCCAGCACCACGTAGACGAGGATGAGGATCGAGGCGTTGTAGTCGAAGCGCACCGGCACCACGGCGTTGTAGTTCATGGCGTACATGAGCCCCGCCATGCCGGCGAGCGCGCTTGCCACCACGAAGGCCATGAGCCGGTACTTGGTGGTGTTGATGCCCACGCTCTCGGCCGCGATCGAGTTGTCGCGGACGGCCATGATGGCGCGACCGCTCCGGCTGCGGATGAGGTTCAGCACCACGGCCAACGTGACCAGCACCAGGATGAACCCGCCGAAGAACGTCGAGAGCTGCTCGACGCCCACGGCGCCCTGGGGGCCGTTGATGATGATGTTGCCGTTGGTCATGTGCAGATCCTGGGCGCTCGAGAACGAGAAGTGCAGCCCGGCGTCATCCAGGCCCACGTAGAGGTTGTTCATGATGTTCTTGATGATCTCGCCGAAGGCGAGCGTCACGATGGCGAGGTAGTCGCCGGAGAGGCGCATGACCGGCACGCCCACCACGAAGCCGGCGATGGCCGCGAAGACGGCGCCGGTGAGCATGGCGAGGATGAACACGAGCCACGGGATGTCGATCACGGCCGAGTAGCAGGTGGCGGCCACGATGCCCGTGTAGGCGCCCACGCTCATGAAGCCGGCATGGCCGAGCGAGAGCTCGCCCGAGATGCCCACGACGAGGTTCAGCGAGATGGTGGCCGAGATGTAGGCGCAGATGGTGGGAAGGAGCCCCACGATCACGCTGGGAAGGCTCCCCGCGCTCGCCAGGACCTGGAAGATCGCGTAGGCGACGACGACGATGAGGTAGGTGCCGAAGGGGCCCTTCCAGAGGCGCCCGAAGACGGTTGTGCCCTTGACCATAGCGCTCACCTACACTTTCTCCGGCACGTACTTGCCGAGGAGGCCGGAGGGCTTGATGAGAAGCACGATGATGAGCACCGCGAAGACGATGGCGTCGGAGAACTGCGTGCCGATGTAGGCCTTGGCGAAGATCTCGATGATGCCGAGGAGGATGCCGCCGAGCACGGCGCCCGGGATCGACCCGATACCGCCGAAGACGGCCGCCGTGAAGGCCTTGATGCCCGGCATGGCGCCCGTCGTGGGCATGAGCGTGGGGTAGCTCGAGCACAGGAGCACGCCGGCGATGGCCGCGAGGCCGCTCCCGATGGCGAAGGTGATCGAGATGGTGCTGTCGACGTTGATGCCCATGAGCCGCGCCGCGCCCGGATCCTCCGAGACGGCGCGCATGGCCTTGCCGATCTTCGTCCGGTGGATGAAGGTCACCATGGCGATCATGATCACGGCGCAGGCGCAGATGGTCACGACCGTCTCGGCGCTGATGATGAGCTGGCCGTCGAAGAGCTGGAGCTGCGGCCAGCCGGCCACGACGGACGTGTAGACCTTGGGGTTCGCCCCCCAGATGAGGAGCGCCGTGTTCTGCAGCAGGTAGGAGACGCCGATGGCGGTGATGAGCACCGTGAGGCTCGCCGACTGGCGGAGCGGCTTATAGGCCACCTTCTCGATGGTGATGCCCAGCGCCGTGCACACGATGACGGCGACGAGGATGCCGAAGAGCGGGTTCAGCCCCATGGAGCTCGCGATGACGAAGCTCACGTAGCCGCCCACCATGATGACGTCGCCATGGGCGAAGTTCAGCATCCTGGCGATGCCGTACACCATCGTGTAGCCGAGCGCGATGATGGCGTAGACGCTCCCCAGGCTCACGCCGTTGATCAAGTTCTCGAGGAATCCCATGGTCCTCCTGGCACCAGTCGCCTGCGTACGTTCCCGTGTGCGGCCGCTTCGCCGCATTCCGCTTCCAGCGGCCCCGATGGTGGCACGGCGGCCACCCCGAAGGGGCGACCGCCGTTTCGATCCCCGGCCTCGTCAGGCAACGATCGAGAGATCCCTACTCGCTCGCGGCGTCGGTCGCGTTCTCGGGCGACACGTACTCGCCGCCCTGGATGATGACGGCGCGCGGATCCTTGGAGACCTCGCCCGTGTCCTGCCAGGTCATGGTCTCGCCGGTGAGACCGCTGAACTCGAAGGTCGGGTCGGTGAAGACCTTGACCAGCTTGTCGCAGATCTCGGACGCGCTCATGTCGGGGGTGCACTCGCCCTGCTCCAGGGCCGCCTTGACGGCGTAGACGCAGTCGTAGGCGTCGGCGGCGAACTGGTTAGGGGTGTCGCCGGTCTTGTTCTTATAGGCGGTCACGAAGGCCTGGGTCTTGTCGTCCTTGGCGTCCGCGGAGAACGGGGTGAGCAGCATGACGCCCTCGGCGAGGCTCGTGTCGAAGCCCTCGAGCGAGAGGATGCCGTCCATGCCGTCCACGCCGAAGAAGATGGGCTTGTAGCCGATCTGGTTGGCGTAGGTGAGGATGAGCGACGCGGGGGTGTAGTAGATGGGGAGGAAGACGACCTCGGCGCCGGCGTCGCGGCAGGCGTTCACCTGCACCGAGAAGTCGGTGGCGTTGTCGTCGGTGAAGGTCTGGACGGTCACGATGTCGAGGCCGAGGCTCTTGGCCTCCTCATCGAACTTGTTGTAGATGCCCGTGGAGTAGGCGTCGGAGTTGTTGTAGATGACGCCGATCTTGGTGCCGAGCTTGTTGTCGGCGATGTACTTGGCCGATGCGGTGCCCTGGTTGGGATCGGTGAAGCACATCTGGAAGACGTTGCCCTTGCGCTGGATGGTTACGTTGCCGTCGGCGTCGGCCTGGCCGCCGATGACGTCGGTCGAGGAGGCCGAGGGCGTGAGCATGAAGATGTTGTCCTTGTTGGCCTCTTCCGAGACGGCGATGGCGGGCGCCGTGGTGGTGGTGCCGACGAGCACCTGCATGCCCCAGTCCTTGAGGGTGTTGAAGGCGTTCACGGACTGGGTGGCGTCATGGGCGTCGTCCTCGAACTGCTGCTCGAAGGTGACGGCGCCGCCCTCGGCGTTGATCTCCTCGACGGCGATCTCGATGGCGTTCTGGCACGCGGAGCCGTAGATGGCCGCGGCGCCGGTGGTGGGGCCGATGCCGCCGAGCTTGTAGGCGGCACCGGTGGTGGCACCGCCCTCGGCGCTGTCGGTGCCCTCGGTCTGGGCGGGTGCGGAGCCACAGCCTGCGAGCGTCAGGGCCCCGGCGGTGCCGGCAATGCCCATGGCCTGCAGGAAACCTCTACGGGACAGTGACGTGAAGCTCATGGCATTCCTCCTTCTTCATTGATCCGCCCCTCACGCGGGTCTTCCGACGGCGCGGGGGCAGGTCTCCGATCAAGTTCAGTGCATGGTAGCTCGACATACGCCAAATGTGAACAGATTGTGGAATCTATCCGTCCGCTGAAACATTCTGTTTACCGAAAAATCAGTCCAATCGGATGGATAGTCATATCCATTTGCGGTTTGGGCACTTGACGGCACCCAGATCCTGTGAATCGGCACGTCCATCCGCGAGCGGATCGTCTGCCCCCGGCCGCCTATCGATCCCGGTCTCAGCCGCGGCCGAGGAGCCCCTTGAGGTAGGCGGACTCGGGGGTGTTGAAGACGATGGCGCCGCCGAAGGTGACGATGAGCGCCGGCACGCCGCCGACGACGCAGTAGAAGGCCGCCTGGACCAGGCTCGCCGCCGGGCCGAAGAGCGCCCCGAGCCCGGCGAGGATCGCCCAGGCCACGGCGGCGCCGGCGAGCCCGAAGAGGAGCGTCCTCAAGAAGCAGGCCGCCACGGCGCGAAGGCCGATGGGGCCGAGGCCATGGCGGAGCCAGAGGTAGGTGGCCCCGTCCGTGAGCACGAAGAAGACGACCGACGACACGGGCACCGTCGGCAGCCCGAAGATGGGCGTCCCCCAGAGGCAGATGACGAGCTGCACCACGGTGCCGATGACGTTGGCGGCGGCGAAGAGCTTCATGTGCCGCCAGGCGCTGCAGACCTTCTGCAGGTAGGTGCCGAGACCGTAGAAGGGAAGCGCCAGCGAGAGGAACTGCAGGAACTGGACGTTCATGGCGCTCTCCTCCGGCGTGAAGGAGCCCGAGCCCAGAAGCGCCACCAAACAGGGCGCGAAGACGACGAGATAGAGCATGAAGGGCACGAGGAAGAAGAGGATCCGGCAGGATCCCTGCCAGATGCCCTGCACGAAGAGCCGCTCGTTGCCCTGGCTCATGGCGTCGGAGAGCTCGGTGAACATGGCCGTGGTCACCGGGATGGCGAGCACCGCGTAGGGCAGCGTGTACCAGAGGCGCGAGTAGTAGTTGATGGCGGCGCCCGACGCGGTGATGGAGAGCGCCGAGCTCTGCATCACCGAGACCGTGGCGAAGCTCGTGAAGGTCACCACGAGCGAGGGCAGACCGATCTGGAGCGTCTCCTTGATGGCCGGGTCGTGGAAGTCCACGTAGGGCCGGATCTTAATGCCATGGCGCCTGAGCGAGGGCGCCTGCATGAGCACCTGGGTGAGGATGCCCAGGGGGTTGCCGATGGCGAGCACGAGGAGCGCCGCCGAGGCGTTCACCTGGGCCACGAACCCGTAGACGAAGAAGACGAGGCAGATGATCACGTTGTTGGCGATGGGCGCCGCCGTGGACCAGAAGTAGTCGCGCTCGGCGTTGAGCACGCCCGAGAAGACCGATGAGAGGCCGTAGAGCACGATCGATATCGTGAAGAACCGGAAGAAGAAGACCGCGAGGTCGGCATCGAACTCCTCGGTGGCGCCGAAGGACTGGGTCCACACCACCTGCCCGGCGAAGACGAAGCCCAGGATGGCGAGGGCGCCCATGCAGAGGATGACGAGCGAGACGAGGTTCGAGGCGTAGGCCGACGCCCCCTCGTCGCCGAGCCGGCGCTTCACCGACATGTAGACCGGCAGGAACGCCGTGACGAGCATGCCGCCCATGACGAGCTCGTAGAGCTGGTTGGGGAGGTTGTTCGCCACGGTGTAACAGCTGGCGAGCATGGTGGCGCCGAGGGCCCAGGCCTGGCTCGAGGTGCGAAGGAACCCCGTGATGCGCGAGACGATGACGAGCCCGCTCATCATCGCGGCCGACCGGCTCACGTCGACCGAGGCGCCGGCCTCCTCCTCGCCTTCGAGCTCGAGCAGGGCCCCCTCGGGCTCCACGAGGACGCCGTCGGCCTCCATCGGGTCGACGATGCCGTCGTCCATGAGGGCGGGCTCGGCGCCCTCGGCGTCGACGAGCTCCTCGCGCGAGGGCTCAGGGTCGTCGGGAAGGCCGGGCGGCGCCGTGCGCTCCGTGCGGGGCCGCTCGCCCGCGCTCGCGGCCGGGCGGCTGCGCGGAGTGGGCCGGCGCTTGGGGCGCGCCCGCGTCGGGGTCTTCCGGCTGTCCGCGCGCCGCGCCATGGGCTAGCTCGCCTTCCCCGCGACGAAGGTGGCCTCCGCGAAGTCCTCGGCCTCGCGGCTCGCCTCGTCCGCGTCGGCATCGCCCGTGGCCCGGGCCGCCTGGGCCTCCTCGAAGCGCTTCGTGCGCTCCAGGGCCTCGGCCAGGAACTGCCCGGTCCAGCTATGGGGATCGGCGGCCACCTCCTCGGGCGTGCCCGTGCAGACGACCCTGCCGCCGGCGTCGCCGCCGCCCGGCCCCAGATCGATGATCCGATCCGCCACCTTGATGACGTCGAGGTTGTGCTCGATCACGAGCACCGTGTTGCCGGCATCGACCAGCCGCTGGAGCACGTCCAGCAGCTGGCGCACGTCCTCGAAGGAGAGCCCCGTCGTGGGCTCGTCCAAGATGTAGAAGGTCTTGCCCGTCTGGCGACGATGGAGCTCCTTGGCGAGCTTCACGCGCTGGGCCTCGCCGCCGGAGAGCGTCGTCGCCGGCTGGCCCAGGCGCACGTAGCCGAGCCCCACGTCGAAGAGCGTCTGGAGCTTGTTCTTGATCTGCGGGATGGCGCCGAAGAAGGCGAGCGCCTCCGTCACCGTCATGTCGAGCACGTCCGCGATGGTCTTGCCGTGGTAGGTGACCTCGAGCGTCTCGCGGTTGTAGCGCTTGCCGTGGCAGACCTCGCAGGGCACGTAGACGTCGGGCAGGAAGTTCATCTCGATCTTGATCTGGCCGTCGCCCTTGCAGGCCTCGCAGCGCCCGCCCGAGACGTTGAACGAGAAGCGCCCCGGCGAGTAGCCGCGGAGGCGGCTCTCGGGCGTGGAGGCGAAGAGCGCCCGGATGTCGTCCCAGAGGCCGATGTAGGTGGCCGGGTTCGAGCGCGGCGTGCGGCCGATGGGGGCCTGGTCGATGTCGATGACCTTGTCGATGCGCTCGAGGCCCTTGAGGCTCCTGTAGGCGCCGACGGGCTTGATGGAGCGATGGATGGCGTTGGTGAGCGCCGGGGCGAGCGTGTCGGTGACGAGCGAGCTCTTGCCCGAGCCCGAGACGCCCGTCACCACCGTGAGGGTGCCGAGGCGTATGGAGACGTCGATGCCCTTGAGGTTGTTGTGAGAGGCGCCGGTGATGGTGAGCGTCCCCTTGCGCGGGTTCCGGCGCTTCTCGGGGAGCGCGATCACGCGGCGGCCCGAGAGGTAGGCGCCGGTGAGCGAGTCGGGGCAGGCCATGACGTCGTCCGGCGTGCCGGCGACCACGACCTCGCCCCCCTGCTCGCCCGCGCCCGGGCCCAGGTCCACGACGAAGTCGGCGTTTCGGATGGTGTCCTCGTCGTGCTCCACCACGATCACCGTGTTGCCGAGGTCGCGGAGGTGCTTCAGCGTCTCGATGAGCCGGTCGTTGTCCCTTTGGTGAAGGCCGATGGAGGGCTCGTCGAGGATGTAGAGCACGCCCATGAGGCCGGCGCCGATCTGGGTGGCGAGGCGTATGCGCTGGGCCTCGCCGCCCGAGAGTGTCGCCGAGGCGCGCGAGAGCGTGAGGTAGTCGAGCCCCACGTCCACGAGGAAGCGCAGGCGCGTGAGGATCTCCCTCACGATGCGCTCCCCGATGAGGCGCTGGCGCTCGGTGAGCTCCAGATGCTCGAAGAAGTCGAGGGCCTGACGGCACGAGAGGCGGCAGACCTCGTAGATGTTCCTATCTCCCACGGTGACGGCGAGCATCTCGGGGCGCAGGCGGGCGCCCTCGCACGATGCGCAGGGCTCCTCGCGGATGAAGCGCTCGAGGCGCGCCTTGATGTTCTCGTTCGTCGTCTCGGTGTACTTCTCGAAGAGGATGTTGCGCACGCCCGAGAAGTGCGTCGTCCAGTGGGTGTCGCGACCGTCCAGGGTGTGGTAGTCCACGCGCACGCGCCGGCGGCCCATGCCGTCGAGGAGCGCCTTCCTGGTCTTCGCCGAGAGGTCCTTCCAGGGCGTGTCCTCGGACTCGCCGAAGTGGCGGCAGACGGCGGCGAAGATCTGCGGGTAGTAGTTGGAGCGCCCGAAGAAGCTCCCGAAGACGCCATCGGCCACGGAGAGGTCGGGGTCTGAGATGAGGAGCTCCGCGTCCACCACGCGGTGGAATCCCAGCCCGTCGCAGTCGGGGCAGGCGCCATAGGGGGCGTTGAACGAGAAGTCGCGCGGCTTCAGGTCGTCGATGGAGTGGCCGTGCACGGGGCAGGCGAGCGCGAGCGAGTACTGGAGGAGCTCCTCGGGATGGCCCTCGGGGTCGTCGCGATCGGGGAGCAGGTACACGCCCACGTTGCCGTGGGCGAGCTGCGTGGCGCGCTCGATGGCCTCCGCCACGCGGGAGCGGGCGCTCCGCCTGACCACGACGCGATCCACCACCACCTCGATGGTGTGGCGGAACTTCTTGTCGAGGGAGATCTCGTCGTCGAGGTCGCGCACCTCGCCGTCCACGCGCACCCGGGCGAAGCCCTCGCGGCGCAGGTCGGCCAGGAGCTTGGCGAACTCGCCCTTGCGGTCGATCACCACGGGGGCGAGCACGTAGGCGCGCCTTCCGTCGGCCGCATCGAGCACCTTGTCGGCCACCTGGTCGGTGGTCTGGCGCTCGATGACGCGCCCGCATTCCGGGCAGTGGGGCACGCCCACCCTCGCGAAGAGCAGGCGCAGGTAGTCGTAGATCTCGGTCACGGTGCCCACGGTGGAGCGCGGGTTCTTGGAGGTCGTCTTCTGGTCGATGGAGACGGCCGGCGAGAGCCCGTCGATGGAGTCGAGGTCGGGCTTGTCCATCTGCCCGAGGAACATGCGGGCGTAGCTGGAGAGGCTCTCCACGTAGCGGCGCTGCCCCTCGGCGTAGATCGTGTCGAAGGCGAGCGAGCTCTTGCCCGAGCCCGAGAGCCCGGTGATCACCACGAGCTCGTCCCGGGGGATGGTGAGGTCTATGTCGTGGAGGTTGTGCTCCCGCGCGCCGCGGATGACGATGGCGTCTTGGCCCATGGGCGAAGACTCCCCTTCCATGAGTGCGGGAGGCGCGGGCGCAGCCGCGGCGATGCGTGGAGAGGGCGGCCTTCGGCCGCTCCGATGGCGCGAGGGGCCCGCGTTCCTCCCGAAGCGTTTTCGGCAATCCACCAGTGTAGGGAGAGCGGAGCGCCGTGGAAAGCGGCCGTCCGTCCCGCATAGCTTCTGCGCAACCTCTCCCGCATCCCGCGCGGGCGAGGAGGGCGGCCTACCGGAACTGCCCCATCCAGCCATCGATGGCCCTGCGGGGGATGGCGAGCCGCACCTCGTGGTCGGCGAGGATCCAGTCCTCGAGCGCGTCGGCCGCCTCGATGCGGCGAATCGACGGGAGATGCGCCAGCCGCACGATGCCCGTCGAGCGGTCGTCGGACGAGAGGATGAGCGTGCGCCGTCCGGCCTTGAGCGCCTTGATCCCCGCCTCCAGGTTGGGCCCCACGTAATCGGTCCCCTCCTCCAGGAGGCTGGCGATGAGGCTCTCGACGCCGGGCGCGAGGACCGTCGCGCTCTCCTCGATGCCGGCGAGCGCGATGAGCCGCTTGGCGTAGTCGAGCGGCTCGGGGAGGTTCCTCGGCCAGAGGGCGACCCTCTCGTAGCAGCGTCCCAGGCGCTTGAGGGTCGCCACGTCGTTCTTCAGGTCGTGGAAGTACTCGTCGGCGGCGAAGACCACCCTCGCGCCCTTCGCCCGGGGGATCCGCTCCCCGAGGTCGTCCGGGATGTCCCAGAGGGAGGGCGTCCCCACCACGCGGTAATTCGACACGCCGGCATCCGAGAGGAGCTCGGCCGTGTACTCGTCGCGCACGCCGTGAATCCAAGGGCCGGCGAAGAGGAGCCTCAGGAAGGCCCGGGTCCTTCTGGTCGGGGCGAAGCCGTGGTCACCGGGCATGCCGAGGACCGCGGAGCCGGCGGCCATGAAGCAGAGCCGCCTCAGGTCGCCCATCTGGGCGGGCAGGTCCCAAGGGACGCGCTCCATCGTGGCCGAGAGGGCCGTCTGGGCGATGCAGAGGGTGAGGTCGGCGCTGCGTATCTCGCCCAGGTTGTCGGTGCGCACCCGGGGCCTCACGCCCAGGGCGCGCTCGACGATGGCCATCACGTCATCTCGAAGGAGGGGCGCGTCGGGATCGAGGAAGTTGGGCTTGGGGTCGAAGACGACGTCGACGGCGCCCCCCGGCGCCGCCGGATGCGGGCGGGCGAGCCTCTTGCGGGCGCGCGCCTCGGAGGCCATGGCCGAGGAGGCGTAGGCGGCGAGGGAATCGCGACGCGCCGGATCCATGATGACGTCGGTCGTGACGATCGCGGCCTCGCCCTGGGAGGACGCCTCGGCGAGTCGGCGGAGCACCTCCTCCTCATCTCGGCCGGCGACGAGCGCGATGGAGGCGATGCCCGTGTCGCCCGCCTTCTCCATGGGGTCGATGCGCAGATGGTGCACGCGGCCATCGAAGCGCAGGAGCTCGACGGTCGCACCCGAGCGCACGCCCACCGTCTGCGAGAGCTCCTCCGAGAAGGCCGGCGGCGACTCCTCCGAGTAGTAGACCGTGAACTTGTCGCCGGCATAGCCCCCCGGGCAGAAGATCGCGACGCCCACGAAGGTCACCGGCACCTCGAAATCGACGTCCACCTGCGGGTCGGGCATCGTTGCGAAGAGAAGCCCGCCCTCGACGGAGAGCCGGCGCGCGTCCACGCCGGGCCAATGGCCGTCGGCCTCGACGGTAATCGCCCGGGAGAGCTCGTTCGCCTCGTCTGCCATAGGGGCCTTTCGCGAAGGGTTCGGGTCGCCACCAGTGTACGCTCGCTGGAGCGCGCCTCGGAAGCCGGGAGGCGCACAGGGGGCATGCCAGTAGAATCGGGGAGAGCCCGATCACCCACGAGGAGGATGAGCCCCACGGCCAGGTCGGCAGAGCAGAGGCGTCGACTCGAGGAGCGCTCGCGCGCCTGGAGAAGGGCCCGGGCCATCGAGGTTCCCCGGACGGCCGACGTCTGCGTGATCGGGGGCGGGGCCTCGGGGCTCACGGCCGCCATCGCCGCCGCCCGCGCCGGCGCGCGGGTCGTCGTGCTCGAAGCCGGCCCGGAGATGGGCCGGCCGATCCTCGCCACCGGCAACGGCCGCTGCAACCTCGCCAACCGCGACCTCTCCCCCGCCCACTACAACGATCCCGCCTTCGTGGGCGCCGTCATGGGGTCGCATCCCGTCGAGGCCATCCGCGGGCTCTTCGGCGGGCTCGGGCTCGCCATCGTCGAGGAGGAGGAACGGCTCTATCCCAGGAGCCAACAGGCGGCGAGCGTGCGGAACCTGCTCGTCGGCGAGCTCGAGCGGCTCGGCAGCGTCTCCGCCCCGCTTCGAGAGGTCGAGACCGTTGCGCCCCCAAGCGGCGCAGGACGGGCATCGTGGCACGTCGCGTACCGCGACCTCTGCCTCGAGCCGCGCACGGGCACGCCGACGGCGCCGGGGATGCGCGACATCGCCTGCGCGAGCGTCGTAGCGGCCACCGGCGGCGGCCCCTGCGCCCCGTTGGCTGCGCTCGCCCTCCCCCGGACGGCGCTCAGACCGGGGCTCTGCGGCCTCTCCTGCGAGCCCTCGCCCCTGGATGCGCTCGACGGTCGCCGAGCCCTCGGCCTCGTCAGGCTCGTGAGGGATGGCGAGACCGTCGCCTTGGCGGAGGGCGAGGTGCTCTTCCGCACCGCGGGCATCACGGGCCCGCCCATCCTCGACTTCTCCCGCGTCTCCCAGCCTGGGGACGCGGTGTTCGCGGATCTGGTGCCCGAGCTCTCGACCGATGCCATCCTTCGAGCCCTGGAGCCCTCGCTCGACCATGCCGGCATCCCTGGCGAGCACGCTCTGGACGGCCTTCTCGACCCCGTCATCGGACGCGTCCTCATCGATTGCGCGCGCGAGGGGTGGCCCATCCCCGCCGACTCCGTCGCCGAGTCCGCCGCGTCCCTCGCGAAGGCGCTCCCCTTCCGCGTGGGCGGCCCGGCTGCCGCCCATGCCCAGATCACCCTCGGCGGCATCGCCACCCGCTGCATCGATCCCGCGACCATGGCCGTTACGAGCGATGCCGAGGGCCGAAAGCTCGTGAGCGGGCTCTACGCCACGGGCGAGGCGCTCGACGTGGACGGGCCCTGCGGCGGCTACAACCTCGCGTTCGCCTGGCTCTCGGGACTCAAGGCTGGAGCGGCGGCGGCCGCGAGCGCCGCCGAGGGGGGCGAGGCGGCAGGCGCCTCCGGTGCCTCTGGCGCCTCTGGCCCGCGCGCCCGAGGGGAGGGGCGCCCATGATCTGCGTCCGCGGCATCCGCATCCCGCTCAAGGGCCACCGCCGCCTCGACGGGAACCTCGCCCATGAGCTCCCGCTCGCCACCGAAAGGGCCCTCGCGCTCCTCCGCCTCGACGAGGGCCAGACGCGCCGCACGACGATCCTTCGCCGCTCCATCGACGCGCGGAAGCCCCGCGGCCCGGGGCGCGCTGCGGATCCGAACGTCGTCATCGAGTTCACCTGCGGCGTCGAGCTGAAGGATCCCCGAGCGGAGCGAGCCGTCGTGAACCGCCTCGGCAACCCGCGCGTCGCCCTGGCCGCCCCGGACGCCTTCGCCTGGCCCGAGCGAGCGGCGAGGCCCCTTCCCCACCGTCCGGTGGTCGTGGGCGCCGGCTGCGCCGGACTCTTCTGCGCCCTCGCGCTCGCCCATGCCGGCCTGGCGCCGCTCCTCGTGGAGCAGGGCGACGACTGCGCGAGGCGAACCGCGGCCGTGCGGGCCTTCGCCCAGGGCGGCCCGCTCGACCCCCTCTCGAACGTGCAGTTCGGCCTCGGCGGCGCCGGCACGTTCTCCGACGGCAAGCTCTCGACCGGGACGCGGGACGCCTCCCATCGCCTCATCCTCGAGGCCCTCCACGCGGCGGGCGCGCCCGAGCGGATCCTCGTCGACAGCCATCCCCATGTGGGCTCGGACCTCTTGCCGGGCATCGTGGAGCGCCTGGTGGCAGCCATCGGGGAGCTGGGCGGCGAGGTGCGCGTGCGCACGAGGATGACGGGGCTCGGCCTCGAGCGCGGGCGCGTCGCATCGGTGGAGCTGGAGCGCGATGGAACGAGCGAGGCCATTGCCGCGAGCACCGTGATCCTCGCCACCGGCCACTCCGCCCGCGACGTCTTCGAGCTCCTGGCGGGGCTCGGCGTGCCCCTCGAGCAAAAGCCCTTCGCCGTGGGCGTGAGGGTGGAGCACCTCCAGGCGACGGTCGATGCCGACCGCTACGGCCGCTGGGCGGGCCATCCCGCCCTCGGCGCCGCCTCGTACCGTGCCGCCTGGAAGGCATCCGGCGGCAGGCGCTGCTTCACCTTCTGCATGTGCCCCGGCGGCCAGGTGATGGCCGCCGCCTCGGAGCCCCATGGCGTCGTCACCAACGGCGCGAGCGAGACGGCCAGAGACGGCGCGAACGCCAACGCCGCCCTCCTCGTGAACGTCCTTCCCGAGGATCTGGACTCGCCCGACCCCCTCGCGGGCATCGCCTGGCAGCGACGCCTGGAGCGGGCGGCCTACGAAGCCGGAGGCGGCGATTTCGCGGCCCCCGCGCAGCTCGTGGGCGACTTCCTGCGCGGCACGCCCTCGACGGGGCCGGGCTCCGTCCGGCCCACCTATCCCCGGGGCGTCTCCTGGGGCGCCATCGACGGGCTCTTCCCAGCCTACGTCACCGATACGCTTCGCGAGGCGCTCGGCGCCCTCCCACGGACGCTTCCCTTCTTCGGCGAGGACGACGCCGTGCTCACCGCCCCCGAGAGCCGCTCCAGCTCGCCGGTGCGCATCCCGCGCACGGACGCCCTCATGCATCCGAACGTGGCGGGCCTCTACCCCGTGGGCGAGGGCGCCGGCTGGGCCGGCGGCATCATGAGCGCCGCCGCCGACGGCATCCGCGCCGCGCGCGCCATCGTCGCCTCCCTCGGCTAGCGCCGGGATGCCCCAGTCACACGGGAACGCGGGGCCGTGGCGCGCTTGGCACGCGAGGTCCCGCGTTCGCGCGTAGATGGGGTATATCCGGCGCTTC
>CANRLS010000021.1 GCA_947631545.1 uncultured Atopobiaceae bacterium
ATGCGCTCTGGTGGGGACGGCGGGACTCGAACCCGCATGCCCGAGGGCGAAAGATTTTAAGTCTCCTGCGTCTGCCGGTTTCGCCACGTCCCCAGCGAAAGAGTGTAGCCGTCCCGCCGGCCGATCCGCCCGCGAGGCGTCGCGCCGTGCGCCTCCCGGCCCGCGCCACACCCAGGCTAGGGACGGGGCACGGTGAGCGTCGGAGTCCAGCCCACGGGAGAGCCCTTGCCCTCGGCCGTGGCATCCGCCACGAGCGCGATGCCCTGGAGGCTGTCCGCCTCCGAGACGGTGAGCTCCGCGTAGCCCAGCACGCCCATCAGCTCCGAGATGATGAGCGCTCCCGCCAGGATGATCGGGGCGCGCTTGGGCTGGATGCCCACGACGTCGCCGCGCTCGCGCACGGTGAGGCGGCCGAGGCGCAGGGCGATGGCGTCGATCTCCCTTTGCGAGAGGACCGTGCCCTGCACGAGGGCGGGATCGTAGCGCTCCATCTCGTGGACGATGGCGGCGAGCGTCGTCGAGGCGCCCCCCGTGACCACCATCCGCCCGGGCTCGGACACGTCCCCCGGCTCCCAGTCGATGGCGTCCTCGAAGGCGCCGCGGATCCAGCCCCTCGCCCGGGCGATGGCCTCCAGGCTCGGCGGATCCGTGAGCTCGAGGAAGCGCTCGGTCACGCGCCGGCATCCCACCGGCGTCGAGCGGATCCAGAGGGTGCCGTCGTCGAGCCAGCGGCTGATCTCGGTGGAGCCGCCGCCGCTGTCGATGACGACGGGGCAGGGGCCCACGGCGGGGATCGACGCGCCGAGGGCCGTGAGCGCGCCCTCCACCTCGCCCTCGATGACGAGCGGCTCGTAGCCGAGGTCGCGAAGGCCGCCGAGCAGCTCGTCGGCGTTCAGCGCCTCGCGCGCCGCCTGGGTGAGGGTGCAGACCACGTGGTCGCAGCGGTTCCTCGTGAAGCATCGGCCGTACTCGTCAGCGGTGCTCCGGGTAAGGTCGATCGCCTTCGCATCCAGCACGCCCGTCTCGTCGAGGCCCTGCCCCAGATCGCAGACGCGCGTCTTCTTCGCGAGCGTCACCACCGCGCCGTCGCGCACGTCGGCGATGCCCATCCGCACGGAGACGGTCCCTATGTCCACGACGCCGATGCGGCTCATGCCTCTGGGGGCTCGTAGCCCATGACGACGTCGAGCACGTGCAGGTACGCGGGCACCTCGATGGGCTTCGCCGGCTGGGAGAGCAGGGGGATGGAGGGCTCGTCGTCCTCGCCCACGAGCTCGGAGGCGTCGGCGGGGATCTCCCCTTCGGGGGCGTAGCCGCGCACGCGGGCCTCGTCCATCACGCCCTCCTCGGTGCGAAGGCGATCCACCTCCGCCTGCAGGTCGGAGGTCACCTGGGTGATGGCCTCGAAGTCCCGGGCGAGGTAGGCGTGGTCGCGGGCCGCCGCGTAGAGGTCGCTCGCCGGCCCGTAGAAGAAGAGCAGCGTGACGAGGACGACGGCGCCCGCGATGGCGAGGCGGCGCCCCCGCCCGGAAAGGGCCGCGAGGCGATCGGGAATGCTCGCGAAGAGGGCCGCGAGGGCCGCGAAGGGCGCGGGAGACGAGGCGGTGCCGGGAGCGGGCGCCGCGTCCGCCGCTCGCCGGGGCCTCGCCGGAGCCGACGTCGAACGCGCCCGTCCGCGAGCGGCCCTCGCCCTCTTCGAGCCGGAAGCCCGAGAACTCGAGGCCCGCGAGCCCGAGGTCGCGCTTCGGCGGGGACGTCGCGCAACGCGGGCCCGGCCGTCGCTCCCGCGCCGCGCCCGCTCAGCGCTGACCTCGCGCATCTTGCGCTCGTTCACGAACGAGCGCTCCGGCGCCCGCTGGCTTCGCGCGAGGGCGCGCGAGAGGATCGCCGCGTCGCTCGACGCGAGCGTCTGGGACCTCTGGCCAACATGCGTCATAGGGGGGTCGCCGTCTTTCGTGGGACGCGGTTCGTCGGGTTGCGTGTCAGGTGCGTTCGGTTGCGTGTGTCCTCGAGACGAGCCGATTATGCCACTACCGCGCGCCCCGCTCTTCCAGCTTCGCGCGTACCCACAGCTCGTTCAGGTGAGCGGTGCCGGCCTCCTCGGCGCAGGTCCCCTCCTCGGCGAGCCGGGCCTCCACCGCGGCCCAGCGCCGGCGGAATTTGGCGTTCGCGGCCTCGAGCGCCGCCTCGGCATCGACGCCCTCCCAGCGGGCCACGTTCACGAGCGAGAAGAGGAGGTCGCCGAACTCCTCCGCCCAGGCGCCGGAGCCCGGATCCTCGGCATCGAGCTCGGCCCTCTCCTGGGCCACCTGCTCCCAGACCCCCTCCACGCTGGGCCACTCGAAGCCCACGCGGGCCGCTCGGGCCGAGAGCTTCTGGCACTGAATGAGCGCCGGCAGGGACCTCGGCACGGAGTCGAGGAGCCCCTCGATCGCCGCTTCGCCGTCCACCGCCTGCGCTCCGCCCGCTCCCTCGGCCCGCTCCCTCGCCTTCACGGTCTCCCAGATGTCGAGCACGGCGCTCGGATCGTCGGCCTCCATCTCGCCGAAGACGTGGGGGTGGCGCCGGACGAGCTTCTCGTTCAGGGCGAGCGCCACGTCGTCGATGTCGAACTCGCCCTCGTCGCAGGCGATCTGGGCATGGAGGAGCACCTGCATGAGCACGTCGCCGAGCTCCTCCGCGAGGTGCGCGGCGTCGCCCTCGTCGATGGCCTCGGCCGCCTCGTAGGCCTCCTCGATCATGTTCCTTCGGATGGATTCGTGGGTCTGCTCCCTGTCCCACGGGCACCCGTCGCTCTGGCGAAGCCGCCAGATGGTGCGCACGAGCCGGTCGAAGGCCGGATGGCCTCCGGGCGCACCCGGGCGCGAGCGGCTCTGGGCATCGGCGGCGATGGTTGTGGGAGAGGCGTCATCCATAGCGCTTCGGATGGTAGCAGCTGCGTGGGCCGCGAGGCCCTCGGGCGGGCGAAGCCGGGCGCCTCCGGCCGGACGCGGCCCGCGCGCCGTCGGGTAGGGCCCCGGCGGCCGCCATCTTCGGCCGGGCGCCGCCGGCCGGACGGCTAGAGCAGGAGCGTCATCCGCCCGCCGACGAAGAACGAGCGCGCCACGGAGATGGGCTTCCCATCCGCGCCCGCATAGCAGCTCCCGACCTTGAGCAGGGGCGCGCCCACCGCAACGCCCAGATCTTCCGCCTGGTCGCGAGTGGCCGGCACGGCATCGATGAAGCTGCCGACCGCGTGGAGCGGCCGCATGCCGCCCACGCGCTCCACGACGTCGAAGATGGACGCGTCGGTGAGGTCCTCCTTGAGGATCTCCTTGTAGGCGCCGTACGGCAGGTACGTGTCCTCCTCGAAGACCGGCCAGCCGTCCGCGGCCCTCACCCGCCTCACGTGGATGAGCAGCTCCTCCGGGCCGATGCCGAGCATCTCGGCGTAATGGGCGGGCGCGGGCACGATCGAGACGTCGATGACCTTGGCGCCCGCGGTGAGGCCCATGCGGCCGCAGGCGTCCGTGAAGCTCTCGGTCACCGAGGAGCGCAGCGAGCGCTTGAGCCAGCGGCTCCGCACGAAGGTCCCGCGTCCCTGCTCCTTGATGAGGAGCCCCTCGTTCACGAGCTCCGTGACGGCCCTCCGCACGGTGATGCGGCTCACCCCGTAGCTCTCGATGAGCTCGACCTCGGAGGGGAGCCGGCTCCCCAAGGGATACGTGCCGTCCTCGATCTTCGCTCGCAGATCTTCCAGGACCTTGCGGTAGAGCGGAACGGTCGCGCTCGCCATCGAACCTCTTCCTTCGCCCGTCATGTTCACAGTCGGAGTGCATGCGCCACGCGTAGACAACAGTAGATCAACGCGCGGCCCCTTGCCGCGCTCGACGTGCGCTCGACGCACGCTCCTGGGGCGCCATCCGCCCCGGTTGCGACGGAGGGGCGGCGGGACGGAGCGCGCCCGGCGGCCAGCCGGCGCTCAGCCCACGTCCTCGTCGTCTCCGCCGGCGAGCTCCAGCACGCCGAGCGCCACCTGCACGAGCCCGGCGTCGCCCCGGCGGAAGGGGTAGGTGACCTTGTGCGTCTTGGGAAAGACCACGGCGCGCCTCTCCTTCAGCTCCAGGGCGAGCTCCCTGGAGGGCCGGAGCCCCTGGAAGGTGATGCGCCCGCCCGAGAGCAGGACGGACTCCACGCCCAGCCGCTCGGCCCGGATCTTCAGCCGCTGGCGATCGAGGAGGTTCCGGCCCGCCTCCCCGGGGACGCCCCACTGGCGCGTGAGCTCGTCCTCGAGCGCATCGACGTCGCCGAGCGAGAGCGCCGCCGCCAGGCGCCGGTAGGCGAGGACGCGCTTGTCCACCTCCGGGATGTAGTCCTCCGAGAAGTAGAAGTCGGCCGGGAGGTTCACCGTCACCTCCGGTGGGGCCACCTCCCCCACCTCGCCCTTGGCCTCGGCCACGGCCTCGCCGATCATCTGGGTGAAGAGGTCGAAGCCCACGTTCGAGAGGTTGCCGTGCTGCTCGGCGCCGAGGAGCGAGCCGGCGCCTCGGATCTCGAGGTCGCGCATGGCGATGCGCATGCCGCTCCCCAGCTCCTTGAACTCCCCGATGGCCATGAGGCGCTCCACCGCCTCCTCGGTGAGGGGCACCTCGCCCGGGAAGAGGAAGTACGAGTAGGCCTGGGAGCGGCCGCGGCCCACGCGGCCCTTGAGCTGGTAGAGCTGGGCCAGGCCCAGGCGCTGGGAGTCCTCGATGATGAGCGTGTTCGTGTGGGGGTTGTCGATGC
Source organism: uncultured Atopobiaceae bacterium (assembly GCA_947631545.1). Classification (GTDB taxonomy): domain Bacteria; phylum Actinomycetota; class Coriobacteriia; order Coriobacteriales; family Atopobiaceae; genus CANRLS01. The sequence continues at coordinate 4,765 of CANRLS010000021.1, forward strand.
CGCTCTCGATGATCGTCGTCGCCACGAGGACGTCGATCTCGCGCTCGGCGAACTCGAACATCACGTCCTCGACCTCGCGCGGGGGCATCTGGCCGTGGGCCACGCCCACGCGGGCCTCGGGGGCGGCCGCCCTCACGCGCTCCACCGCCTCCTCGATGTCGGCCACGCGGTTCGAGACGTAGTAGACCTGCCCGCCGCGCGCGCATTCGCGACGGATGGCGCCCGAGACCAGGTCCTCGTCCCATTCGGCCACGACGACCTCCACGGGACGCCGCCCCTGGGGCGCCTCCATGATGAGCGACATGTCGCGCACGCCGGAGAGCGCCATCTGCATGGTGCGCGGAATGGGCGTCGCCGAGAGCGTGAGCACGTCCACCTGCTCGCGGAGGTTCTTCAGCTGCTCCTTGTGGCCCACGCCGAAGCGCTGCTCCTCGTCGACGATGACGAGCCCGAGCGCCGCCGGGTTCACGTCGGCCGAGAGGAGCCGGTGGGTGCCGATGAGCACGTCCACCGTGCCCTTCGCGAAGTCCGCCAGATCCTCGCGCTGCTGCTTGGGGGTGCGAAACCGGCTCAGCACCTCGACCCGCACCCCGAAGGGCGCGAAGCGCTCGCGGAAGGTGTCGAGGTGCTGCTGGGCGAGGATCGTCGTGGGGCAGAGCACCATCACCTGCCGGCCGTCCTGCACGCACTTGAAGGCGGCCCGGAGCGCCACCTCGGTCTTCCCGAACCCCACGTCGCCGCAGAGGAGGCGGTCCATCGGCCTGGGCTCCTCCATGTCGGCCTTGATGTCGGCGATGGCGCTCTCCTGATCGCCGGTGAGCGCGAAGGGGAAGCTCGCCTCCATGGCCGCCTGCTCGGGCGTGTCCTTGGCAAAGGCGTGGCCCGTCGCCTGGGAGCGGCGCGCGTAGAGGTCGACGAGGTCGAAGGCGAGCTTCTTCGCGTTGGCGCGGGCGCGGCTGGTCACCCTCGACCAGTCCGCGGAGTGGAGGCGCGTCACCCTTGGGGCCGAGCCGTCGGGGCCCACGTAGCGCGTGAGGCGGTCCACCAGCTCGAGCGGCACATGGAGCTTGTCGGACGCCGCGTACTCCAAGAGGAAGAAGTCGCGCTCCTTGCCGTCGATCTCCAGCCGCTCGATGCAGGCGAACCGCGCGATGCCGAAGGTCTCGTGCACCACGTAGTCGCCCGGCTTGAAGGGGAAGGTCACCTGGGTGGGATCGACGTTGGCGGCGCGACGGCCCTTGGCCTTGCGGCGGGTGAGGTCGCCGACGGCGATGACGGCGAGCTTGGCGTCCGGGATGACGGCGCCCGCCGGCACGTCGGCGTCGCAGAAGGTGACCCGTCCCTTCGCGAGGGCCGGCGCGAGCTCGCCCAAGGGCGTCTCGTTGGCCTCGGCCGATGCGAGCGACTCCTCGAAGGGGATCGCCTCGTCCGCGAGCGTGAGCATGAGCCGCTGGCGCACCTCTCTGCTGGGAACGCAGAAGAGGCACTGGTAGCCGCGCGAGGTGAGGGCGCGGAGCTGGTTCAAGAGGCGGGAGTCCGCGCCCGAGACCTGGGGCTGGCGGCTCTGGAGCTCGGGCATCCCCTGGGCGCTCGCCGTGAGGAGCGACTGCAGCGTGAGCTGCTGGCAGCCGCCGAAGGCGAGCTTGCGGGGGTCGGTGAAGAGGTCTCCCAGCTCCACGGGCGCCTTCGCGCCGCCGAGCTTGGCCATCCCCTCGGCGAAGGACTTCGCGAGCTCCTCCTGCGCCCGGAGGCAATCGTCGAAGAGCGCGCGCGGCTCCGAGAGTACGACGAGCGTCCGCGCGTCCATATGGTCCGTGACCTCGCCGCTCTTTCCGTAGAGCGCCTTCAGGAAGACGTCGGTCGTGGCGGTGGGGATCTGCGCCCGGATGGCCTCGAGGGCGGCCGCGATCTCCGTGGAATCCTGCGCGGCGCGCTTGAGGGCGCGCTCGGCGCTCGCCACGGTCTCTCGGGTGAGGGCGTATTCCCGCGCGGGCGCGCAGAGGACCCTGTCCGCATCGCCGATGGTCTGGCCCGTGGAGGCCACCATCTCGCGGATGCGATCGATCTCGTCCCCGAAGAACTCCACGCGCACGGGGTGGGTCCCCTGGGCGGGGAAGACGTCCAAGAGGTCGCCGCGGATCCCGAAGGTCCCGGGCTCCAGCGCCTCGCCCGCCGCCACGTAGCCGGCCTGGAGCAGACGCTCCCCCACCTCGTCGAAGGCCATCTCGTCGCCCACGGCGAACCGCACGGGCAGGCAGTAGCCCACGCCCTTGGGCGGCACGCGGCGAAGGAGCGAGCGCGCCGACGCCACGACGATGGCCTCCTCGCCCCGTGCGAGGGCGGCCACGGCGGCGGAGCGCTCGCCGATGACGGCGAGGTCGGCGGCCTTGGCGCTCCACGGAAGGTCCCCGCGCTCGGGATAGCGATGGACGCGCTCCGCCCCCAGCCAGGCGCGAAGGGCGATCGCCACGCGATCGGCCGCCTCCTCGCCCGACACCACGTAGAGCATGGGGCGCTGGCGGGCGCAGAAGAGCGCCATCACGCAGAGCGCCCTCACCGAGGGGGCCGCCGCGAGCGCGGCGTCCGCGCCCGCGCCGAGGGCCTTCCTCACCGAGCCCAGGGGCTCGGTGGCGAGGAGGCTCTGCGCTATGCGGTCGGCAAGCATCGGGTGGGGCTCTCCGCCATCCGGCGCTAGGCGTCGAGGCGCGGGCTCTGGACGCGCGGCGCGTCGCCGGCCATACGGCCCGTCTCCTCGGTGAGGCGGCGAAGCCCCTCCACCGCGCCCGCGAGCTCCCCTTCGGTGGCCTGCCAGGTCCAGTTGCCGCCGACGGTGCCCGGCGTGTTCATGCGCGCCGAGGCATCGAGGAGGAGCACGTCCTGGAGCGGCATGATGGTCACCGGCGCGTCGGACTCGAGCACGCGGCGCTCGATCGAGCGGGCCGTATCCGTGAGCTCCCTCGCCTCGCGGGCGAGGTCGTTCTTCGCGAGCGCGAGGTCGAGCGGCGCGTTGGGCGCCTCCTCGCGGAGGGCGTCGGGCCCCTCGGGACCCTTCCCCTCGAGCGTCGATGCCATCATGCGGGCCCGCTCCGTCGGCGTCTGGCGGAGGTTCGGATAGAAGCGCTCCTCCACCCAGCCCACGAGCGTCGTCGTGTCGTGCGTGGTGGTGTAGGCGATCTTGGCGAGCCTGGGCACGTAGCTCTCGCGCACGTCGGAATCGGCGAAGATGGCGATGTCCATGCCGGGCACGCCGGTCGTCTCCACGAGCACGCGGACGGCGGGGGTCACGTCGCCAAGGTCCTCCGCGATGATCGGCAGCGCGCCGAAGCGCCTGTAGGCCGCCCGGAAGAGGTCGAGGCCGGGCCCATGGCGCCAGCGCCCCTCGGCGGGGGTCTTCCCCATGGGGATGGCCCAGTAGCGCTCGAAGCCGATGAAGTGGTCGAGGCGCACCTCGTCGTAGAGCTCGAAGGCGCGGCTCATGCGCTCGAGCCACCAGTGGTAGCCGTCGGCGCGCATGGCCTCCCAGTCGTAGGTGGGATTTCCCCAGAGCTGGCCCTGCGGCGTCTCGCCATCGGGCGGATAGCCGGCGAGCTCGGTCTGGGTGCCGTCGGCGAGCATCGAGAAGAGCTCGGTGTGGGCCCAGGTGTCGGCGGAGTCGCTCGCCACGTAGATGGGCATGTCGCCGATGATCTTGATGCCGCGCTCGTGGGCGTAGCGCTTGAGCTCGTCCCACTGGCGCTGGAAGAGGTACTGCACCACCTGATGGTGGCGGATGCGGTCCTTGAGCTCGTCGCGCTCGAGGAGCTGCGGGTCGTAGGCGCGGTACGCCTCGGGCCACTCGGGCCAGGGGCCGGGATGGCCGCCGCCGCGCTCTTCGGTGAGGAGGTCGCGGACGGCCATGTACGCGGCGTAGGGCCGGAGCCACTCGCCCTCGGCCTCCAAGAACGCCACGTAGCCGGCGTCGGGCCGGAAGTCCCTCACCGCCTCGTCCAGCGTCTTGCCGCCGGTATCGATGAGGTCGGCGTTGGCCGCGAAGGCCGAGGGGCCCGAATAGGGCGAGCCGGTGGCGTCCGTGGGGTTCACCGGCAGGATCTGCCAGTAGGACTGGCCGGCGTCGGCCAGGAAGTCGACGAAGCGCTTGGCGGGCTCGCCGAGGGTCCCCGGCCTCCCGTCCGCGTTGGGGACCGAGGTGATGGCGCAGAAGACGCCCGTGCCCCAGTCGAGCGCCTTCGACATGCGCTCCTTGGGGTGGAAGTACACGACGGCGCTTCCGAGCGGCCACACCGGCAGCGTGATCCGCTCGCCATCGGCCGAGAGGGCGAGCCTGGAGCCGCCCACGAGCTCGGTGGCCGCCTCGCCGCGCATCGGGAGCTCCACCATCGCCGTCTCGTAGGGGGAGCGGTTCACGAGGATGCAGGCGCAGTCGTCGCCCCCCTCGCGCCAGAACCCGAAGACCTCGTCGCCATGGCTGAACGCATGGAAGCCGCCCGTGGAGAGGAACGGCAGCGACCGGCGCAGGTCGATGGCGTTGCGCACCATGGCCATGGTGTCCGGATCCTCATGGCCCCAGGGGAAGGTGCCCCGGTTGTAGGGGTCGGTCATGCCCTGGAGGCCGGCCTCGTCGCCGTAGTAGATGCAGGGCGGCCCGGGCCAGCACATGAGGATGAGGAGCGCGAGCCAGTAGCGGCTCTTGGCGAGCCCCAGCTGGTCGTCGGGGATGCGCCAGGCGCGCTTCTCCTCGTCGGTGAGCGTGTCGGGATCGGGGGCGCCGCCGAGCATGGTGAGCACGCGGGCGCGGTCGTGCGACCCCAGGAGGTTCATGCTCGAGAGAAAGGCGTGGGGCGGGTAGTTCTCGTGGAGCGCCTCCATCGCCTCGGCGAACTCGGAGGCGCCGATCTCTCCCCTGAGCCACGCGAGGACGCTCGTGCGGAATGGGTAGTTCATCACGCCGTCGAGCTCTTCCCCGCAGAAGTAGTGGCGCATCTCGGAGTAGGCCACCTTGTGGGAGGCGTCCTCCCAGACCTCGCCCAGAAGGAGCGCGTCGGGCTTCTCGCGGGTCTCGGCCTCCTTGATGCGCGCGATGAACTCGTCGGTGAGCTCGTCGGCCACGTCAAGGCGCCAGCCGCGCGCCCCCCTGCGGAGCCAGGTCTCGACCACGCCGTCCCTTCCGAAGACGAAGTCGCGCCAGCCCTCGGAGGCCTTGTTCATGGCCGGCATGTTCTTCACGCCCCACCAGGAGGCGTAGGTGCCGTCGGGATTCAACAGGTACCAGTCGTGATAGGGCGAATCCGCCGACTGGCTCGCGCCCACGGTGGGGTAGTTGCCGTAGGCGTTGAAGTAGACGGAGTCCGTGCCCGTGTGGTTGAAGACGCCGTCGAGGATGAGCGAGATGCCCCTTCGCGCGGCCTCCATGGCCAGGTGCTTGAAGTCGTCCTCGTCGCCCAGGATCGGATCCACCTTCAGGTAGTCGCCCGTGTCGTAGCGATGGTCGGAGAGCGCCTCGAAGATGGGGTTCAGGTAGAGGGCGGTGATGCCGAGGTCGGCCAGGTAGTCGAGCTTCTCGGTGATGCCGTTCAGCGTCCCGCCGTAGAAGTCCCAGGCCACGACGTCGCCCGTCTCGTCGCGCTCGTACGAGACGGGCGCGTTCCAGTCCTCCACGAGGCGGCGGCGGGTGCCCCGCCACTCCTTCTCGAGGTCGCGCACCACCGACGTCTCCCAGGTCCGGCCGCGGAAGAAGCGGTCGGGGAAGATCTGGTAGACGATCGCGTTCTCGAACCACTCCGGGTAGACGGCGCGCTTGCGGTAGACCGTGATCTGGAACGACGGCGGCTCGGACCAGTAGACCTCGCCCACGCCGCCCACGCTTCCCTGCCGGGCGCCCAGGAAGCGCACGTTGCCGTGGCCGTCGTCCACGATGAAGTGGTACCAGTGGATCTCGGCGCACTCGGGTTCGATCTCAGCGGAGAACCTGAGCCCCTCGGGGCGGCGCGTGGCGCTCATCGGCAGCAGCGTCTCGCCCTTGCCCTCGACCCAGAGCCGTAGCGTCGCCTGCGCCTTGGGCTCGTCGAGGACGTCCACGGTCAAGCGGACGGTGCCGCCCAGTTGGACGGCACCGAAGGGGGTTCTGTACGTGAGGTCCCTGCTGTCGTGCAGGATTCTCATCTTCTAGCCTTTCGCCTTGCTCACGTAGGGGACGACCTCGGGATGGAGCCTCGTGTAGAGGCCCACGTACTGGGTCGCGGCGCGATTCCAGGAGAAGTCCTCCTTCATGGCCTGCCTCTGGAGCTGCTTCCACACGTCGGGCTGGGTCCAGAAGACCTCGCAGGCGTTGAGGACGCAGTCGGCCATCTCGTCGGCGTTGAAGTTGGCGAACGAGAAGCCCGTGCCCTCGCCGGTGAACTGGTTGTAGGGCTTCACCGAGTCGCGGAGCCCGCCCGTCTCGCGCACCACCGGCAGCGTGCCGTAGCGCATGGAGATCATCTGCGAGAGGCCGCAGGGCTCGAAGAGGCTCGGCATGAGGAAGAGGTCGGCGCCGGCGTACATGCGCTTGGAGAGACCCACGTCGAAGGCGATGCGGGCGCACATGGAGCCCTGGTACTTCCAGTCGAAGTAGCGCAGGGCGTCCTCGTAGCTCTGGTCGCCGGTGCCCAGCACCGCCACCTGCACGGAGCGCGAGAGGAGCCGCTCCATGGAGTAGTTCACCAGGTCGAGGCCCTTCTGCTTGGTGAGGCGCGTGACCATCGCCACGAGCGGGCGCTCGGGATTCACCTCGAGGCCCAGCTCCGCCTGGAGCTCCGCCTTGTCGGTGGCCTTGCCCTCGAGCTTCTTCGCGGAGAAGTTCGCCGCGATCTCGGTGTCGTGGGCGGGATCGAAGTCCTTGGTGTCGATGCCGTTCAGGATGCCGAAGAGGATGCTCTCGCGGTCGCGGAAGATGCCGTCCATGCCCTCGCCGTAGAAGGGGGTCTTGAGCTCCTCGGCGTAGGTGGGGCTCACCGTGGTGAGGATGTCTGAGTAGAGGAGCGCGCCCTTCATGTAGTTCACGGTCTTGGGGCCGCAGTAGAGCTGGCGGGCGGCGTTGGGGATGTCCGCGAGGCCGCAGATGTCCGAGAGCACCGTGTCGCCGTACTGCCCCTGGAACTTCACGTTGTGCACGGTGAAGACCGTCTTGACGTTGTCGTAGACCGGGAGGCTCTGGTAGAACTCGCGCAGGAAGACCGGCGCCAGGGCCGATTGCCAATCGTTGCAGTGCAGGATGTCGCACGTGAAGCCCTTGATGCGGTCGAGGTACTGCAGAGACTCGGTGACCGCCTTCGAGAAGAACGCGAAGCGCTCGCCGTCATCGAAGTAGCCGTAGAGCTGCTCGCGCTTGAAGTAGCGCTCGTTGTCGATGAAGTAGTACTCCACGCCGTCCTTCGCGAGGCGCTCGAGACCGCAGTACTCGTTGCGCCAGCCCAGGTTGAGGTAGAAGTCGCAGACGTGCTCCATCTTGTCGACCCACTTCTGGGCGATGGTGCCGTACTTGGGCAGCATGACGATGACCTTGCAGCCCTGGTCCGCGAGGGCTTGGGGCAGCGACCCCGCCACGTCCCCGAGTCCGCCGGTCTTGCAGAACGGCGCCGCCTCGGCGGTGGCGAAGACGACCCTGAGCTTCCTTCTCACACGAGATGCCATGGTTTAGAAGCCCCTCCCTTTGATGAGGATGTCCTCGGGCGTGCCCTTGAGCTCCACCCGCGATGCGATCACATTGTTGCGGTCGATGATCGCGTTCTCAACCTTGGCGCCCGCCTCAATGACGCAGCTCGTCATGATGATGGAGTTGCGCACCGAGGCGCCCTCCTCGACGATGACGTCGCGTCCGAGGATGGAATCCTCCACGAAGCCGGCGATGCGGACGCCGCCCGCGGCGATGGTGTTCCTCACCTGCGCGCCCGGGATGTACTTGGCCGGCGGGTTGTCGTGGCTCTTGGTGTGGATGGGACGGTTGCGGTTGAAGATCTCCCCCGTGATCTTGGGGTCGAGGAGCTTCATCGAGTTCTTGAAGTAGGCCTCGGGCGAGAAGACCGGGAGCGCGATGCCGTCGTAGAGGTAGGGACGGACGTCCACGCGGCCCAGATCGGGGGTGAGCGCCTCGAAGAGGTCGAGGTAGTCGTTGCCCTTGTACCACGAGAGGAGCGTCTTCAGGATGTCCACCGACATGACGCAGAGGTCGAGGAACGCGAGCTCCCCCGCCTTCACGCCCAGGTGCTCGCCCGAGACGCGGCCGTCATCGGCGCAGGTGAAGTTCACGAGCGAGGGGTTGTCCTCCTCGGACTTCTGGCAGACGACCGTGATGTCGGCGCCGCTCTTGATGTGCTCGTCGACGAGGGCCACGAGGTCCATGTTGATGATGACGCTCGCGGCCGAGAGGATGACGTAGGGCTTGGTGGTCCGCTCGAGGAACTGGGAGTTCTGCACGAGGTCGCGCAGGAGGAAGCGGGCGCCGGAGCGCTGCGTCCCGAAGGAGGAGCCGGGGAGCAGGAAGAGGCCGCCGTGCTTGCGGTCGAGCGCCCAGGCCTTGCCGCTCTCGAGGTGGTCGATGATCGAGCGGTAGTTGTTCGAGAGGATGATCCCGATGTCGCGCATGCCGGAGTTGCTCATGGACGAGAGCGCGAAGTCCACCATACGGAAGCGCCCGGCGACGGGCACGGACGCCGGCGGACGATCCTTGGTGAGGGCGCTGGGGTGACGAATGGAATAGTTGGTGGTGATCAGACCTACGGCGCGTTCCACGCTACTCATCCCCCTTCCCGACGACGGCGTTGTCGCCGACGACCGAGGTGTCCTCGTCCTTGGAGCCGAAGGCGCACCCCTCGAGCACCCGGGCGTGCTCGCCCAGGATCGCGTTCACCACGCGGGCGCGGTCCTCTACGACGGCGCCCGGGAGCAGGATCGAGTCCTCGACGACGGCGTGCTCGCCGACGATGGCGTCGGTCGAGAGCACGGAGTGCTTGACGTCGCCGAAGACGAGGCAGCCGTTCGAGACGATGGAGTCGTCCACCACGGCCCCCTTGCCGATGAACTGCGGCGGCCGCGTGGGCTCGTTCGACATGATGGGGAAGGTCTTGGAGTAGAGGTTGAACTCGGGCTCGGCGCCCAGGAGCTGCATGTTCGTCTCCATATAGGAGGCGATGGTGCCCACGTCCTTCCAGAAGCCCTCGAACTCGTAGACGAAGAGGCGCTTCCCCTCGGCCAGGAGCTTGGGGATGATGTTGTTGCCGAAGTCGTGCTCGGAGTCGGGGTCTTCCGCGTCCTCCTTGAGCGCCTTCACCAGCACGTCGCACGAGAACACGTAGATGCCCATCGAGGCGAGGTTGGAGTCGGGCTCCGCCGGCTTCTCGGTGAACTTCGAGATCTGGCCGTTCTCATCGGCCGTGAGGATCCCGAAGCGCGGGGCCTCCTCCCAGGGCACCTGCATGACCGAGACCGTGAGGTCGGCATTGTTCTTCTTGTGCTCGGCGATCATCTTGCGGTAGTCCATGGAGTACAGGTGATCGCCCGAGAGGATGAGGACGTACTCGGGGTCCTGGGTCTCGAGGTAGCCGATGTTCTGGTAGATGGCATCGGCCGTGCCCGCGTACCAGGCGCCGCCGCTCTCGGTGGCGTAGGGGGGCAGCACGCTGATGCCGCCGCCGGCCTCGTCGAGGTCCCACGCGGCCCCCGTGCCCAGATAGCTGTGGAGCACGTACGGGCGGTACTGGGTGAGCACTCCCACCGTGTTGATCTCGGAATTCGCGCAGTTCGAGAGCGCGAAGTCGATGATCCGGTACTTCCCGCCGAAGGAGACTGCCGGCTTGGCGATCGACTTCGTGAGCGCGCCCAAGCGGGAGCCCTGGCCGCCAGCCAAGAGCATGGCGACGCATTCCTTCTTGCTCATGTACACCCCTTCCCTCTGTTCGTCGCTCTATCTCGTGCCCCGTGGGGGCAGGTGTCCACAGTGCTGGCCCGCCCTGCCGTCAGACGTGCCAGATGTCGTCGGCGTACTCGCGGATCGTGCGGTCGGACGAGAAGTACCCGGAGTTGGCGATGTTGGCGAGCGCCATGCGGTTCCACACGGCCTGATCCTGGTAGGTCTCCTCGAGCTCCTCCCACGCCGTCACGTAGGGCATGAAGTCCTTCAGCACGAAGTCGGCGTCGTTCTGGCGCATGAGCCCGTCGTAGATCATGTTGAAGTTGCCCGAGAGCTTTGCAAAGGTTCCATCGACGAGTTCGTCCACAACGCGGCCCAAGCGGTCTCGGTCGGCATTGTAGAGGTCCCAGGCCATGTAGTGGCCCCGGGCCCTGATGGCCTCGACCTCCTCGACGGTGAGCCCGAAGATCTTGATGTTGTTCTCGCCCGCGAGCTCGGCGATCTCGATGTTGGCGCCGTCGAGGGTGCCGAGCGTGATGGCGCCGTTCATCATGAGCTTCATGTTCGAGGTGCCCGAGGCCTCCATACCCGCGGTCGAGATCTGCTCCGAGATCTCCGACGCGGGGTAGATGATCTGGGCGTTCGAGACGGCGAAGTTGGGCACGAAGGCGATCTTGATGTAGCGGCTCGCCCTGGGATCCTCGTTCACGACCGCCGCCACGGAGTTGATGAGGCGGATGACCTCCTTGGCGTAGGTGTAGGACTGGGCCGCCTTGCCGGCGAAGATGAAGGACGTGGGCCGGGGCGCGTAGCCGGGATCGGCCACGATGCGGTTGTACACGTCCATGACCTTGAAGATGTTCAGGAGCTGGCGCTTGTAGGCGTGGAAGCGCTTCACCTGCACGTCGAAGATGGAGTCGGGGTCGAGCTCCACGCCCGAGGTCCTCTTCACGAGCTTGGCCAGGCGGAGCTTGTTCTGGCGCTTGGCCTCGCCCACGGCTTCGAGGAACACCGGGTCGCCCTCCATGGGCTCCAGGCGCTTGAGCTCGTTGGCGTCCGCGAGCCATCCGTCGCCGATGGCGTCGGTCACGAGCCTGGCGAGCGGGGGGTTGGCGTTTCCGAGGAAGCGGCGGTGCGAGATGCCGTTCGTCTTGTTGTTGAACTTCCCGGGCGTGAGCTCGAAGAAGGGCTTCAGCACCTCGCGCTCGAGGATCTCGGTGTGGATCTTGGCCACGCCGTTCACGGAGTGGGAGCAGATGATGGAGAGGTTCGCCATGCGCACCTGGCCGTCCCAGAGGATGGCCGTCTCTCGCAGGCGGTCGTGCCAGCCGGGGCCCTCCTTGGGGAAGCTCTCGCGGTAGCGCCGGTCGATCTCCTCGATGTACATGTACACGCGCGGGATGAGCCGGCGCATCATCTCGATGGGCCAGGTCTCGAGCGCCTCCGGCAAGATCGTGTGGTTGGTGAACGAGATGGTTCGGGTGGTTATGTCCCAGGCCTCGTCCCACTCGAGCCCCTCCTCGTCGACGAGGATGCGCATGAGCTCCGCGCCGCAGAGGGCCGGGTGGGTGTCGTTGGTGTGGATGGCCATCCGCTCGGGGAAGAGCTCCCACCTATCGCCGTTCTCGCGCTTGAAGGTGCGGATGATCGAGCCGATGCCCGCGGCCACGAAGAGGTACTCCTGCTTCAGGCGCAGGAGCTTGCCGTGCTCGCCGGAGTCGTTGGGATAGAGGATGGTCGAGATCGCCTCGACGTCGGTGCGGAAGCGCGATGCCTCGGCGTAGTCGCCGTTGTTGAAGGCGTCGAGGTCGAAGTCCTCGTGCGAGGGCTCCGCCGACCAGATGCGGAGCTTGTTCACGGTCTCGCCGCCGTAGCCGATGATGGGGATGTCGTAGGGCACGGCGTTCACGACCTCGCCGCCCTCGAGGGTGAACCAGTAGCGGTCGTCCTCGGCGTGGCGCACGACCTCGCCGCCGAAGGTCACCTGGACGAGGGACTCCGGCCGCTTGACCTCCCAGGGGTAGCCGTGGGCGAGCCAGTTGTCGGTCTCCTCAACCTGGCTTCCGTTCACGATCTCCTGCTTGAAGAGGCCGTAGCGATAGCGCATGCCGTTGCCGTAGCCGGCGATGCCCTCCTTGGCCATGGAGTCGAGGAAGCAGGCCGCGAGCCTGCCCAGGCCGCCGTTGCCGAGGCCGGGATCGACCTCGCAGAACGCGAGCTCGTCCAAGTCGACGCCCATCTGGGCGAGGCCCTCGCGCACGATGTCGAGCACGCCGAAGTTGAGGAGGTAGTTCTCGAGGAGCGGGCCGATGAGGAACTCGAGCGAGAAGTAGAACACGCGCTTCTTGGAGCTCTCGGCGATCTCGCGGTCGTTTCGCACATGGACCGAGCGGCCGCGGAAGCTGATGACGCTGCAGAGGCTCTGGAGGCGCTCCTGGTCGTCGGCCTCCTCGAACTCCTTGCCCACCTCGGCCACGATCATGCGGCGGTAGCTCTCGATGAAGTCCTCGGTGCTGTTGAAGATCTTGTTCATGGGCTCTGGTTCCTTATCGTCGGGGGGTTGCGATGGCAGAGGGCCCCATCAGGCCTTCTTGGCGGCCGTGCCCCGGCGGCCGGACGGCTTCTTCCTGGTCTGCGCCTTCTTGGCGGCAGCGGCCCGCGTGAGGGCCTTGCTGTGGTCCGACTTGACCTCCTCGGCGCTCCGCCTCGGACGGGGCGGCACGTAGCTCGACTTCCCGGTGCGACGGAAGACCACGCCCGCCAGGGGCGGCACGCGCACGAGGATCGAATGGTCGCGCCCCGCGGCCGGCTCGGGATGCGAGACGAGCGTGCCCTCGTTCGTCACGCCGGAGCCGCCGTACTCGGTGGCGTCCGAGTTGAACACCTCCACGTAGTTGCCCTCGCGCGGCAGCCCCAGCCGGAAGTACTCGTGGGCGTTCACGTCGAAGTTGATGAGGACCACGAGGTCGTCCACCGGGCGCTCGCCCTTGCGCACGAAGCTCACCATCGACTCGTCGGCGTCGTCGGCGTCGATCCACTCGAACCCGTCCCAGCTGTAGGACTTCTGCCAGAGCGCCTTCTGCTCCTTGTAGAACTTGTTCAGGCAGCTCACGAAGTGCTGGAACTCGCGGTGGGTGTCGTAGTCGCGGGCGAGGAACCACTGGATGCCCTCGTAGTAGCGCCACTCGATGAACTGGGCGATCTCGTTGCCCATGAAGTTGAGCTTCCCGCCCGGATGCATGATCTGGTAGAAGGCGAGCGTGCGCATCCCGGCGAACTGGCGCCACCAGTCGCCCGGCATCCTCGTGATGAGCGAGCACTTGCCGTGCACCACCTCATCGTGGGAGAGCGACAGGATGAAGTTCTCGTTGAACGCGTACATCATCGAGAACGTGAGCAGGTTGTGGTTGCCCGGGCGCCAGGGGAAGTCCGTCTGCATGTAGTGCAGCGTGTCGTGCATCCAGCCCATGTCCCACTTGTAGTGGAAGCCGAGGCCGCCGTCCTGGGGCGGGTAGGTCACGAGCGGCCAGGCCGTGGACTCCTCGGCGATCATCATCACGTCGGGGTGCAGGGCCGAGATGGTCCCGTTCACCTGCTTGATGAACTCGATGTTGGTGTAGTCCTCCTCGGTGCCGTTCGCGTTGAACTTCTTCTGGCCCGGGTCGTCGATGCCGAAGTTGAGGTAGAGCATCGAGGTCACGCCGTCGATGCGCATGCCGTCGGCGTGGAAGCGCTCGAGCCAGTAGACGGCGTTCGAGACGAGGAACGAGCGCACCTCGCCGCGGCCGAGGTCGAACTTGAAGGTGCCCCAGTTGGGGTGCTCCTCCTTCTCGTAGAGCATCTCGCCGTTGAAGTGCACGAGGCCCTCTTCGTTTCGGCAGAAGCCGCCCGGCACCCAGTCGAGGATGACGCCGATGCCCGCCTGGTGGCAGGAGTCGACGAAGTGCATGAACTGGTCGGGCGAGCCGTAGCGCGCGGTGGGGGCGTAGTAGCCGGTGACCTGGTAGCCCCAGGAGCCGTCGAAGGGATGCTCCATCACCGGCATGATCTCGATGTGGGTGTAGTTCATCTCCTTCATGTAGCTCACGAGCTCCACGGAGAGCTCGTCGTAGGAGAGGTAGGAGCCGGGGCCCTCGCCGTAGCCGAAGCCGTCGAGGCCGTCGTTATGGCGCTTCCAGGAGCCCAGGTGCACCTCGTAGATGTTGAGGGGGCGCTTGAAATGGTCGGTGCGCTTGCGGCGGCCCATCCAGAGGCCATCGTGCCAGACGTAGTCCTCGATGTCGCGCACGCGGCTCGCGGTGCCCGGCGGGCATTCGGCCCAGAAGGCGTAGGGGTCGGCCTTGTAGAGCTCCTCGTCGTGCGCGGTGATGATGCGATACTTGTAGAGGTCGCCCTCTTGCACGCCGGGGATGAAGCCGTCCCAGATGCCGCTCGAGCGCAGGGGGGTCAGATGGAATGCGTCGACGTTCCAGTCGTTGAACGTCCCCACCACCGAGACGCTCTTGGCGCCCGGGCACCACACGGCGAAGCGATAGCCGTCGACGCCGTCCCTCACCTCGTGGTGGGCGCCGAGCTTCTCGTAGCTCTTCTGCCACTGGCCCGACGCGAAGAGGAACTGGTCCTCCTCCGTGATCTCGTGGTTCGACGCCTTCGTACGCTCGTCGGAGCTGGCCATCTTCGTCCTTTCCCGCGCCTCCAGGGCATCGCCCTGCCACCGTCGTCCTTGCTATGCTGGATCGCGCTCGGGGCGCCGCCCCGATGCCGTTCCCGAGCGGATGCGGAGCGCGCCTTCCCCGGGCGCGTCGCGCCCGCTTCGCCACTCCGGAAAGGGGATCCGCCATGCCCCGTGAGTCCCTTGCCAAGAAGCGCGCCCGAGCCCAAGAGATCGTGCGGAGGCTCGGCGAGCTCTATCCCGGCGACCAGCCGGCCCTGGACTATCGCGACCCCTTCACCCTCACCATCGCGGTCATGCTCTCGGCCCAGACCACGGACCGCCAGGTGAACAAGGTCACCCCGGAGCTCTTCCGCCGCTGGCCCGACGCCGCCGCCATGGCCGAGGCCGAGGTGGGCGACGTGGAGGACGTCATAGGCTCGCTGGGGTTCTTCCGCGCCAAGGCCAGGCATTGCGTGGAGTGCTCCCAGATGATCGTCGCCGACTACGGTGGCGAGGTGCCCCGAACCATGGAGGAGCTCACGAGGCTCCCGGGCGTCGGGCGCAAGACCGCCAACATCGTGCTCAACAACGGATTCGGGATCGTGGAGGGCATCGCCGTGGACACGCACGTGTTCCGCGTGGCCACGCGCCTCGGCCTCACCAGGGCATCCACGCCGCTCGCCGCCGAACAGGACCTCCTCTCGCTCATCCCCCAAGATGACTGGGGGGCGGTGAACCATGAGATGGTCCACTTTGGTCGCGATGTCTGCGACGCAAAGAGGCCCAAGTGCTCCGAGTGCCCGCTCGCGGACCTGTGCCCGTCGGCGTTCAAGGTGCCCGCGCCCAAGGCGCGGGCCCGCAAGCGCCCGCGGAAGGCGACCGCGAAGAGCCCTCGGCGCACCTAGTCTAACGCAGCTTCCCAAGCTCTCGGCAGAGCAGGGGCTCAGGGGTGCCGCTCCCATCCGCTAACGGTGCCCGGAGGCGACGTTTTCCCAGTTGCCGCCCAACGTCATTTTCGTTGCCGAA
>CANRLS010000022.1 GCA_947631545.1 uncultured Atopobiaceae bacterium
GAGGAGCCTCCCATGAGCTACAGCTACTATCACAAGGTGCTGAAGGGGAAGACCCCTCCTAAAGCCGCCAGCTACGTCGCAGAAAGCTAGGGCTGCGGCTTCCTCCGGAGCCCCATCTACGCGCGAACGCGTCGGCTCACGTACCTAGTACGCAGCGCCACCGCGTTCCCGCGCATCTAGGGCTCCGGAGGAACCCTCGCCGACCTGCCGGCGATTCCTGAGGGCGATTTCGAGGTCTCGCGTACCAAGTGCGCACGCCCTCGAATCCCCCGCATCCAAGGCACCTCAGGAACCCACGCCTTACCTGACAGCGCTGCCAGCGGGCCATGCGGGGCTCGCCTCAGAGAGCTTCAAGGATCGCAGGGGTTTCGTTGACGGGGACGCATGCGCAATTCACCGCAGGCAACGGGTAAGAGAATGGTCGTGGCCTGATGGCCGCAGCCGTTTCCAACCACTCGAAAGGAGCCATCATGGCTGACGAGAAGAAGACCTACACCTTCCGCTGCACGGTATGCGGCTACGAGGTCACGATCGACGAGCCGCAGCTTCCGGACGACTACGTCTGCCCCGTGTGCGGCGTGGGCCCCGACATGTTCGAGCTCGTCGAAGAGGGTTAGGCGACTCGCTCCTCTTCATGGGGGCGTGCTAGACTGCAGCTCCCGCTCGGAAGGAACCATCCGTCGGCGCGCCCCTCGCGGGCGCGTCGCGCTGTTTGACAACCGTATGGGCCGCAACCGACCCTTCGCGAATCTCCCCGACCCGCATCGGGGACTTCTGGGGGCGACTGGTTTCGACAGGTCAGGTTTGAGACGGCAAGCAAGCCGTGGTCTCCTCGCCACGTTAAACAGGGGTACCGTCAAATGAATTGACAACACTCGCACTGCTGAGCCTGCAATGGCTCTCGCTGCCTAGTCTTAGGACCGCAGCGTGTCTGCGGGGGACGCTCCCCTGAGAACTCGCAGGCATCACCTCGAGGGGATGCGATCGCGCACGTAGCCGGTATGGCGCGATCAAAGCCCGAACCGGCTAGGGCGCCGAGGGGTTGTCCTTGGACCCGAAGCGCCCGAACCCCAACCAAGGACTGAGCTTGGAGAAAACCGTCAGGGGTCTGGCTTGGACCGGAGTTCGATCCTCCGCGCCTCCACCAGCTATCGAAGCCCCGGTGCCCGGCGGGCACCGGGGCTTTTCCCTTCAAGGAGCGGAATGGGAGCGCAGGGCGCGGCGCCTTTGCCCGGCCTCTGCGGCATCCGGGGACGCATGGATGATTCGCGCTGGTCGTTGACCGTTGGTGTACACTCGTGAGGTTCTTTTGCCGACCCCGTGAATCGGAAAGGGAACTCGCACTACCCAGCGGCGGAACGTCCAGCCACCGCCGGGCCACCAGAAAGGCAACGAGGAATGAAATCAACCCCCTACGCCAAGCCGCAAGAGGTCGAGCGCAAGTGGGTCCTCATCGACGCTGAGGACGCGGTGCTCGGACGCCTGGCAACCCAGGTCGCCAACATCCTGCGGGGCAAGAACAAGCCCCAGTACACGCCCAGCGTGGACACGGGCGACTTCGTGGTCGTGATCAACGCCGACAAGGTGCGGCTCACCGGAAGCAAGGCCGCCAGCAAGCGGTACTGGCGCCACTCCGGCTACCTCGGAGGGCTCAGCTTCGAGAGCTACGCCAAGGCGATGGCCACCCATCCCGAGCGCGTCGTCGAGCACGCCGTGCGCGGCATGCTCCCCAAGAACAAGCTCGGGAAGAAGCAGATGGGCAAGCTCAAGGTCTATGCCGGGCCGGAGCATCCCCATGCCGCCCAGAACCCCACCAAGATCGATCTGAAGGGCTAGCCCATGCCAGAGAACAAAGTCGTCTACTACGGAACCGGTCGTCGCAAGGAGGCCGTGGCCCGCGTGAGGCTCGTGCCAGGCTCGGGCACGGTGACCGTGAACGGCCGTCCCGCGCTCGAGTACTTCGGGCGTCAGCAGCTCGTGGACAGCGCCGTGGCCCCCTTCAAGGTGACCGACACGCAGAACCGCTTCGATGTGATTGCCAACTGCAACGGCGGTGGCATCTCCGGCCAGTCGGGAGCCGTCCGCCTGGGCATCGCCCGCGCCCTGCTGGAGGCCGGCGATTTCCGCGCCGAGCTGAAGAAGGCCGGCTATCTCAAGCGCGACGCCCGTGCCGTGGAGCGCAAGAAGTACGGTCTCAAGAAGGCCCGCAAGCGCCCGCAGTTCTCCAAGCGCTAGAGCTCGGGGCCATCTACGAAGGCCAGGTTCACGTGGGGCTTGCTTGCCGGGTTGCAAGCGGGCCCCACGTTCCCTTTAGGGGGAGTACGGTAGGGCCGGTCGGCCCGAGGAGGAGCCCATGGGACGGATATTCGGGACGGACGGCGCACGCGGCGTCGCCAACACCGAGCTCACCTGCGAGCTCGCCTTCAGGCTCGGGCAGGCCTTCGTGCGGTTCGCCGGGCCCGAGCTGGTGCTCGGCCGCGATACGCGCCGGAGCGGGATCATGCTCGAGGACTCCCTCGTGGCGGGCATCACGAGCTCCGGCGGCACGGCCCACCTCTGCGGCATCATCCCCACGCCGGCCGTGGCGCTCCTCACGCGCGAGCTCGCCCTCGACGGCGGCGTCGTGATCAGCGCCTCCCACAATCCCCCCGAGTTCAACGGGATCAAGCTCTTCAACGGCGACGGCGCCAAGCTGCCGGACGCCGTGGAGGACGAGATCGAGGGCTACCTCGAGCACGGGGTATCCGATCCGTCCACGCGCCCGGTGGGCGATGCCGTGGGCAAGCCGGTGAAGGTCGAGCACGCGCGCCAACGCTACGTGGCGCATGCCATCGACACCATCGCGGGCGACCTCGAGGGCCTCACCATCGCCGTGGACTGCGCCCATGGCGCCGCCTGCAAGACGACGCCCGCGGCCCTTCGCGATCTGGGCGCCAACGTCATCGCCACCAACACCCGCTACAACGGCGTGGACATCAACGTGGGGTGCGGCTCCACGCATCTGGAGCAGATCCGCGACCTCGTGCTGAGGGAAGGCGCCGACTGCGGCATCGCCCACGACGGCGACGCCGACCGCGTGCTCTTCGTCGACGAGAAGGGCCGGGAGGTCGATGGCGACCGCATGCTCGCCATGTGCGCCATCAACATGAAGGAGCAGGGGATCCTGCCGCATGACGAGGTCGTGGCCACCGTCATGAGCAACCTCGGCTTCATCCGCTGCATGGAGCGGCACCGCATCGACGTGGCGCAGACCGCCGTGGGCGATCGCTACGTGCTGGAGCGCATGCGCGAGGACGGCGCGGCCCTGGGCGGCGAGCAGAGCGGCCACATCATCTTCCTCGAGCACAACAGCACGGGCGACGGGCTCATCACGGCGCTCCAGGTGCTCGCCCTCATGAAGGAGAGCGCGGAGCCGCTCTCGAAGCTCGCGGGCGTCATGGCCCACTACCCGCAGCGCCTCCTGAACATCACCTGCGAGAGGCGCGCCCAGCTCGACGAGTGCGCGCCCGTGTGGGAGGCCGTGAAGCGCGCCGAGGGCGAGCTCGAAGACCGCGGGCGCGTCCTCGTGCGCGCATCGGGCACGGAGCCGCTGGTGCGCGTCATGGTGGAGGCAGCGGACGAAGGGGTCTGCGAGCGCTGCGCCCAAGAGATCGCCGCCGTCGTGGAGCGGGAGCTCGGCTAGCGCGCACGGCCGTGCCCGACGTTTCGAGAGGGCTCGGGGCGGCGGATCGGACGCGGACGGCTGACGGCTCGAAGCGCCGCCGAGCGTGAGCCCAGCTGCGGGAAAGCTACCATGAGGGCACTGGCGGGCGCGGCGAAAGGGGCGCGTATGTGCGGCATCGTCGGATACACCGGCAAGAGGCAGGCGCTCCCGTTCCTCCTCGACGGCCTCAGGACGCTCGAGTACCGCGGCTACGATTCGGCCGGCGTGGAACTCGAGGCCGATGACGGGGAGCTCGCCGAGGTCAAGTGCCGCGGACGCGTGGCGGCCCTCGCCGAGCTCTGCTCCGGGCTGCCGGGAACGCAGACCACGGGCATCGCCCATACCCGCTGGGCCACGCATGGCGAGCCCTCGGACGCGAACGCCCATCCACATCGCGACTGCTCCGGGCGCTTCGCCGTCGTGCACAACGGCATCATCGAGAACTACCAGGAGCTCAAGGCGGAGCTCGAGGGCACGGGCCACAGCTTCAAGAGCGAGACCGACACCGAGATCATCGCCCACCTGGTGGAGGAGGCCTTCCGCGGCCCCGCCAAGGGGAGCCTCGAGACGGCCGTGGGCCTCGCCGCCGCTCGCATGCAGGGCTCTTGGGCCATCGCCTGCGTCTCGAGCGAGGAGCCGGGGGCGATCGTCTGCGCTCGCAAGGGCTCGCCGCTCGTGCTCGCCTCCACCGACGAGGGCGCCTACGCCGCCTCGGACGTGACGGCGCTCTCGAACATCACCTCTCGTGTGATCAACCTCGAGGAGGGCCAGCTCGCGCGCTTGGAGCCCTCTGGGAAGATCACGGTCTACAACGCCGACCTCTCCGTCGTGGCCGAGCCCGACGGCTTCACCATCGACTGGGACGCTTCGGCGGCGACCATCGGCGGCTACCCCGACTTCATGGCGAAGGAGATCGCCGAGCAGCCCGCCGCGATCGAGCGGCTCCTGGAGGGCCGCCTCGGGCCCGACGGCATCGTGCTCGACGGGCTCTCGCTCCCGCTCGACGAGGTGGCCGCCATCGATCGCATCTACATCGTGGCCTGCGGGACGAGCTGGCATGTGGGGCTCCTCGCGCGCACCTACATCGAGCGCTGGGCGAACATCCCCTGCGTCGTGGAGTGCGCGAGCGAGTTCAACTACGAGGAGCAGCTGGTGAGCGACCACACGCTCTGCGTGATCATCACCCAGAGCGGCGAGACGGCCGACACGCTCGCCAGCGCCCGCAAGATGCACGCTCGCGGCGCCAAGGTCATCGCCATCACGAACGTGCTGGGCTCCACCGCCGCCCGCGAGAGCGACGGCGTGATCTACGTGCAGGCGGGCCCCGAGATCGCCGTGGCCTCCACCAAGGCCTACACGGCGCAGCTCGTGGCGGCGGCGCTCCTCGCGCTCTTCCTCGCCAAGGCCAACGGCTCCATGCCGCTTCGCGTGGTGCGCGACCACTACCGCGAGATGCTCCGCATCCCCGAGCTCATCAGGATCGTGCTCTCGCGCGCTTGGCAGGACGAGGTGGCGGCCCGGGCCTTCACTGATGCCCAGAGCTCGCTCTTCCTCGGACGCGGCGTCTCCGCGACCACGGCCCGCGAGGGCGCGCTCAAGCTGAAGGAGATCTCCTACCTCCACGCCGAGGCCTATCCGGCGGGGGAGATGAAGCACGGGCCCATCGCGCTCGTCGAGCCGGGCTATCCGGTGGTCGTGGTGGTGCCCGAGAGCCCCGTGCGCGACAAGACCATCTCCAACCTGCGGGAGGTGGACGCCCGGGGCGCCTGCGTGATCGCGCTCGCCACCAACGGCGACGTGCGCGTGGCCCAGCTCGCCGACTACCTGCTGCTGGTGCCGCCTGCGCCGGAGTGGATGAGCCCCATCGTCGACGTCGTGCACCTGCAGATGCTCGCCCGCTACGTGGCGCTCGCCAGGGGCTGCGACGTCGACAAGCCCCGGAACCTCGCGAAGTCGGTGACGGTGGAGTAGATGGCCGGGAGAGCCGGAGCGAAGGGCCCCGAGGCGACGGGGCCGAGCCGCGTGCTCGTGGGCGTGGATCTGGTGGACGTGGCCCGCATGGAACGGGCGCTCGAGCGCACGCCCTCGCTCAAGCGCCGGCTCTTCACGGCAGGGGAGCGCCTCTACAGCGACCGCCGCGCCCATCCCGCCCAGTCCTACGCCGCGCGCTTCGCCGCCCGGGAGGCGGTGCTGAAGGCGCTCGGCACGGGCTTTTCCGGCATGGGCCTCAAGGACGTGTCGGTGGCGCTTGACGATGCCGGGCGCCCCAAGGTCGTGCTCGCCGGCGCCGCCAAGGCCAGAGCCGACGAGCTCGGCGTGGTGGAGGTGGCGCTCTCGCTCTCCCATACGTCGGAGGTGGCCTGCGCCAATGCGGTCCTCATCACCGAGGGGGCGCGGCCCCGGCGCGAGCGGGCCGACGACCAAGCCGCGCGTCTTGCGTCATCATTCAAGGAGGCTCGCTCGATCGTGCTCGAGCTGGAGGGGGCCCTTGCGGCTGAAGCGGCCGAGCGCGAGAGGGCCGAGGCCGTCAAGAGGATGAACGTGGCCCTGCCCTTCCCGAGCGAATAGGGGGATCTCCATGCAGCCGGTGCTGAACGTCGAGGACGTCCGGAGGGTGGAGCAGGCCCTCACCCTCAAGGGGGTGAGCTTGGCCGAGCTCATGCGCAGGGCGGGCCATGCCGCGGCCCAGGAGGTCGTGAACCTCGGCGACGTGGGGCGCGTCGTCGTGCTCTGCGGCACCGGCAACAACGGCGGCGACGGCTGGGTGGCGGCGGAGCTCCTGAAGCGCGCCGGCGCCGAGGTGACCGTCGTCTGCCCGAGCGACCCGACGACGCTCAAGGGCTCGCTCGCCCTCATGGTGGCCCGGAGCGCCACCTCCGCGGGCGTGCCCTTCGTCGTGGCGCCCTCGACCGATGCGCTTGCCGAGCTCGTGGGCTCGGCGGACGCCGTTCTCGACGCGATCTTGGGGACCGGCTTCCACGGCGAGCCCCGAACCCCCTACGACCTCTGGATCGGCGTGGTGAACGAGGTGGGCAGGCGCGTGGTCTCGGTGGACGTGCCGAGCGGGCTCTCGGCCCAGACGGGAGAGGCCCCGGGCGGCGCGGTCATGGCCGACGTCACCGTCTCCATGATCAGCCTGAAGCCGGGGCTCCTCTCGGACGCCGGCCGCGACCTTTGCGGATCGCTCGTCGTGGCGCCGCTCGCCCAGCAGGCGAGCGAACTCGTGATGGATGCCGATCCGGTGGCCTGGCGCCTGGGCGCCTCCGACTACCTGGATTGCGTGCAGCAGACCTCGCAGGACGTGGACAAGTACACGCGCGGATCGGTGCTCGTGGTGGCGGGATCGTCGTCCTACGGCGGCGCCGCCGTGCTCGCCGCGACGGCGGCGGCCCGGGCGGGCGCCGGCTACGTGACGCTCGCCGTGCCCGAGACCATCGCCACCGTCTGCCGCACCCATCTGACCGAGATCCCCGTGATCGGGCTCTCCGCGAGCGGCGGGACCTTCTCGGCCGCGGCGAGGGCCGAGCTCCTGCGCCTCGCGGGCGAGCGCTCGGCCGTGGTCTGCGGCCCGGGCCTCCAGGTGAGCGCCGACACGTCCGAGATCGTGAGCGCCCTTCTCGCGAGCGACCGGCCGCTCGTGCTCGATGCCGACGCGCTGAACGCGCTCTCGCGCATGACCCAGGGCCATCTTGACCGCTACCCCGAGGTCATCCGTCGCGATGCGCCGCTCGTGCTGACGCCGCACCGACGGGAGCTTGGCCGGCTCGTGGGGATGGCCAAGGAGCCGCCGGCGACCCTTCCCGCCGCCCTCGACGCCGCGCGCCAGATCGTCTGGGCCGACGGCGGGAGCGATCTCTGCGTGGTGGCCAAGGGAGCCGCCACGGCCTGCGTGGGCGTGGACGTGGCGCTCGTCCCGAGCCCCGGTCCCTCGGCGCTCGCCACGGCGGGCACGGGCGACGTGCTCTCGGGCGTCATGGGGGCGCTCCTCGCCACCGGCGGCAGGGCCACCGATTCGCTCCCGCTCCTCTGCGCCTTCGGCTGCGAGGTCCACGCCACGGCGGGCCGCCTCGCCATGGAGAGGCACGGGTCGCGCGGCGTCATGGCCATGGATGTGGCCCAAGAGCTCGGCCTCGCCCTCGACACGGTCGAGGAGCGGGCGATACTTCGCGCAGGGGAGGGTTCATGAGCCGAGAGGCCGATCCCGCGAACGCGCCCGAGACCCGCTGGGCCTGGGTGGAGATAGATCGCCGTGCCATCCGCTCCAACACGCGGGCCTTCAAGAACCTGCTCGACCGCTCGACGAAGCTCATGTGCGTGGTCAAGGCCGACGCCTACGGCCACGGGGCCGTCCAGTGCGCGAAGGCCATGATCGCGAGCGGCGCCGACGCCTTCGGCGTCGCCACCGTGGACGAGGGGATCCGGCTCCGCCAGGCGGGGCTCTCCAAGCCCATCGTGATCCTCGCGGAGCCGCCGATCGAGTCGGCCCCCCTCTGCGCCGAGTTCGACTTGGAGCCCGCCGCCTGGCACGAGGACTTCGCCCTCGCGCTCGGCGAGGCCGCGGCGGCCTCCGGCAAGGTGGCCAGGTACCACGTGCCCGTGGACACCGGCATGACGAGGACGGGCCTCTGGCCGGCCGACGTGGTGGCGTTCCGCGAAGCGGTGAGCTGGCACCGCGGCATCGAGTGCGCCGGGACCTTCACGCACTTCGCCACGGCGGACGTCCCCCGCGATTGGGACTTCGAGCTGCAACAGCAGCGCTTCGCCGACACGATCCGCGCCATCGAGGACGCCGGGATGGATCCTGGTCTCGTCCACTGCGACAACACCGCCGCGATGCTCCTCGCGCCCAGCACCCGTTGCGACATGGTTCGCGTGGGGATCGGCCTCTACGGGCTGCATCCGGCCCGCTCCACCGAGCCCCTCATCGACCTCCGTCCGGCCATGAGCG
The DNA here is from genome assembly GCA_947631545.1 of uncultured Atopobiaceae bacterium. Taxonomy (GTDB): domain Bacteria; phylum Actinomycetota; class Coriobacteriia; order Coriobacteriales; family Atopobiaceae; genus CANRLS01. The sequence continues at coordinate 8,652 of CANRLS010000022.1, forward strand.
TGCGGGCGCGCATCACCCGTGTGGTGGAGCCGCCCACCGGGGCCGGCGTCTCCTACGGCATGACCTATCGGCTGAGCCGCGCGAACATCCAGATCGCGACCGTGCCCATCGGCTATGCCGACGGCTATTCGCGCACGCTCTCAAATCGCGCCGAGGTGCTCGTGGGCGGCATGCGCTGCCGCCAAGTGGGAAACGTCTGCATGGATCAGCTCATGTTCGCCGTCGAGGTCAATCGCGCCCGGGAATTCGGCAAGACCGAGCCCGTGCACCACGGCCAGGTGGTGACCCTCATGGGCGAGGACGGCGACCAGGCGATCTCGGCCGACGAGCTTGCCCGGCTCCGCGGCACCATCAACTACGAGGTGACCTGCGACTTCGGTCTGCGCCTCGAGAAGGTCTTCCTGTAGCGATGGGTTTGCCGACACCGCAGAATGCCTCAAGGCGAGTCCGAAGGGTTGAGCCATGAGCGCGATCGAGATACCCGGCCATCCCCACCCCAAGCCGCGCGAGGTCGCGCTGGACGAGATCCGCGCCTGCTTGGGGGATTGCCATCGCTGCCCGCTCGGAGAGACGCGGACGAACCTCGTCTTCGGCGTCGGCGACCCCCACGCCCGGGTGATGTTCATCGGCGAGGCGCCGGGAAGGAACGAGGACGTGCAGGGCGAGCCCTTCGTGGGAGCCGCCGGCAAGAACCTTGACGCGCTCCTCGCCCATGCGGGGCTTCGGCGCGAGAACGTCTACATCGCGAACGTGCTCAAGTGCCGACCGCCCGGCAATCGCGACCCGCAGCCCTACGAGATCGAGGCCTGCTCGCCCTACCTCCGCGAGCAGATCCGGAGCATCTGGCCCGACATCCTCGTCTGCCTGGGGAACTTCGCCATGCGCTTCGTGCTGAGGACCGAGCGCGGCATCACCGGCATGCGCGGCAGGATCTACCAGACGGGGCACTTCGCCGTGCTGCCCGTATTCCATCCGGCCGCAGCCCTCTACTCCCGCGACAAGCAGGCGGACCTCGAGGCCGACTTCCAGCTTCTGGGGCGCTGGCTCGCCGAGCATCCTGCGGCGAGCGGAGGGGGGCTGTCATGAGCGAGGGGATCGAGCGCCTGGCGCGGAACCTCTGGCGAAGCGATTCGGCCGAGGCCACCGAGCGTCTGGGGGAGCTTCTGGCCCCCATCCTCGAGGAGGGGGACGTGGTGATCCTCGAGGGCGACTTGGGGGCCGGCAAGACCCAGTTCGTCAAGGGCGTGGCCCGGGGCCTCGGCGCCGATGGCGAGGTGACGAGCCCCACCTTCAATCTGCTCTCGAGCCACGAGGGCGGACGGCTCGCCCTCCACCACATGGATCTCTATCGCCTGGCCGATGAGGGCGAGCTGGGCGAGGCCGGGGCGCTCGATGTGGTGGGGATCGACGGCGCGGCGCTTGTGGAATGGGGCGAACCCTTCGCGGACGCCCTGGCGCCGGAGCGCCTCGAGCTGACCATCGTCAGGGACGACGCGACGGCCGGCATCCCCGATCGCGAGCCCTCTCGAAGGATCGCCATTCGCGGCGTGGGCGAGCGAGGCGAGGAGATGGCCCGCGCCCTCGACCGTCTCGGGTATCGATGAAGATGGAAGCGGGGCGCTTCCCCCGGGGAGCTGTCCCACGTTCGGCACCGCGAGGAGTCTATGGCTGAAGATACGCGCATCGTGCTCGCGCTCGACACGTCCACGGACGTCATGGCCCTGGCCGTGCTCCGCGTACGGCCTGAGCTCGGCCCGGAGGGCGTGGAGGTGCTCTGCGCCCGCGACCATGCCTGCCGCAGGCGGGCCAACGTGGAGCTCGTGCCCACCTGCCTGGAGGCCCTGGCGGCCGCGGGCCTCTCGATGGAGGACGTGGACCTCTTCGTCTGCGGACGAGGCCCCGGCTCCTTCACCGGCGCGAGGATCGGCATCGCCACCGCGAAGGGGCTCGCCTCGGGCTCCGAGAGGCCGGTTCTGGGCGCGAGCACCCTCGATGCCGTGGCCTGGGGCGCCTGGAGGGGCGGTGCGCGCGGGCTCGTGGGCGTCGTGGCCGACGCCATGCGCCGCGAGGTCTATCCCGGGCTCTACGAGCTGGACGATACGGGCGCCCACAGGCTCTTCGCCGCCGAGACGGTGAGCAAGGTGCCGGAGGCGATCGCCTCTTGGGCCGAGCGCGACGACGCCACGCGGATCCAGCTCGCGGGCGACGGCCTCGCCAAGTACCTCGATGCCTACGGGGAAGCCGGGTTCGAGAAGGTCCTCGACGAGGCGCTCTGGCATCCCACGGGGGAAGGGCTCGCCCTCGCGGCCTTCGCCCCCTGGACCTACGACCCGAAGGACGCCGGCGATCCGGCGCTCCTCCTGCCCATCTACACGCGGCTCTCGGACGCCGAGGAGAACGAGCTCAAGCGCCTCGGGCTCCCCGAGCCCCAAAGCGCGACCACGACCGGCGTCTTCGACGCCATGGCCGATAGGCACCTGCAGGTCCGCCCCATGGGGCTCGCCGACCTCTCGCAGGTGGAGCTCCTGGAGAATGGCGTCTATGCCGGGAGCGAGCACACCCCCTGGTCGAGCGACCTCTTCGCCGAGGAGCTCGCGGATCCCACCCATCCCTGGTGGGTCGCCCACGACCAGGGCCGCGTCGTGGGCTTCGCCGGCGGCAGGCTCGCGGGCGATTGCCTTGAGCTGGAAGAGGTCGTGGTGGAGCCGGCCCGTCGACGCGAGGGCATCGCCCGCAGGCTCGTGGCGCGCGTGGCCTACGCCGGCCAGCAGCTGGGGGCGACGAGCGCGACGCTCGAGGTCTTCAGCGAGAACGAGCCGGCGATCGCCCTCTACGATGCGCTCGGCTTCGAGGAGGCGGGGCGTCGCCGCGACTACTACGGGAGCGGCCGTGACGCCCTCATCATGAGCTCCGACCTGCCGCTCGCGGGCGGCGACGAGGTGCTCCCCCAGACCCAGCTGCCCGCGCGGCCCTGGCCCCCGGAGGCGCCCGAGCCGAGCGAGCGGGAGCGAGCGCGGGCGGGCCTCGCGGCCATGGGCCCGCTCGTCCTCGCCATCGAGAGCTCCTGCGACGAGACCGCCATGGCGGTGGTGGACGGCAGGGGCAAGGTCATCGCCAACGTGGTGGCGAGCCAGATCGACTTCCATGCGCGCTTCGGCGGCGTCGTGCCCGAGATCGCCTCGCGCAAGCACACCGAGGCCCTGGTGGGCGTCTTCGAGGAGGCCATGGCGAAGGCCGGGCAGACGGTCGGCCTCGAGCGCCTGGAGCCGAGCGACCTCTCGGCCGTGGCGGTGACCCAAGGGCCGGGGCTCGTGGGAGCGCTCGTCGTGGGCATCGCCTTCGCCAAGGGACTCTGCGCGGCGGCCGACCTCGCCCTCGTGGGCGTGAACCATCTGGAGGGCCATCTCTTCGCGAACCTCCTCGTGCGCCCCGACCTCGAGCCGCCCTTCGTGGCGAGCCTCGTCTCGGGCGGCCACACGCTCCTCGTCTCCGTGCGCGACTGGGGCGACTACGAGGTGCTGGGAACCACCATCGACGATGCGGTGGGTGAGGCCTTCGACAAGGTGGCCAAGGCGCTGGGGCTGGGCTATCCGGGCGGCCCCGCCATCAGTCGCCTCGCCGAGGAGGGCGACCCCAAGGCCATCGACTTCCCGCGGGCGCTCCTGCACAGCCACGGCCTCGACTTCTCGCTCTCGGGGCTCAAGACCGCCGTCGTCACCTACCTTGAGGGCGAGGCCATGGCCGGGCGTCCGGTGAGCGCCCCCGACGTGGCGGCGTCCTTCCAAGAGGCTGTGATCGACGTGCAGGTGGCCAAGGCCGTGCGCGCTGTGGAGCGCTGCGAGGTGGACGAGTTCTGCCTGGGCGGCGGCGTGGCGGCCAACGCGGCGCTTCGCCGCGCCCTCACGCGGGCCATGCGGGAGCGGGGCGTCCGCGTGACGGTGCCTCCCGTGGATGCCTGCACCGACAACGCGCAGATGGTGGGGCTCGTCGGTGCCCGCAAGCTCGCGCTCGGCCAGACGGCGCCGCTCAGCATGGATGCCGATCCGCATCTCAAGCTCGGCTAGGCCCGGGGACCTCGGCCCAGGGCTCAGTGTCCGCTTCGCGCAGCCCATGGAGCTGGAAGGCTCGGCATTCGGCGGTCACAGCTCTCCTAAGGCCTCGGAGGCTTCGGCCGCGGCCTCAGCGTCCGCTTCGCACCGCCCATGAGGCTCGAACGCACGGAATTCGGCGGTCACAGCTCCGGTGGCCAACCGATTGCCGCCGCGTCCATTGCCCTCGGGCACGCCGGATTCCGCGCTTCCCATTCCGGCTCCCGATGAGCCCTGAACCGAAGCCTCCGGGCCCTGGGAGAGCCCACGGTGCCATTTGCGTTAACGGTCGGATGCTGGGCCCTCCGGGGCATCCCCCGCTGGGTACAGTCTCTTTCGGCTCTATGAATCGCAGGTGCCTATCGAGGAGGATCCATGCGCGACGGCTATGTGAAGATCTGCGCCGCCACCCCCGAGGTGCGCGTCGGAGATGTCGATTTCAACATCGCTTCCTGCGAGAAGGTGGTGCGAGAGGCGGTCTCTCGCGGGGCGAAGGTCGTGGCCCTCACCGAGCTCTGCGTCACGTCGTACAGCGTGGACGACCTCCTGCGCCAGCCGTATCTCCTCGACGCCGCCGAGCACGGCCTCGCCACCTTCGCGGCGAACACCGCCGAGCTCGACTGCATCGTCATGCTGGGCATCCCGGTGGCCTTGAGCGGGAACCTCTACAACTGCTCGGCCGTGGTGTGCCACGGCAAGCTCCTCGGCCTCGTGCCGAAGCGCAACATCCCCACCTACCACGAGTTCTACGAGGGCCGGCACTTCCTGGCGGGGCCGCTCGAGGTCTCGAGCGTCGACTTCGCCGGCTTCAAGGGCGTGCCCTTCGGCGCGGCCCAGCTCTTCCGCTGCGAGACGATGCCCTCGCTCGTGCTGGGCACAGAGATCTGCGAGGACCTCTGGGTGCCCAACCCGCCCTCCATCGAGCTCGCGCTGAACGGCGCCACCCTCATCTGCAACATCTCGGCTTCGAACGACATCGTCGCCAAGGCCGACTACCGCCGCGACCTCGTGGTGGGGCAGAGCGCCCGCATCATCTGCGCCTACACCTATTCGAGCGCCGGCATGGGCGAGTCCACGGACGAGATCGTCTTCGGCGCCCATAACCTCATCGCCGAGAACGGCGCGCTCCTGGCCGAGTCGGGCCCCTTCGGCAGCGGCTTCGCCATCTCCGAGGTGGACGTGGCCATGATGCGCACGGAGCGCCTGCAGATGTCCTCCTACATCACCTCGGCCACGCCCGAGGAGGGCGGCTACCACGAGAGCGCCTTCGAGCTCTCGGTGGACGAGACGTTCCTCACCCGTCCCATCGATCCGCACCCCTTCGTGCCCGACGACGACCTCGAGCGCGACCAGCGCTGCGAGCACATCCTCGACATCCAGACCTTCGGCCTGGCGAGCCGCATCAAGCACATCGGCTGCAAGAAGGTGCTGGTGGGCATCTCCGGCGGCCTCGATTCGACGCTGGCGCTCCTCGTGAGCGCTCGCGCCTTCGACAGGCTGGGGCTCGACCGCGCGGGCATCATCGCGGTGACGATGCCCGGGTTCGGCACCTCCAACCGCACGATGGACAACGCCCTCAAGCTCGCCGAATGCCTTGGTTGCACCACGCGGACCATCTCCATCGCCGACGCCGTGCTCCAGCACTTCAAGGACATCGGCCACGACCCGGAGGTCCACGACACCACCTACGAGAACGCCCAGGCGAGGGAGCGCACCCAGGTGCTCCTCGATCTCGCGAACCAGGAGGGCGGCTTCGTCGTGGGCACGGGCGACCTCTCCGAGCTGGCCCTGGGCTGGTGCACCTTCGGCGGCGACTCGCTCTCGAACTACGGCGTGAACGCCGGCGTGCCCAAGACGCTCCTCGAGCACCTGGTGCTCCACGAGGCGCTCATCGCGCGCGACCGGCTGCCCATCGCCGAGGCCTCCGAGCCCGCCTACGATGAGGAGCTCTACAGCGTGCTCAAGGACATCATCGACACGCCGGTGACGCCAGAGCTCCTTCCCGCGAAGGTCGACGGCGAGTTCTCGCAGAAGACCGAGGAGATCATCGGCCCCTACGAGCTGCATGACTTCTTCCTCTATCACATGCTGCGCTGCGGGCACAGGCCAAGGAAGGTCTTCCGTCTGGCCTGCATCGCCTTCGAGGGCACCTACGAGCCGTCCGAGATCCTCCACTGGATGCGCACCTTCTACTCGCGGTTCTTCTCTCAGGCCTTCAAGCGAAACGCCATGCCCGATGGCCCCAAGGTGGGTACCGTGGGGCTCTCGCCCAGGGGCGATCTGCGCATGGCCTCGGACGGCACGGCGCGCCTCTGGATGGACGAGGTGGACGCCATCGAGGTCTAGCGCAGATGCGCCACAGCGCCCTCCGGCGAGGGTCGGCGCGAACGCGGAACGGGCCCATATCGGCGGGACGCTCCCTCAAGGGGCGTCCCGCCCGCCTATGGGCCCGCCGAAGATGGCCGCACTCCTCTTCAAACTGAATAAATCTAAGTGTGGGTGCTATAGATTTTCTCATTCGCGCTTGTGCGGGGTGCGATGCATGGCTACCATGCTCTGTGGCTTAGCACTCTTGTCCCGGGAGTGCCATTCCGTTGTGTTTGACCAGCACTTTTGGGACGCATCGTGACCAGCAGGAAGGAAGGACGACCATGAATCTCAAGCCTTTGGGAGACCGCGTGCTCGTGAAGCCCGCACCCAAGGAGGAGAAGACGGCCAGCGGCCTCTACATCTCCTCGGGCGCCCAGGAGAAGCCCCAGCAGGGCGAGGTCATCGCCGTGGGCCCGGGCAAGCGCAACAAGAAGGGCGAGCACATCCCCCTCGATGTGAAGGTCGGCGACCAGGTGCTCTACGGCAAGTTCGGCGGCAACGAGGTCAAGCTCGACGGCGAGGAGCTCCTGCTCCTGCGCGCCGAGGACATCTACGGCATCCTCGAGCGCTAGCGGGCGTGCCCGTTCGGATACCCACACCTACCAGGAGGTAATGCGCATATGGCAAAGGACATCAAGTTCGGGAGCGACGCTCGCAGCCGTCTCGCCAAGGGCGTGAACACGCTGGCCGACGCCGTGACCACCACCATGGGCCCCAAGGGTCGCTACGTGGCCCTCGAGCGCTCCTACGGCGCCCCCACCATCACCAACGACGGCGTCTCCGTGGCCAAGGAGATCGAGCTCAAGGATCCCATCGAGAACATGGGCGCCCAGCTCGTGAAGGAAGTCGCCACCAAGACCAACGACAACGTGGGCGACGGCACCACCACCGCCACGCTCTTCGCCCAGGTCATCGTCAACGAGGGCCTGCGCAACGTGGCCGCCGGCGCCAACCCGCTCGCCATCCGCCGCGGCATCGACAAGGCCGTGGCCGCCGTGGTCGACGACATGAAGGGCGTGGCCCACACCATCGAGACCAAGGATCAGATCGCAGCCGTGGGCAGCATCTCGGCCGCCGATCCCCAGATCGGCGAGAAGATCGCCGACGCCATGGAGAAGGTGGGCAAGGACGGCGTCATCACCGTCGAGGAGTCCCAGACCTTCGGCATCGACATCGAGACCGTCGAGGGCATGCAGTTCGACAAGGGCTACATCTCGCCCTACTTCGCGGCCGGCGCCGAGGACCTCGTGGCCAACATGAAGGATCCCTACATCCTCCTCACCGACCAGAAGGTCTCCAACATCCAGGACATCCTGCCCATCCTCGAGGCCGTGCAGCGCTCCGGCGCCGCGCTCCTCATCGTGGCCGAGGACGTGGAGGGCGAGGCGCTCGCCACGCTGATCCTGAACAAGCTCCGCGGCACCCTCAACGTGGCCGCCGTGAAGGCGCCCGGCTACGGCGATCGCCGCAAGCGCATGCTCGAGGACATCGCCGTCGTCACCGGCGGCCAGGTGGCCCTCGACGAGCTGGGCATCAAGATCGCCGACGTGACCGAGGACATGCTCGGCCGCGCCAAGAGCGTGAAGATCACCAAGGACGACACCACCATCGTGGGCGGCTCCGGCTCCAAGCAGGCCATCGACGATCGCATCAGCCAGATCAAGGCCGAGATGGACGCCACCGATAGCGACTTCGATCGCGAGAAGCTCCAGGAGCGCCTGGCCAAGCTCAGCGGCGGCGTGGCCGTGATCCGCGTGGGCGCCGCCACCGAGGTGGAGCTCAAGGAGGTCAAGCACCGCATCGAGGACGCGCTCCAGGCCACCCGCGCGGCCGTGGAGGAGGGCATCGTCGCTGGCGGCGGCGTCGTCTTCCTGAACGCCATCAGCTGCCTCGACAAGGTCGAGACCGCTGACGTGGACGAGAAGATCGGCGTCGACATCGTGGCCAAGGCGCTCGCCGCGCCCGTGAAGACCATCGCCGACAACGCCGGCTTCGAGGGCGCCGTCGTGGCCGAGAAGATCCGCGAGATGAAGCGCGGCGAGGGTCTCGACTCCGCCACGGGCACCTATGGCGACATGATCGACATGGGCGTGCTCGACCCGGTGAAGGTCGCCCGCGTGACGCTGCAGAACGCCGCGAGCGTCGCCGGCCTCATCCTCATCACCGAGGCCACGGTGACCGACGAGCCCAAGGACACCACCATCGAGGAGGCCATCTCGGCGGCGGCTGCCCAGGGCGGTGGCGGCGGCATGTACTAGGCCGCGAGCCCAAACAAGCTTGTGCGAGGGGGCGCGTCCCGGCGGGCGCGCCCCCTCTTCGTGCGCGTGCGCGATGTCGACGGGAGCGGGGCGAGGGCGGCGGACGCCTTTGTCGCGCCCTCGGCTTGCGCTACAGTGCGAGGGGGAGGACGGCAGGGCGAAGGAGGTGCCATGGCCGAGCAGAAACGCGATTTCCTGGATGACATCATCGACATATCCCAGGACTTCAAGGCCATCCAGAACCCGCTCTCGGGAATCGCGAACGCCCTCACCGGAGCGGACGAGCCGGAGCCCACCTGGAATCCCGCCGACTACAAGATTCGCCCCCGGGCGAACGTCATCCCCTGCACCACCTGCAAGTCGAAGGATCGCGCCACCTGCGATCGCTGCGTGAGGATCTGCCCGGTCGACGCCATCTCCATCGACGGCAACTCCATCGAGATCCTCGACACCTGCATCAAGTGCGGGCTCTGCGTGGAGACGTGCCCTTCCGAATGCTACAGCGTGGCCGACCTCGCGCCCCGCAAGCTCTACGACCGCATCGCGGGCGCCGCCATGAGCCACGAGACCTGCTACGTGACCTGCACCCGCACGATCGATCGCCTGCCCGAGAACAACGAGGTCATCCTTCCCTGCGTGGGCGCCGTGCCGGCGGAGGTCTGGGCCTCCGTCATGGCCGACTACGACAACGTCTTCGTCTACCTTCCGCTCGGCATCTGCGACGATTGCCCCACGGCGACGGGCGAGGAGACCTACACCGACGCCATCGGCAGGGCCGAGACCTGGTGCGGGTTCGGGCTCGGGCTCGAAGTCTACGAGAGCGACCTCACCCACGAGCCCAACCGCGCCTGGCAGCGCAAGGAGTTCGTGGACAACATCACCCAGGCGGGCGAGCGGCTCCTGGGCCAGAGCCGGGTCGTCACGGCCGCGCGCCGCGTGACCCAGCAGATCCAGGCCCACAGCTCCCAGCTGAACGGCATCGCCCGCACGCTCGACGCCGCTGTGGGCACCACCAACGCCAAGCGCCAGCGTCGCGTGCTCCTCGACCGCCGGAAGCTCCTCATGGGGGCGCTCCAGAAGCACCCCGACATGGCCGAGGCCATCGACCTCTACGAGCCCGTCTGCGATCCCGATCTCTGCACGCTCTGCGGCGAGTGCGAGCACGTCTGCCCCACGCGCGCCATCGAGCTCACGCCCGAGGGGCGCTGGACTTGCGAGGCGAGTTTCTGCTGCCAGTGCGGCGCCTGTCTCCACGTGTGCCCAACCAAGGCGCTGGAGCCCGAGTTCACCGACGCCTCGGAGCTCGTGATCCCCGACTCGACGAACGGAGCCTAGCCGTGGCCCTCTCCATCGGCATCGTGGGCCTGCCCAATGTGGGCAAGTCCACGCTCTTCACCGCGCTCACCAAGCGGAGCGGCCTCGCCGCCAACTATCCCTTCGCCACGATCGAGCCCAACGTGGGCGTCGTGGACGTGCCCGACGAGCGCCTGGGCGCACTTGCCATGATCGTGGATCCGGCGCGCATCGTCCCCGCCACGGTGGAGTTCGTGGACATCGCCGGCCTCGTGAAGGGCGCCAACGAGGGAGAGGGGCTGGGAAACCAGTTCCTGGCCAACATCCGCGAGACCAACGCCATCTGCGAGGTGGTGCGCTACTTCGCCGATCCCGACGTGGTGCACGTGGACGGCCGCGTGGATCCGGCGGGCGATGTGGAGACCATCCAGACCGAGCTCGTGCTCGCCGACCTCGGCACCCTCGAGCGCCAGATCCCCCGGCTCGAGAAGGAGTCCCGCAAGGACGCCGAGGCGGCCGCCATGCTCGCCGTCGCCAAGCGGCTCGCCGCGTGGCTCGACGAGGGCCATCGCGCGGCCGACATGGAGATGAGCGAGGGCGAGGCCGCGGCCGCCAAGGGGCTCTTCCTCCTCACGATGAAACCCGTCATCTACGTTGCCAACGTGGACGAGGACGAGCTGGGCGAGAGGCCCGCGTCCCTCGCCGGCCAGGAGCCGATCCCCATCTGCGCCAAGATCGAGGCGGAGCTCGCGGAGCTCGACGCCGATGAGGCGGCCGAGTACCTGGAGTCGCTCGGCCTTGAGCGAAGCGGCCTCGAGCGCCTGGCCCAGGTGGCTTACGACACGCTCGGGCTCCAGAGCTTCTTCACCGCCGGCCCCAAGGAGGTGCGCGCCTGGACGGTTCGCAAGGGCGCCAAGGCGCCCGAGGCGGCGGGCGTCATCCATTCGGACTTCGAGCGGGGCTTCATCAAGGCCGAAGTGGCGAGCTACGAGGACTTCGTCGAGCTCGGCGGCGAGGCGGGCTGCCGCGCCGAGGGGCGCCTCCGCATCGAGGGCCGCGACTACGTCATGCGAGACGGTGACGTCTGCCACTTCCGCTTCAACGTGTAGGGGTCGTTCGCCGTATATCTCGATGCGGGCTCCTGCTCGATGAGTGCACGAAGCCGGTTACGACAGGTGCCGACTGGAAAGATGGTGTCGCCTCCATCTACCTGCAATTACGACAGGGCGACACCGAAGTGCGACATGCTGTCGCCTCGCGTGTCGCCCTTTTCCGTACTCGTCGGATGGCAGGGTGCGGCGGCCCAAAGCTCGCGCAGTGGGCCGCTCTTCGGCCCTCGGCATCGTCGAGGCGCTGGCACGTTGGGTTCGAGCATTGAGGACGCGCGTTCGGAAGCCGAAGAGAGGGCGGTAGCCGCGACTACTCGCCCTCTTGTCCATAGGGAGGATCGACGATGTCCGACAAGAAGACTGATGCGAAACTCGAGGCCAAGAAGTCCAAGTCCGAGGAGAAGCAGTCGGACGATGACCTCAAAGCCGTGATTGGCGGCACGGTAACGAAGAGAAACGGGACTGCGGTGGAAATCCTGGACCGGCGATGGTCATGCTATCAGCTCCAGGTCCCTCCGGTACTGCATGGGGCTC
>CANRLS010000023.1 GCA_947631545.1 uncultured Atopobiaceae bacterium
CGGGCACGGTCACCATCTCGGATGTGACACGTGCCGATTATCGCCATGAAGGGCTCAACCAGATCGTCGTGGCAAAGACGAACAGGGCCACGATCCATCTGGGCGCAGTCACCGTCAACCGACTGAACGATCCCGGAAGCAGGCACTTCTTCATCTTCAACGGCGATACGACGCTCGACGTGACGGGCGAGAACGCGATCTACGCCAACAACACGTTCTCGGCCATCTGGTCGCCTGCGAAGCTGACCATCGTGAGCTCGACCGACGACGGAAGCCTCGACCTCTACGAGGAGGATGCAGGCACAAAGAACGCCGCCATCTCCGTCATCGCCAAGGACCTCCTGATCGACGATGCGAACGTCTCGATCGACGGGCTGCTCCTGGGCGGGACGCTCAGAGGGACCACGACCGTGCTCGACGGCACGCTCACCATCAACGGCGGCACCATCACCGCGAGGAACCCGGCCAACTACCAGCATGCCATCTCGGCCGGCACGCTCACCATCAATGGCGGCGAAGTGACGGCGGAGATGACCGGCTTGAGGTCGGATGCGCTGAGCGCCACGACGCTCGCTATCAACGGCGGCACGGTGAGCGCCACCGCGAGCGGTGCGAGCGGCTACGCCGTGAACGCCGGCACGCTCACGATGGCGAACGAGACTGGGACGGGCGCTGGAGGCCCGACGCTCACCGCGAGCAGGGGCGAAAACGGGGAGAACGCCATCAGCGGCTCGGCGATCCTCAAGGCATCGACCAAGGGCGAAGACGACTTCTACCCGTGGTTCGCCACGGGCGGAGCGAGCGAGAACGGGGCGACCGTGCAGAGCTTCGCCGGCGCCCCCAATTCCGCGACGGCAGCGACTTCGGGAATCCCGCTCTCCAACCCTTGGGTGCGAATCCAGCCGGCCGAGCTCACGAAGCTGGGCTTCAAGCCGGTCTCGAACCAGTCCGGCGTACTGACGGAGGGCGTGAAGGCCGGCGATACCGTGACGCTCGAACTGGACTACGCGTTCAACGGCATCACACCGAACTTCGGCTCGGTGCCGCTGCCGACGTTCTTCCCCATCAAGGATGACGTGATTGTGCCGTCGGGCAACGCGACCACGAGCTACAGCGGCGGCGAGGCCGGCACCATCACGTTCGGCGCCGCGCCCAAGGGACGCACGACGAGCATCCGCCCGGCGTGGGATCCCGCGCTCTGGTCCGCGCTCACGGCCGTCTATGGCTCGGCGGGTCCGGGCGCGGCCACCACGGGGAGTGCGCTCACGTTTCCCATGCGCTACCCGGTGACGTTCGAGCTCGGTGGCGGCAATTGGTCGTGGCCGAGCGCCAACCCGGTGCTCACGGGGTCGGACGGCAAGCTCCAGGGCGTGCCCTTCGCAGATCCGACGCTCACGGACGCCACCAAGGGCTTCGCCTACTGGAAGGTCACCGCAGGCGAATCGGTGGGCAGCGCGCTCACGACGAGCCAGCTCGCATCGACGGTCTTCAACGAGGCGACGACGCTCGAAGCCGTATGGGTGACGAAGAGCCACACGGTGACGTTCGATCCGAACGGCGGGTCTTGGCTGGTCGTGAGCGGCAGCATCGAACAGAACGTCGAAAGCAACGGCCGGGCGGTACCTCCGGCAGAGGCGCCGGTGAACGGCGACAAGGTCTTCCTCGGCTGGTACGCGGGGTCGGGCAATAGCTGGACACGCGCTGATTTCGATGAGGCGATCACAGGAGACACCACCTTCAAAGCACAATGGGGCACGCTCGGCTTGAGCCTTGCGCCCGAGGCGGCCTCGGCGAGGACCGGGGAAGCCGTTCCCTTCACGGTGACGGCCACGGTGACCTCAGAGGCGAACGGCGTCCCCTTGCCAAAGACCATCGACTTCAGCGACCTCGCCATCGCGACGTCGCCGCTCTGCCAGACGAGCGCACCGACCATCGATGGGCTCGTCGCTTCATTCAGCCTCACGGCACCGGCGAACCCCGGCGACATCACGGTGACGGTCTCGATGCTCGGCCAGTCCGACGAGAGCACCGTGACGGTGTTCGGAGGCGACCAGATCACCGTCACCTTCGATGGAAACGAGGGCACGTGGGACGAGGGCAAGGTTCCCTTCAAGATCCTCGCGCTCGATGAGGGCTCGCAACGGCTGAGCGCGAGCCAGAGGGAGCAGCTGAACGGCATAACGAACGGCAGCCACCAGCTCCTCGCCTGGTACCAGTGGATCGAGGAGGACGCGCACGCATCGGGCGACGGATCCATCACCTACGGCCACTGGCATAGCGTCGACCTGGAGACCTTCGATTTCACGGAGTCGATGACGCTCACGGCGATGTGGGCCGACCCTGCGAAGGCGAGCCTCGTCCTCTGGCCGCTTACCGCAGAGGCCTACCCGGGCCAGCGCGCGACCTTCACGGCGGCGCTCCTCCCGCAGCCGCTCGACAACGGCGTGCTGCCTCCCTACAACTTCGTACCGTCATCGCAGATGGCCGCGTCCTCGCTCGAAGTGAGGCTCGCAAGTGGCGCGCAGACGGGTGCCGTCATCGGGCCGGTGCGCCAGGGATCCGCGACGAACACCCTCGACTTCGACGTGACGGCGCCCCCGTCGCCGACGCCCACCGATCCGGCGATGCCGGGCTCCGGCGGCGTCATCATCGATGCGAGCTATCCGAAGGAATCGACGGAGGGCCAGCTCACGGCATCCGCCGTGCTCACGGTGGTGCCGAGGCCCGCGCCCGGGAGCTTTCTGGTGACCTTCGACGCCAACGGCGGCTCCTGGGATGCCGAGGGCGGCCAGACCGCCACGACCGTGCGCGTGAGGCCCGGGCGCACGATTCCGGCGCCGGCAGATCCACAGCGGGAGGGCCATGTCTTCGCCGGCTGGGGCACGGAGGCGGAGGGCTTCGAGCCCGTCGACCTTTCGACCTACGTGCCCAAGGGCGCGATGACGCTCTACGCCCATTGGATCCCCGAGGCGCCGTCGGGGGAGGGCACGGCGGTCTATCGGCTCTACAGCCATTCGGAGAAGACGCACCTCTACACCACCGACGTGCGCGAGGTGGCCTTCCTCACGAAGGGCGGGTGGACGCCGGAGGGCGACGATGGGATCTACTGGTACGCGCCGGCGGAGCCGGTCGAGGGCACGAGTGTGATCCTGCGCTTCTACAATCCCTCAAGCCACGACCACTACTATTGCCCCGAGAGCGACACCGTGCAGGTGGAGCGGCTCAAGTCCGACGGCTGGCTGCAGGACAGCGCTGCCAGCAACATCCTCTCGGCACCCGCTTCCGGCGGAATCCCGGTGTTCACGCTCTTCAACCCCAACGCGACGGTGGACACGCACCTCTACACGCCGCTCACGAACGAGTTCGACGTTCTGCGCGGGCTCGGCTGGCAGCCCAACACGACCATCATCTGGGCGCTCCAAGCCTAGGAAAGGTCTGCTCCGTTCGTTTGAATAACTCTCTGGTACCAGGCGAAGCTGTCCTTCTTGGAGCGCGCGAGGGTGCCGTTGTTGTCGTCGTCGAGGTCGACGTAGATGAAGCCGTAGCGCTTGGACATCTGGCTCGTCGAGGCGCTCACGAGGTCGATGGGCGCCCAAGTGGTGTAGCCGATGAGGTCCACGCCCTCGTCGATGGCCTCGCCCATCTCGCGGATGTGCTGGCGGAAGTAGTCGATGCGGTAGTCGTCGTGGATGGAGCCGTCGGCCTCCACCACGTCCTTGGCGCCGAGGCCGTTCTCCACCACCATGAGGGGCACCTGGTAGCGATCGTAGAGCTCGATGAGGCTGTAGCGAAGCCCGAGCGGGTCGATCTGCCAGCCCCAGTCGCTCGAGGGCAGGTAGGGGTTCTTCACGCCGAGGACGGTGTTGCCGGGCGTGCGCTCGGCGTCGGGGTCGGCCGACTCGGTCATCGTCATGTAGTAGCTGAACGAGCAGAAGTCGACGGTGCCCGCCTTGAGGATCTCGGCATCGCCGGGCTCCATCTCGACATGGATGCCGTTGCGCTCGAACATCTTGAGGATGAGGGGCGGATAGGCGCCTCGGATCTGCACGTCGGAGTAGAAGAGGTTCTCGAGGTTCCTCGCCTGGGTGACGAGCTCGTCCTCGGGGGCGCAGGTGCGCGAGTAGCAGGTGAGCTTGGTGATCATGCAGCCCACCTTGGCGGTGGGGATGATGCGATGGCAATCGGCCGTGACGAGGGCGCTCGCCACGAACTGATGGTGCATGGCCTGGTAGCAGACCTGCTTCATCTGCCCCTCGGGCACGCGGCTCTCGATGATGCCCGCCGTGGTGAAGGGGTGGCGGATGACGGAGTCGATCTCGTTGAAGGTGATCCAGTAGGTGACGAGGTCGCGGTAGCGCTCGAAGCACGCATGGCAGAAGCGGCAGAAGGCCTCGACGCAGGCGCGGTCGGCCCAGCCGTTGTACTTGGTGGCGAGCGCGAGCGGCATCTCGTAGTGCGAGAGCGTGACGATGGGTTCGATGCCGAGGCGGCGCATCTCGCGGAAGACGTCCTCGTAGAAGGCGAGGCCGGCCTCGTTGGGCTCGTCCTCCTCGCCCGTGGGGAAGATGCGCGCCCAGGCGATGGAGAGGCGGAGCGCCTTGAAGCCGAGCTCGGCGAAGAGCGCGAGGTCCTCCTTGTAGCGGTGGTAGAAGTCGATGCCGTGGCGCTTGGGATAGGCGGCCACGTCGTCGGTGGCCAGGGCATCTGCGATGGAAGCGTCGGAGACGGCCCACTGGGCGGCGTAGTTCGTCACGTCGACCTTGGGCTTGTAGCTCGCCACGTCGGCCACGCTCGGGCCCTTGCCGTCCTCGTTCCAGGCGCCCTCCACCTGGTTGGCCGCGACGGCCCCGCCCCACAGGAACCCTTCCGGAAAGCTCATGGCTGCCCCCTTCGCACGCAGCGGATTCGTTGGTGCCAGTGTAGACGCGAGGCAGGAGGGCGAATGCGGTCGTCGCGTTCATGCGGCAACGGCGCCTGCGTCCCGCGCCGTTGCCCTCGGCTGGCGGGCGCCTTCGACGATCCGCGGATGTCGCGCCAGCCCTGACCCGCCTGATAGACTGGAGCGGTGGTTCGTGAGGCGAATCCGACGAGGGGGAGGTCGTCGATGCAGGGTCTGATTCTCGCTGCCGGCATGGGCAAGCGCCTGAAGGCGCTCACCGCGGACGATACGAAGTGCATGGTGAAGGTGAATGGCGTCCCTCTGATCGACCGCATGCTCGGCCAGCTGGATGGGCTCGACCTCGAGCGCATCGTCATCGTCGTGGGCTATAAGGCCGACCGCCTGATCGAGCATATCCAGGGCCTCGACGTGGTGACGCCCATCGTCTACGTGGAGAACCCCGACTACGCGAGCACGAACAACATCTTCTCGCTCGGCCTCGCCGCCGACGAGCTGGCGGCCGACGACACCATCCTTCTGGAGAGCGACCTCATCTTCGAGGACGGGGTGCTGGAGGACCTCGTTGCAGACCCCCGCCCCACGCTTGCGCTCGTCGACGCCTACCAGAGCTGGATGGACGGCACCGTGGTCACCCTCGACGAGGACGACCACATCACGAGCTTCGTCCCCGGCAAGCAGATGGACTTCTCCCACACGCAGGGCTACTTCAAGACGGTGAACGTCTACAAGTTCGCGCGGGACTTCTCGAAGGACGTCTACGTGCCCTTCCTCAAGGCCTACATGCATGCGCTCGGCGTGAACGAGTACTACGAGCAGGTGCTCCGCGTGATCACCATGGTGGACTCCACCGAGGTGCAGGGAAAGCGCATGGAAGGGCGCCACTGGTACGAGATCGACGACCTCCAGGATCTGGACATCGCGGAATCGATCTTCGCCCCGACGCCGGGCGAGCGGCTCGCCAAGATCGCCGGCCGCTACGGCGGCTACTGGCGCTACCCGGAGCTCCTCGACTTCTGCTACCTCGTGAACCCGTACTATCCCACGGCGCGCCTGAAGTCCGAGATGAAGGCCAGCTTCGACGCCCTTCTGGGCGACTACCCCTCGGGCATGCGGGTGAACTCGCTTCTGGCCGCCAAGACCTTCGGCATCGACCAGGGAAAGATCGTCGTGGGGAACGGCGCCGCCGAGCTCATCCGCGACCTCATGGCGCGCTTCACGGGGAAGGTGGGCTTCATCCGCCCCACCTTCGAGGAGTATCCCAACCGCTGCGACGAGAGCCGGAGCGTGGTGTACGTGCCCCGTGGCGAGAACTTCGCCTACGGGGCGGAGGAGCTCGAGGAGTTCTTCGAGGGCGAGGGCCTCGAGGCGCTCGTGCTCGTGAACCCCGACAACCCCACGGGCAATTACCTGCCCAAAACCGAGGTGGAGGAGCTCTGCGCCTGGTGCGAGGAGCGCGGCATCGCGCTCGTCCTCGACGAGAGCTTCGTCGACTTCGCCTCCGAGGAGGGCGCGAGCCTCCTCGCGGACGAGCTCCTCGAGCGCCATCCGCAGCTCATCGTCGTGAAGTCGATCTCCAAGTCGCATGGGGTGCCGGGGGTGCGCCTGGGCGTCGCCGCCTCGGCGAACGAGGGGCTCATCGCCGAGCTCAAGCGCGATGCCGCCATCTGGAACATCAACTCCTTCGGCGAGTTCTACCTGCAGATCGCCGAGAAGTACAAGGCCGACTACCAGCGCTCGCTCGCCCTCGTGCGCAAGGAGCGCGCGAGGCTCTTCGACGCGCTCCTCGCCACAGGCGGCCTGCGCCCCATCCCCTCCGAGGCGAACTTCATCATGTGCGAAGTCGCCGGCCCCCTGAACTCGACCGAGCTCACGAGCCGTCTCCTCGCCGAGGACGCGATCTTCATCAAGGATCTCTCGCCCAAGATGGGGGGCGGGAGCTTCATCCGCGTCGCCGTGCGCGACGAGGCCGATGACGACCGGCTGCTCCGGGCCCTCGAGCGCGTGCTCGGCGAGGCCTAGGCGGCCGCGAGGGAAGACGGGAGGGCCGCGCGCCCATGGATGTCTACACGTTCGATGACTTCGTCCGCGCCAAGGTGCCGCCCGAGCGGTGGGTCGCGTGGGCGAGGGAGGCGCTGCTCCTGAAGGAAGACGCCATCATGGCGCCCAAGATCAGCCTGAAGCCGAGCGGCATCGAGCACTGCTTCTACAACACGATGCCCTGCGTGATCCCGGCCATCGACAGGGCCGGCGTGAAGCTCGTGACCCGCTACCCCAAGCGGCGGCCGAGCGTGCAGGCCGAGCTCCTGCTCCACGACCTCGCGAGCGGCGAGCCGCTGGCGCTCATGGACGCCACGTACCTCACGACCGTGCGGACGGGCGCCGTGGCGGCCCTCACCATCGACCTCCTCGCCAAGGGCGGCTACGAGACCGTGGGCGTCATGGGCCTCGGCAACACGGCCACGGCCACGGTGCTGGCGCTGCTCTCGATCGCGGACGGTCCGCTGCGGTTCAGGCTCCTTCGCTACAAGGACCATGCCGAGCGATTCGAGGCGCGCTTCCGGGACGCCTCGAACGCGAGCTTCGAGGTCGTGGACAGCCCGCGCGAGCTCATCGAGCGCTCCGACGTCGTCGTCTCGTGCGTGACGGCCGCCGATGGCGACTTCGTGGAGGACGACGGCGCCTTCGCTCCGGGCATCCTCGTCGTGCCGGTGCACACGCGGGGCTTCATGGGCTGCGACCTCACCTTCGATCGGGTCTTCTGCGACGACCGCGGCCATGTGCGAGGCTTTGGGAACTACGCGGCGTTCGAGCCGCGCCTGGCCGAGATCGCCGAGGTCGTGCGCGGTGAGCGCGAGGGACGCGCGAGCGACGCGGAGCGGATCCTCGCCTACAACATCGGCATCGCGCTCCAAGACGTGTACTTCGCAGCGAAGTTCATGGAGCGGATGGAGCCCTCGCACGAGCCGATCGAGCTCCTCGCCGATGGGGACCCCTACTGGCTCTGATCCCCGCTCGATATGCGTGAGACCGGGCCGCTTCCCCTGGCTCCCCCAAGGAACCGTCCCGCCTACCACTCGTCGTCGTAGTCATCCTCCGGCGCCGGGGGCGGATAGCCCTCGGGGTGGGCGGCGGGGTCGGTCAAGCCGCCGGGGTTGATCTGCACGTAGCGACCGGTGGGGCTCCAGGTGCCGAAGTCCAGCGCATCGCCCTGGACGAGGTACTCGAGGAGCTCGAAGTCGGTGTGGCCGTCGTGGGTGAGGTACCAGAAGTAGCGGTCGCGGGGCGCGTCGGGCACCTCGAAGGCCGTGGGCCCGTACGCGGCGCTGTCGCCGCCCACGGCGGAGATGACGGTAGCTGCGTAGTCGAGATGCCCCGTGGGCACGGTGGAGACCTGCAGGGGCTGGGCGGCCTCCTCGGGCGTCTCGACGGGCTTCACGAGGAAGATGGGCGATGTGGCGGCCCACATGGGGGCCACGCCGGCATCCCATCTGCCGTGGTCGGCCGTGATGATGATGGCGGTCTGGTCGTAGAGCCCGAGTCGCTTCAGCTCCTTCAGGTACTCCTCGACGTAGTTGATGACGCCCTGCGCCTGCTCTGCGACGGTCGGCTGCTCGGGAATGGTGTTGCCGTTCGCATCCATGTCGTAAGGCCAGTGCGCGCCTTCGGTGTGGATGAAGCGGAAGGTCCTGGGCGCGTCTTCGGAGACCGTGAGGCCGTTCTCGAAGATGTTCGCGTAGTAGGTGGCGTTGTCGGAGGTGTACTCGTCGAGGGAGCCCACGTTGAGGTCGCCCGTGTAGAACCAGAAGAGGGGCTTCAGGAGCCACGGCATCTCGCGGAAGAGCGACATCTTCTCGAGGGCCATCCAGAGCGGCGCCTCATCGAACTCCCGGCCGTGGGTGGGATAGATGTTCATGGCGTAGTCGGCGACGGCGCTCCTGTCGACCGTGTCGGTGTAGATCCCGATCTCGTAGCCCGCGTTGGCGATATCGCCGAGGAACGGGCTCTCGGCGTAGCGGGTGGCCTCGAATTCCTCGAACGACTCGTTCGGGTCGGGCCACGAGTTCGTGAGGAGGAACGGGAGCCCGAAGCGGGTGGGGATGAGCGAGCCCGTGGAATTGCGGAAGAGCGTGAAGCCCGTGAACTCGTCGAGCGCGCTCGGATCGGTGGCGAGGACCTCGTCGAGGTAGGTGGTATCGAACATGTCGAGCACGAACACGGTGACGTCGCCTTCGGCACCCACCTCGTTCAGCCCCTCGGTGGTCATGACGATGGGATCGTCCATCGCCTCCACCTCGGCGCGCTCGTCGTTGGCGATGCCCACCGTGGAGACGAGCTGCACCATGAACAGGAGCACGCAGAGGAAGGGGAGGAACACGCGGGCGATGGGGGTCTTCCTGGCGTTGAAGAGGAGGAGCCCCACGAAGAGCCCCACCCACACGAGGGTGTCGATGATGGTGATGCCCACGTGGTCTGCGAGGTGGAAGGCGGTGCCGTCGGCCGAGGGCAGCGTGGCGTTCAAGAAGAGGGCCTGCATGAAGCAGCCGAGGCCTATGGCCACCACCACGCACACGGTGACGTCGAACACCCTGCCCCGGAGCGCCGAGAGGACGAAGGCCAGGGCGAAGGCGACGATCGCGCCGACGGAGATGAGGAGCCCCGTGACGTCGAAGAACCCGAACGTGAGGCTCTCGGAGCTCGCCGCCACGAGCTCGAGCGGGGTGAAGACGAGGATCGTGGAGACGGTGAACGCCGAGGCGGCGATCGCGAAGAGGAGCCGGAGCGACCACCGGAGCCGCTTGGGCGGCTTTCCGTGGGCGGCCTCCTCGAAGAGGGCCCGGGCGCGCTCGTCGGCGAGCTCGGGGGTGGGGGCGGACTCGAGGTCGGGCTCGTCGAGCTCCTCGGGCGGGACGTTCTCGATCGGCATGCCGCCGGGCGGCACGATGCGCTTGGCGTAGAGGTCGCGCGCGTCGTAGTTCTCGATGATCACGTAGGGGATGGCGCCGAGGATGGCGGTGGCGGCCTCGGCCTCCGGATCCAAGGGCTCCGCAGGCTCCTCCGGCTCCTCGTCCCCGGCGTCCGGCGCCCTGTGCCTCGGCTCTGCGCCCTTGAGGAAGTGCACCTCGGGGTCGACGGTCTTGTTCGCGTTCTCGTCGATCTTCAGCAGCCGGTAGATGGTGTGCCGCGTGCGCCGGAAGGCCACGCCGAGAACCGCGCCCAGTGCCACGGCCACGCCGGCCACGGCCTGGATGGTGTAGGTGACCACCGAGGGGTCCACGTAGGCGTGGGCGAGGGAGGGGAGTGCGAGCGAGGCGGCGCAGGCGCCGATGAGGGCGGCGGCGACGTCCGCGAGTAGGTCGCGGCGGCGCCAGACGCAGCGGGAATCCGTCCGTGACGGCGGGCGCCGGGTTCCGCTCGCCCTCTGATCACGCGGCGGCGTCACGCTCGGCCTGCCTCTCCATGATCGCCTCGAGCAGGTACTCGCCGGCCACCTCACCGCCGCGGCCCAGGTTGTAGAAGAAGTGCTCGCGCACGGCTTCGATGCGCCCTTTCCACTCGTCCATGGACGAGAGCATCTCGCTCACGACCTCGCCCACGCGCGCTCGCAGCTCCGTCGGCTCGATGGCCACGCCCACCTCGTTTCGGAGCGTGAGGTCGGTGGCGTCCAAGCCGTAGTCGCGCCAGTTGGGGTTGTTCACCTTGGCCGGGGTGTCGACGAAGATCACGGGCTTCAGCGTGGTGAAGCAGAACTCGCTCGAGATGGAGGACCAGTCGGTGACGAGGATATCGGAGGCGAGGATCGAGTCGTTGGTGCTGAAGTCCCTCTCGAAGAAGAGCTCCTCCTCGCTCACATGGGAGTAGCGTTGCTTGAGGGCGTCCCAGCGCGGCCGGAAGCGCTTGAGGTACTCGGGATGGGGGCGCACGATGATGCGATAGCCCTTGCCGAGGAGCGGCTCCACGAGGTCGTCGAAGCAGCTGTCGAGGATGTTGTCCTCCTGCCAGCTGGGGGCGATGAGGATGGTGGGTCGCGCGTTGTCCTCGCGAGGGCGCGCCTCGTAATCGCGTATCTCCTGGTCGATGAGGTCGTAGCCGCAGGCCACGAGGTTCTTCTTGGGCGTGTGGCGGCAGTCCTCGATGGCGCGGAGCTCCGCCATCTGGTGGGGCCCCGCGCAGAGCATCGTGTCGTAGTGGTCGTAGCAGCCCTCGGGCGAGATCATCGTCACCGACGTGGTGTGGTGGAACATGTAGACGTACTCCACGTCCTTCTTCACATAGGAGCGCTTCATGTAGTAGTTGTCGAGGTCGGGCAGGGTGGAGACCATCACGTCGGCCTCGAGCTTCATGAAGAGCGTGATCGCGCGCTTCTCGCTCACGAAGTAAGGGAAGATGCGGGGATTGTCCTCGGCGATCGTGAAGATCTGGTCGTCCGGGTCGTTGGTGACGTAATGGATGATCAGGTCCGAGCGGTCGAGCAGATACTCGATGGCGCCCTGGAAGTACTTGTAGAAGCCGCTCCCCTCCGAATAGAACACGATGTGCTTGCCGACGATGTTGAAGAAGCGCTTGTAGTCGCGCTTCTCGCGCCGGGCGAGCGGGTTCGGCTTGTACCAGGGGGTCTTGTCGCCGAGGTTCTGGAGGGCCTCGAGCTCCTCGCGGGTTTCGGCCACCTCGGCGCGGTCGATGCGCTTCTCGGGGTTCACCACGACGTTGCAGATGAGCTGCACGCCGATGGCCGTGATGTTCGAGCAGATCCAGTAGAAGGCCATGCCCGCGGCCACGAAGACGCCGAGCACGAGCGAGAGCGCCACGGAGAGCCCGTTGGTTGAGAACTGCTCGGCCCGGGACTGCTCGCGCTGGAGCGGGTTGATGTGGTTCTGGGCGAGGCCGAGCAGGAGCGCCGAGAGGCCAGCGAGGGGCGGCATGATCCACGCGAGCCCGCCGTCCTCGGCCGGGACGAGTCCGAGGAACTCGGTGCCGGGCTGGCCGCTGTTCGTGATGCCGCGGATGACGTCCACGAGGCCGAAGAGGATGAGCACCTGCACTGCGAGCGGGATGAGCGAGAGCAACGGGTGGTAATGGTTCTCCTTGTAGAGCTTCGTCTGCTCCTCGCCGATGGTCTCGCTGTCGCCGAAGTAGCGAACCTTCAGGCGGTTCACCTGCGGCATGATCTGCACCATGCGGATCGAGTTCGTCTGCACCCAGAACGAGAGCGGCAGGAGCACGACCTTGATGACGAGCGTGAAGACGAGGATCGTGATCCACCAGTTGCCCGTGAGGCCGTAGATGGGGTCGAGGACGAGCGAGAACAGGTCTGCAAGCGCTTGAAGCATGCGGTCCTCTCCCGTTTGTCTGGCCCGTCACCGCCGAATCCCTTGGGAGACTTTAAAGCAGCGGCTCTCGCCCCTCAAGGTGACGGATGGACCTGGGCTGCGGCCAGAGCCCGAAGACCCGGTGCCCGCACCTCCTCAGCGCACGGTGGACGGCGCGTCGCGCCGCGATCGTCGCGACCGGCCTTTCGCGAGGCGAGTACGGGGCGCCTGCCCGTGCGTCTCGCAGGCGGGGAGGTCCGGGCGGACGGGTGGGACGGGCGAGGGCATCGTCCGCGGATCCTCACCTATACTTTCTGCCCATGGTCTTCTCGAGCGCGATATTCCTCTTCCTCTTCCTCCCCCTCACGCTCGGCTTCTACTTCGCGCTGCCCTGGCTCGCCGCCAAGAACGTCGTGCTCCTTCTGGCCTCGCTCCTCTTCTACGCGTGGGGCGAGCCCGTCTACGTCGTGCTCATGGTGGTCTCCATCCTGGTGAACTGGGGCTTCGCCCTGATCATGGATCGGGCCATGAGCCGGGCCGCCGCATCGCGGCGATCCCAGGGCGCGCTCCCTCGCGGCGCGAGGGACGGCGAGGTGGATCCGCCGGGCGACGATGACGGCTTCGACTCCCTCGACGTGCCGTCCGACAGGCTCGGCGACATCCGGGGAGAGGAGCGCCGGGCCCGTTCCTCCAAGGGCGCGACGGTGGCGCTCGCGATCGTGCTCGTCATCGACCTCGGGCTCCTGGGCGTCTTCAAATACCTGGGCTTCTTCTGCGCCCAGGTGAACAACCTCGTGGGGAGCCCCATCCTCCCGGAGGTGTCGCTCGCCCTCCCCATCGGCATCTCGTTCTACACGCTCCAGGCGGTGTCGTACGTGGTCGACGTGTGGCGCGGCGACGTGAGGGCCCAGGCGAACCCGCTCTACCTCGGCATGTACATCTCGATGTTCCCCCAGCTCGTGGCCGGCCCCATCGTCCGCTACTCCGAGATCGAGGAGGCGGTGGACGATCGCCATGTGACGCTCGCGGGCTTTGCCCGGGGGATCAGGCTCTTCGCGGTGGGCATGGGCAAGAAGATGCTCCTCGCAAACGTGTGCGGCGTGCTCGCCGACGCGCTCCTCGTGCTCCCGCCGGAGGAGATCGGCTTCGTGGGCTGCGCGAGCGCCGTCTGCGCCTACACGTTCCAGATCTACTTCGACTTCGGGGGCTACTCCGACATGGCCATCGGCCTCGGCTCGATGTTCGGCTTCAGCTACCCGAGGAACTTCAACTACCCCTACATCTCGTCGTCCGTCACCGAGTTCTGGCGCCGCTGGCACATGACGCTCGGCTCCTTCTTCCGCGACTACGTCTACATCCCCCTCGGCGGAAACCGCGTCTCCACGCCCCGCTGGATGCTGAACATCCTCATCGTCTGGGGCCTCACGGGCATCTGGCACGGCGCCGCCTGGAACTTCCTTCTCTGGGGGCTCTACTACGGCGTCATCCTCATGTGCGAGAAGCTCTTCCTGCTCAGCTGGCTTGAGCGCGTGCCCCGCTTCTTCCGCCACCTCTACACCATCGTGGTCTTCTTCTTCGGGTGGCTGCTCTTCAGCGTCGTGGGCCTCTCCAACGTGGCCCATTGGGTCCTCGCGATCTTCGGGCGCTACGGCTGGCTGGGCACCTCCACCCTCTGGGAGCTCCAGAGCTGGTCCTACGTCTCGCTCGTCCCGGTGCTCGTCCTCGCCTCGACTCCCGTCATCCCCTGGATCCGCAAGCGCTTCGAGGCGTGGCTCGCCGGAAGGCCGGCCGCGGGCATCGTCGCCGCGCCCCAGAAGGGCAACGACTTCGTGCCGCCGTGCGAGCTCGTGGTGCCCGCCGACGTGCTGCCGTCGAGGAGGGGCGCCGCCACGGCCGTGGCGATCCTCGCGGACCTCGCGCTCCTGGCCGTCTTCGCGCTCTCCGTGATCTCGGTCGTATCGAGCTCGTACAACCCGTTCATCTATTTCCAGTTCTAGGGGGTGGCCATGGGACGCGACGTGCAGGGCGCAAGGCGGGGCGGCGCCGAAGGCGATGGCGCGCGGGGCCAGAGCGTCCGCGATGCCGTGGCGCTCGCCGTCCTCCTCGCGGTCATCGTGGCCCCGGCGCTGGCCTTCCTCGTGAAGCTCGGAGGTGTGGAGCTTCCCCTCTGGCTCGATGGCTCGACGGCGCTCTACCTGTCCGGCTCCGCGCCCCTCTCCCAGCCCGGCATGGGGGCGCGGGAGGTGGCCGCCAACCTGGCCGAAGGGTCCACCCGCGACAACGTCGAGGACCTGGTCCTCGAGAACGTCCCCTTCAGGGCCCAGGCCCTCATCGCCAACGCCGAGCTCCAGAGGGATGCGATCCGCGCCTCGAACCTCCTCTTCGATTGGCCCGCGTACCCGTGCTTCTATGGATCCTCGAACTACCTCATCGACGAGTACCAAGCGGTGAAGCCCGTGCAGCGAAGCGGCCTCGTTCCCGGATGGCAGCGCTTCTCGGAGAGTCTCGCCGCGTTCGCCTCGACGCATCCCGGCACGCGCTTCGCCGTCCTGCTCCCGGCTGAGTCCACGGAGCCGGCCTCGAACCCGGCCATCGCGCTCACGTCGGACGGCGTCACCAACGAGGACATGGCCGCCACGTTCGAGGCGGTCCTGGGGAGCGTTCCCAACGTGAGCGTGGTCGCCGAGGACTTCGACGATGGCGCCGCCTACTACGACCAGTACTTCAGGCTCGACCACCACTGGACGGAGGCCGGCGCGGTGGCGCTCTACAACCGGCTCGCCCAGGCGAGTGGCCTCGAGGTCCTCGAGGTGCAGGGCATCGTCGAGCAGGAGGTGGGCTACATGGGGTCGCTCGCGAGGCAGGGCCTCGTCGGCGCGTGGGACGCGGCCACGGCCCTCGCCAACGACTTCTCGAACATCCGCTTCACCGACGAGGCGGGCAACGTGACCACCGCCGCGGATCACAGCCGTTACGAGTCGCTTCCCAAGATCCAGAAGCTCACCGACTACTACAGCTCGTACTACTCGGGCCTGAACGGCGTGTTCGAGAACGACGAGGCGCCCCTCGACGAGACGGTCCTCGAGGTGAGCGATTCCTTCGGCGACGCCTTCACGCGGCTCGTGGCGACGGGCGCGCGCCGGGTGGTGAACGTGGACTGGCTCACCCAGGAGCGCTCCGGCGACGAATCGCTGGCGAATCTCATGGAAGTCGAGGATCCGAGCCTCGTCGTCTTCGTGGGCACGCCCTGGAACTACGCCTCGATGTGCGATCGGTTCCCGAACCTCTTCGCGTAGGCCCGCACGGCCCCACCAAGGGCTGATCCGTTCGAGGCTAGCGCCGGTCGTAGCCCGCGCGCTCCGAGATGATGTAGCGCGGGCGAGCCTTGGTCTCCAGGTAGGCCTTTCCCACGTAGGTGCCGATGACGCCGAGGCAGAGCAGCTGGATGCCCCCCATGAAGCACACGATGGAGGTCGTGGAGGCCCAGCCCGCGACCGTGTTGCCCGTGAGCGCCGTGATGACGCACCAGATGACGCCGATGAACGAGACGATGGAGATGGCGATGCCGAGTCCCGTGATGATCTGGAGCGGCCGTATCGAGAGCGACGTGATGCCGTCGAAGGCGAGCCCCATCATCTTCGAGAGGGGGTAGTGCGACTCGCCGGCCATGCGCTCGTTGCGGGCGTACTCGACGGTGGTCGAGGGAAACCCCACGAGGGGGAAGAGGCCGCGCAGGTAGAGGTTGACCTCCTCGAATTCGGCGAACTCGTTCAGCACGGTGGAGGAGGCCAGGCGATAGTCGGCTGCGTTGTAGACCACGTCGGCGCCGAGGAGCGAGAGGAACCGGTAGTAGGCCTGCGCGGTGCCGCGCTTGAAGGCGGTGTCGGTGGAGCGATCGCTGCGCACGCCGTAGACGACCTCGTAGCCGTCGCGGTAGGCCTCGAGCATCGCATCCATGGCGTCGAGGTCGTCCTGGCCGTCGGCGTCGATGGAGATGGTGACGTCGGCCAGCCCCCGAGCCTCCATGAGGCCGCCCACCAGCGCGTTCTGGTGCCCGCGATTGCGCGAGAGCCGGGCGCCTCGCACGCGGTCCTCGCTCTGGCGGGCGAGGGCGCGGATGATCGTCCAGGTGGCGTCGGTGGAACCGTCGTCCACGTAGAGGACGAAGCTGTCCTTCGCGCAGAGGCCCTTCTCCTCCAAGGAAACGAGCTTGCGATCGAAGAGGGGAGCCGTGATGGGAAGGACCTCCTCCTCGTTGTAGCAGGGAACGACGATGGCGAGGGTCGGCGGCGCGGCGTCCGCGCGGGGCGTGGGCGTAGTCTCATCGGCCATGCGACGCTCCTTCCCCGGCCATCGGCAACGTCCCAAATCCTAGCGAAAGCCCAGATTCCGGTGGGGTGTTCGTGTGGAGGGGCCGCCTCGGCGTGGCGTTCGCCGGGAGGTTTGGCTAGCCTTTTCTCTCGACTTGGAACGCCGCGATCGAGAGGCCGGCGGTGGAGAGGCTCATAGAGCAGATGCTCAAGTTCGGCATCGTGGGCGTCATCGCCTTCGCCATCGACTACGGCGCGATGGTGCTCTTCGTGGAGCTCCTCGGCATGAACCCCGTGCTCGCCGCCGGCATCTCGTTCTGCATCTCCGTGACCTTCAACTACTTCGCCTCCATGCGCTACGTGTTCACGCACCGCGCCGACCTCTCGCGCCAGGCGGAGTTCGCCATCTTCATCGTGCTGAGCGTCATCGGCCTCGGCATCAACGAGGCGCTCATGTGGGCTGGCGTGGACCTGCTCGGCGTGAGCTACCTCATCGTGAAGCTCTTCGCCACGGCGGTGGTGATGGGGTGGAACTTCTTCAGCCGCAAGAAGTGGCTGGACGCCCCCGAGGGCGGCTACGAGCTCGACCCCGACGTGGCCCGCGAGGTGGCCGAGGATATCGACGAGGCCGTGCGCGACCTGTAGCCGCCCTTGATCGGCCGGCGAGCCCGCGTGCCGCGGCGAAACGAAAGCGGGGCCGAACCATGGAGGCTCGGCCCCGGTGCGTGGGGGCGAATGTCGGATCTGCCTGGAAGCCCGCGGAGAAAGGCCCGATCGAGAAGCGCTCGCTCCGTGATGGGACGGCAGACGGTCTTAGTCGGCGCGGCCCTGCCGCTCCTTGCGCTCCTCGAGGTCGGGGTCGACGACCTTCTCGGTGGTCTCGCCGAAGCCGACGCCGATGACGTAGCAGCTGTTGACGCCGCCCTCGGGGCCGTCAGCGCTCACCTGGGTGCCGCCCCAGCCGAAGCCGACGATGGCGCAATCGGCGCCGGCGTTGGAGGAGCCGACGATGCCGGCGAGCTCCTTGGGGTCGAGCTCGACGTGCTTGGAGGGGTTGAAGTCCTCCTCGTCGAGGTCGAGGCCGTGTTGCTTGGCGTACATGATGCATTCCTGGACCACCTGGTATCGCGGCTGCTCGGCCATGGAGCGGAGCTGCTGCTTGAAGGCGTCGTCGTGCGACGCGATCTCGACGAACTGCTGGACATCATCTGAAATGCGCATGGCGGTTCCTTTCCCGGAGCGGACTTTGCAGCTTTCTTACCCATATGCAGGTGCGGGCATCGCATCGCCTGCCAGCGGTGGGAACGACACTGGGCCTCCTCCCGAAGAGCCCGGCGTGCGGGGCGGAAGCGGCGTCCCCCTTCGCCCCACTTGCCCTACACTCAATGGCAGGGGAATTGGAGCGCCCCAATTTCCGGGGCGGACGAGGAGGGAGCCGCATGAAGGTCTATCTGCGTGAGTACATCGATCCGCCGGCGCGGGCCAAGCTCGCCGAGAAGTTCGAGATCGTCGAGAGCTTCGACCATCCCGAGGAGATCGACGGCATCATCATCCGCACCGACGAGGTCCCCCGCGAGGTCATCGAGAAGGCGACGAACCTCAAGGTCATCGGCAAGCACGGCGTGGGCTGCAACACCATCGACCTCGAGGCCGCCAAGGAGCACGGCATCCCCGTGATCAACACCCCCACGGCCAACATGAACGCCGTGGCCGAGCTCATCGTGGGCCTCATGCTCGACGCGGCCCGCAACATCTCGTACTGCGACATCGTGACCCGCGGCGAGGGCTTCTCTCGCATCGCGCCCCCCGAGGTGGAGGGCACAGAGCTCACCGGCAAGACCATCGGCCTCGTGGGCATGGGCAACATCGCCCGCCGCGCCGGCGCGATCCTCACCGGCGGCTTCGACGCGAAGCTCGTGGGCTACGACACCTACATCCCGCGCGAGCAGGCCGAGGCCTGGGGCATCGAGCAGTACGACAAGCTCGAGGACATGCTCGAGGTGGCCGACGTGGTGAACATCTCCGTGCCCCTCACGCCCGAGACCAAGGACATGATCGGCGCCGAGCAGCTCGCCCACATGAAGAAGAGCGCCATCCTCATCAACGCCGCCCGCGGCGGCATCGTGAACGAAGACGCGCTCTACGACGCCCTCAAGAACGGCGTCATCCGCGCCGCCGCCTGCGATGCCTTCGTCGACGAGCCGCCCAACGGCGAGAACAAGCTCATGAGCCTCGACAACTTCATCGCCACCCCGCACATCGGCGCCGACACCGCCGAGTCGCTCGAGCGCATGGGCGAGCAGGTGGTGGAGCAGGTGCTCTTCGTGCTCGACGGCGGCAAGCCCGAGCGCACCGTGAACGGCGTCTAGAGCATTCGCCCTGGACTGACGGCAGGTAGGAACGGCGGAAACGCCGGCAAGAGAAGAGAGAGGGAGACCTATGACTCCAGGCTGCACGATCGTGAAGGACTTCGAGCGCCCGAGCGCCGAGCTGGTCGAGAAGTTCGAGGGCGTTGCCGTGGCGAACCTCGACGACGTGATGAACCGCATCTCGTCGGTGAACGAGCGCCTCACCCCGATCAATTCGAGCCCGCTTCTGGGCACGGCCTTCACCGTGAAGGTCCCCGCAGGCGACAACCTCATGTTCCATGTGGCCATGGATCTGGCCAAGCCCGGCGACGTCATCGTCATCGACGCCGGTGGCGACACCCATCGCTCCACCTTCGGCGAGCTCATGGTCACCTACTGCCGCATGCGCGGCATCAAGGGCATCGTGGTCGACGGCTCCGTCCGCGATGTGGACGCCATGGGCAAGCTCGAGGACTTCGCCATCTACGCCCGCGGCGTGACCCCCGACGGCCCGTACAAGAACGGCCCCGGCGAGGTCAACACCCCCGTGAGCTGCGGCGGTCAGGTCGTGCACCCGGGCGACATCGTCCTCGGCGACGCCGACGGCGTGCTCTTCATCCGTCCCTCCGAGGCCGAGGAGCTCCTCGAGAAGGTCAAGGTCATCGAGAACAACGAGAAGAAGATCCTCGAGACCATGGCTCGCGAGGGCACCTACATCCGCGACTGGGTGCAGCCGAAGCTCGACTCCTGGGGCGTGGAGTACATCGACTACGTGGACTACACCAAGTAGCTCGTACCGGACGTTCGGAGGTGGGCCCCGG
>CANRLS010000024.1 GCA_947631545.1 uncultured Atopobiaceae bacterium
TTCGGATTATCCACCTTGGGCGAAGGACGATTCGCGACGTCCATCGCGTTCTGCCGAATGGCCCGCGGGCGCTTGGCGCCGAAGCCTCCATGACCGTCCCGAACGTGAAACTCGAGCCGTCCCGAACGTGAAACTCGAGCCATCCCGAACGTGAAACTCGAGCCATCCCGAGCCGCAAGGGACTCGCGGACGGGCCCGAGGCCAGCGGCGCGCCCGAACGCGCCCTCTGCGATCAGGCGGCGCCGAGGGAGGCGAGGGCGGCGTCTCGGAAGGCGGCGTAGCGGCCGCGGACGATGGCCTCGCGGGCCCGGCGCATGAGGTCGAGGAGGAAGAACAGGTTGTGCTGGGTGAGCAGGATCGCCCCCAGCATCTCCCTGGACTTCACGAGGTGGTGGAGGTAGGCGCGGCTGAAGCCGTGGGCG
Source organism: uncultured Atopobiaceae bacterium (assembly GCA_947631545.1). Lineage (GTDB taxonomy): Bacteria > Actinomycetota > Coriobacteriia > Coriobacteriales > Atopobiaceae > CANRLS01. The sequence continues at coordinate 423 of CANRLS010000024.1, forward strand.
CAGGTGGGGCAGCCGCAACCCTCGCTCAGCGGATGCCCGTCTGTGGCATGCGCGGCGTTTCGGAGGTTCAGCTTGCCGCGCCAGGTGAGCGCCGTGCCCATGCGGGCCGTGCGGGTGGGGAGCACGCAGTCGAACATGTCGCAGCCGAATCCCACGGCGCGAAGGAGCGTCTCCGGATCGCCCACGCCCATCACGTAGCGCGGCTTGTCGGCGGGCATGGCCCTGGGCACGAAGGCGCCGAGCGAGGCGTACATCGTCTCGTGGTCCTCCCCCACCGAGTAGCCGCCGATGCCGAAGCCGGGGAAGTCGCCCGCCTCCTGGAGCCTCCGGATGGACTCCTCGCGGAGCTCCACGTCCATGCCGCCCTGCACGATGCCGAAGAGCGCCTGGTCCTCTCGCCGATGGGCCCGGTAGCAGCGCTCGGCCCAGGCGGCCGAGAGGTCCACCGCGCGACGCAGGCGGGCCTCGGGCGCGGGAAAGGGCGGGCAGACGTCCAACTGCATGGCGATGTCGGAGCCCAGGGCCTCGGCGATGCGCATGTTCTCCTCGGGCGTCCACACGATGCGCTCGCCGCCGTAATCCACGGCCGAGAACGCCACGCCGTCGTCGGAGAGCTTCACGAACTCCCTGTGGCTGAAGACCTGGAAGCCCCCGGAGTCGGTGAGGATGGGGCCCTCCCAGCCCATGAAGCGATGGAGACCGCCCAGCTCGGCGATGAGGGCCTCGCCGGGGCGGAGCGCCAGGTGGTAGGTGTTGGCGAGGACGATCTTCGCGCCGAGGGCCGCCAGCCGCTCCGGCTCGATGCCCTTCACCGTGGCCTTGGTGCCCACCGGCATGAAGATGGGCGTGGGGACGTCGCCGTGCGGGGTGGTGAGGACGCCCGCGCGGGCGTGGGTCGTCGGATCCTCGGCCTCGATGCGGTAGGTGAAGGGGCTCGCCATGGCCTAGGCCCCCAGGTGGCGCTCGAGCCAGGTGGCCACGCCGTCCTCGGCCACGCCGTCGGTGACGTCATCGGCGAGCTCCAGGATCTGCGGCTCGGCGTTTCCCATGGCCACGAAGGTCCAGGGCTTGCCGCACATGGGAAGGTCGTTCGCCGCGTCGCCGAAGGCCACGCCAGAGGCCGCCTCGATGCCGAGCTCCTCCAGGAGCAGGAGCAGCGTCTGGGCCTTGTCCACCCCCGGCGAGGTGACCTCGATGCCGTAGTTCATGGGGGCGATCTCGAGCCCGCCATGGCGCTCGGCGATCGCGCGGAGGTCTGCCAGGGAGCGCTCGCGGATGGGGCCCTCGGGCGTCTGCACCTCGATCTTGAGGATGGTGTCGGCCGCCACCGCATAGGGCATGGCCGACGGCACGTGCCAGCAGTTGCGCAGGGGGCCTCGGAAGTCCCACTTGACGGTCTTGAGGTTCCGGAGCGGGCCCTTCATCCAGCGGTGGTCCATCCGGTACTCGAAGTAGAAGGCGTCGGGGACGGCGATGTCCCAATGGCAATCGGGGTGGCGGACGGTGCCGATGCACTCGAGGGCCGCCGCCTTGCTGAGCGGGCGGAGGAGCCGGTGCCGGTTCTCGGCGTCGGTGACGTCGGAGCCGTTGAGGCCCACGCGCCAGTCGAGCCAAGGGGCGTCGAGGAGCTCCTTGCCGAGCATCATCCAGGGTCTGCCGCTCGCGCAGACGATCCGGCTCCCCGCGCGATGGGCGGCGGCGAGCGCCTCGCAGACGCGCCGGCTCACCTTGGTGAGGCCCGTGTGGCGAAAGAGCGTGCCGTCGAGGTCGAAGGCCACGAACGAGGGGATCATCAGCGGCTCTCCCCCGCCCTTGGCCTCGCCACGGGCGGCAGATCGTCGAGGAGATGCGCCTCGATCCAGGTGGCCACGCCGTCCTCCGTGACGCTGTCGGTGACGTCATCGGCCGCGGCGAGGATCTGCGGCTCGGCGTTGCCCATGGCCACGAAGCGCCAGGGCCTGCCGCACATGGTGATGTCGTTGCCGGCGTCGCCGAAGGAGACCCCCTTGGCCGGATCCACCCCCAGCCCCTCGAGGAGCTGGAGCGTGGCATCGCCCTTGTCGACGCCCGCCAGCGTGATCTCGAGCGAGTCGCCCATGACCGAGACGCTGAGGTCGCCCCGGGCGAGGAGCTCGCAGCGCATGGCCTCGAAGCGCCCCTCGTCCGGCGTGGCGATGATGAGCTTGAAGGGCGCGGCCTCGCCCCTTTCGCGGGCCTCGTCGAGGTAGGGCACGACGGAATCGACGAACCAGCAGCCATCGACGACGCCGCCCTCGTTCACCATGGGCACGCGCCGGCCCTCGCCGATGGGGCCGGACCGCTCCACGCCGTCCACGAGGTAGGAGCGGTGGGTGGTCTCGTAGTAGGAGGCGCGCTCGAGGAAGGCGTTCCAACCCGAGTCGGGGGTGTGGTAGCGACGGACGAGCTCCCGCACGACGGGCCAGGGGATCGTCCGCTCCTCGACGAAGGCGCCGCCGGAGCGGGCATCGACGATGCAGGCGCCGTTGCACCCCACCACCCAGTCGAGGGCGTCGAAGGTCATGAGGTCGCGACCGAGCTGGAGCCACGGCCTGCCGGAGACGGCGATGATGCGCGCCCCCGCGTCGTGAGCGGCCTCGAGGGCGGCGCGGACCCTCGGCGAGAGCGTGGCCCTGAGCACGTGGGTGAAGACCGTGCCGTCCAGGTCGAATGCCACGAAGGACAGGGACATGGGCGATACCGCCTCTCGGGTCGGGGACATCGATGCGCGCGGGCACCAATCTTACCGAACCTCCGGGAACGCGGCCAAAGCGAGGGGCGCGGAGCCAAAGGGAGGAAGCGCGGGGCGATGCGGGCACGCTCGCGATCCGCCGTCGCCGAATCGCGCGGAAGGGCCCTGCCGGGGCGGACGGACGGAGCGCGAGATTCGAGCCCGCACCCGGCTTCGCCCGAGCGCGGCACGGCCGTTCGACCTCATGGCCCCCAGCGGAGGTGGGTACAAAGGAAGCGGCTGGATTAGGCTCTGCCCAAGCACCACTCGAAGGAGGACCCATGGCGGATCAGACACCTTCCCTGAACGACCTTCCGGGCGATGGCCTCGGCCCCGAGCGCGCGAGCGCTCGCGCCGCCGAGCCGCAGCGCGTCGTGGTGGCCGATCCGGGCGTCGTCGGCGTCGACGAGACCCTCGCTCCCCAGCCCTCGCCGGTGGGCGACATCGGCACCGACGCGCATGAGCCCGAGGAGCTCGTGGATGCGGGGGGCCGAAGCGGCATCGGGTCGGGCTTCAGCGCGATGCGCGAGGTGCAGCAGGCCAAGAAGGAGCATGCCGACGCCCGGAACAAGCTCGCCAGGCTCCAGGCCGAGATAGACTCCGACAACCAGACCCTGGAGCATCGCCGCCAGATCGAGCGCGACTACGAGTCCATCGTCGCCGGCCAGCAACAGATCGTCGAGCGGGCCAACACCGCCATCTCGCAGCTGAACGGCCAGGTGGACAGCGCCAACGCCACCATCGCGAACCTCAAGGACCAGCTCTCCCAGCTGAAGGACCGCCATGCCAAGGACCTGGCCCCCTACAGGGAGCTCTCCGACGCCGCCAAGAAGCGCGCCGATGGCGATGCGGCGGCCCTCCGGAACGCGAAGCGCGCCGCGCAGAGCGCCGATCGCCGCCTGAAGGACCTCACCAAGCAGCGCGACCGCAACATCTCGCAGGCCAATGCGGCGGCGCAGAACGCCAGCGAGCAGCTCGGCCGGCTCCGGGATCGCCTGACGGAGCTGAACGCCGACCCCGTGGCCAACGCCGGCGAGATCCAGAAGATCAACGCCGAGATGCAGGCCCAGACCTCTCAGAGGGAGCAGGCCCAAGCCCGCGCGCAGTCGCTGCCCACCACGGCCAGCGCCGACATCGAAGCCGCCCAGGGCGCGCTCTCGCAGGCCAACTCGGCGCTCCAAGCCGCCAAGAGGAAGAACGACGCCTCGCGCAAGGAGGCGGCCGCCAAAGACGACGAGTACAAGAACCTGCGGAGCAAGTTCAAGCATGAGGAGGACGACCTCGACGATCGGATCGTGGAGGTGCAGAAGCAGCTCCGCCAGCTGAACGCCCAGCTGCACAGCGCGCAGGACGACCTCGACGCCGCCCAGGCGGCCATCGACGAGGCCGAGGCGATCCACGCCTCGCCCGAGATGACGGAGTCCCTCGCGAACAAGGTGGCCGATAACTCCGCGGCGGCCGCGGTGCAGCGCCAGCAGGTGGACGCGCTGGCCCAGAACGAGCGCGACGTGCGCCAGCGCACGCGCCAGAGCCGCGTGAAGGCCATCGCCATCATCATCCTGGCCGTGATCGTGGTGCTCGCGATCATCGCCCTCGTGCTGTTCCTCACGGGCCAGGGCGGCTGATCCAGAAAAGAAGCCGCAACTTTGCGAGCTCTGACTGGTCTGGCGAGGGTTCCCCGGGGGCCATAGATCGGCGAGAGCTCGGCCGCGTGGCGTGCTCGGCACGCGAGCGGACGAGACCTCGCCGAGATGGGGCCCCTGAGGAAGCCGCAGCCTCCGATATCTAGACGATGAGCATGGCGTCGCCGAAGGAAAGAAACCTATAGCCCGCCTCGATGGCCTTGGCGTAGGCCTCCATGATGAGCTCGCGGCCGGCGAAGGCGCTGACGAGCATCATGAGCGTGGAGCGGGGCACGTGGAAGTTCGTGATCATCGCGTCCACCACGTGGAAGGCGCTCCCGGGGAGCAGGAAGAGATCGGTGGTGGCGAGCTCCCTGGGCTCGAGCCTTCCCGCTTCCTCGTCCCAGGCGCTCTCGAGCGAGCGCACCGACGTGGTGCCCACGGCGATGGCCCGATGGCCCTCGGCCTGGGCGCGCTCGATGGCGCGGATCGCGGCCTCCCCCACGCTGTAGCGCTCGGTGTGCATGGCGTGGTCGGCGGGATCGTCCTCCTCCACCAGGCGGAAGGTGTCGAGCCCCACCTCGAGCTCGACCGTCTCCCAGCCCACGCCCTTGCGCCGGAGCTCGTCGATGAGGGCCGGCGTGAAGTGGAGGCCCGCCGTGGGCGCCGCCGCGGAGTTGGGCCGGTCGTTGGCGTAGACCGTCTGGTAGAGGCCCATATCGCCCGTGTAGCCGTTGATGTAGGGGGGCAACGGGAGCGTGCCCGCGGCATCCACCGCCTGGCCGATGGTCAGGGAGCCCGCGGGGGCGAGGCGCACGACGCGGCCTCCCTTCTGATCGGCCAGGTAGTCCTCGATGGTGGCCGTGAGGACGACGGGGCTCTCGGCCGCGGCGCGAGCGCCTCCCCGGCGAAACTCCACCTGGGCTCCCGGGCGCAGGCGCCTTCCCGGCTTGACGAGGCACTCCCAGACCGATCCGTCTCCCGCGAGGTCCTCGCGGCGGCTGAGCAGGAGCACCTCGGCCGCGCCACCGGTCCTCGCCTTGGCGCCGACGAGCCGGGCGGCCCTCACGCGGGTCTCGTTGGCCACCAGCACGTCGCCCGCCTGCAGGTACCCCCCTATCTCGCGGAAGACGCGGTGCTCGATGAGGCCGCTCTGCCGATGCACCACCATGAGCCGGCAGGAGTCCCTGGGCTCGGCCGGCGCCTGGGCGATGAGGGCCTCGGGGAGCGGGTAGTCGAAGTCGTCGGTGCGAAGGGAGCTCATGCGATCGCCCCTTCGGAGGCGCGGGCCGTGGCGGCCCCGCCGGCGTCGCGAACGGCGGCCCGGGCCCTCTCGGCCTTGCGACGATCGCGGGCGATCTGGCGCTCCCTTTGGGCCTCGGCGGCGCTGAAGCGGCAACCGCAGTAGCTCTGGCGATAGAGCCCGAGCTCACGCGCACGGCGGGTGGCCTCCGGATAGCGCTCCCGCCAGTCGCGATGGACGGCCGTGAGCCCTCGGGAGGCGGCCACGGCCTCGAGCACCTCGTCGCAGACGTCGAAGAGCTGGTAGGGCGAGACGGCGAGCGTCGTGGTGAGACGGTCGAAGCCGAGCGCCCTCGCCGCATCCGCCGCTGCGGAGAGGCGAAGGGCGTAGCAGGCGCGGCAGCGCGCCTCGCGATCGAACCCCTTGGGCGCGCAGGCCCTCTCCCAGAGCACGCGCCGCTCGCCGTCGTCCGGAGCGCAGACGACCTCGATGCCCTCGCGCTCGGCCCAGCCGAGGAGCGTCTGCAGGCGGCGATCGTACTCGGCAACGGGCTGGATGTTGGGGTTGCTCCAGAAGATGACCGGCTCGAAGCCCTCGTCCTTGAGAGAGCGGATGGGCTCCAGGGCGCAGGGCCCGCAGCAGGCGTGGACGAGTATGCGGCGACAGGTCATGGGCGATTCCCTCGGACGTTGGCGAGGACACTCTACGCCAACGGGCATGGGAAGCGCCGAGGAACCGGGAGGGCGCCCGCCATCCACGGCGGCGCGGCACGGGCGACGGATCGCGTGCCCTGCGCCTCCGGCTGCCGGCGAGAGGGGCACCGCCAGCGCTCGGGCACTGTGGGATACTTGGGAGCTGGACTTCGAAGCGATGGTTCCACAGGAGAAGGAGCGCCCGATGGCCGCGACCGATATGCCCGAGAGGCCGACGTTTCCCGCGCGCGCCGTCATCACCGGCGGCATGCCCTACGGCAACAAGGGCCTCCACTTCGGGCACATCGGCGGCGTCTTCGTGCCGGCCGACTTCTTCGCCCGGTTCCTCCGCGACCGCATCGGCGCCGAGAACGTGCTCTTCGTCTCGGGCACCGACTGCTACGGCTCGCCCATCGTCGAGGGCTACCGCAAGGCGGCGGAGGACGGCTTCGAGGGGACGCTCTTCGACTACGTGAAGGAGAACCACGAGCGCCAGGAGGACGCGCTCCTGGCCTATGACGTCAGCCTCGACATCTTCGCGGGGAGCGCCCTCGAGCCGGCGGCCCCCTTCCACGACGAGCTCTCGCAGGAGCTCATCCGGAGGCTCTACGAGAAGGGCCGCCTCGAGCGGCGCGAGACGCTCCAGTTCTACGACACCACGGCCAAGCTCTTCCTGAACGGCCGGCAGGTGATCGGCCGCTGCCCGGTGGTGGGCTGCAAGAGCGAGAAGGCCTACGCCGACGAATGCGACCTCGGGCACCAGTTCGACCCGGAGGAGCTCATCGCCCCCGTCTCGGCCGTGACGGGCACCACGCCCGAGCTCCGCCCCTCGGCGAGCTGGTACTTCGACCTGCCCTCCTTCCAGGGAACGCTGGAGGAGCTCATGGAGGAGTGGGCAGCCGACCCGCAGGTGAGGGACGTCGTCGTGAAGACCGTCTCGGAATCGCTCGTGGACCCGGCCGTCTACATCCAGACCAAATACCGCGAGGCCTACGAGGCCGTGGCCAAGGAGCTGCCGCCCCACCGGCTCGTGGAGCCCACCGGCAACCAGACGTCCTTCTCGATCGTCTTCGACGGCTGGCGCGAGCGCGACCGCGCCCGGGAGCTCCTGGAGGGGACGGGGGTGCGCTTCCGCACGGGCAAGTGCCTCCTGCCCTTCCGCATCACGGGCAACATCGACTGGGGCGTCCTCGCGCCCTCGCTCGAGGGGGAGCGCGACCAGACCGTCTGGGTGTGGCCGGAGAGCCTCTGGGCGCCCATCTCGTTCACCCGCTGCGCGCTCGCCCTCGACGAGCAGCTCGCCAAGGGGGCGGGCGACGCCCAGCGCTACGCGAGCCACGACTGGCGCGACTGGTGGTGCGCCGACGATGCCAAGGTCTTCCAGTTCATCGGCCAGGACAACATCTACTTCTACTGCGCCGCCCAGCCGGCCATGTGGGCCGCCCTCGACTGGGGGCTCTTCCAAGACACGCCGGTGGCCAACTACCACATCCTCTTCATGAACAAGAAGGCGTCGAGCTCGGGCGCCATCAAGCCGCCCATGGCCGAAGAGCTCCTCGACCACTACACGGCCGAGCAGCTGCGCCTGCACTGGCTCTCGCTCGCGCTCGACCAGAAGGCGGTGAGCTTCTCGCCCAAGGCCTTCGACACGAGCGTCTCGCATAGGGACAAGAATACGGGCGAGGAGGTGCTGGTGAGGGACGATCCCCGCGTGGCCGATCCGGCGCTCAAGGAGGCCGCCTTCCTCTCCAACATCTTCAACCGGCTGGCGAGGAGCTGCTTCTACGGGGCGCAGCGCCACTGCGACGGGCATCTTCCGAGCGTGGCGCCCACGCCCGAGTGCGCCGCCGCCTGCGATGGGGCGACCCTCGCCTTCGAGCGGGCGATGCATCGCCTGGAGCTCCACGACGCCCTCACCTACCCAGAGGAGCTCTGCCGCACGGCGAACCGCCACTGGACGGCCGACACCAGGGCCGCGGGCGATGACGAGGCCGCCTACCTGCAGGCGCTCGCGAACGCCTTCCGCGTGCTCCGCACCGTGACGCTGCTCTTGCACGCCGCCGTGCCTGAGGGGACCGAGAAGATCTGCGAGCACTTCGGCTTCAGCCGGGATGCGTTCTTCTCGTGGGAGCACGCCTTCGAGGGGCCGCTCGAGCTCGCGGAGGCGCTCGGCGAGGATCCCGGCGCCCACGGGCTCGTGGAGCTGCCGCCGCGCTACGACTTCTTCCCCTGGCACGAGAGCCAACGGAAGAAGTAGCGGCCGGGCCCTGGCCCGGGCTGGGGGAATCGGGCGCTCCGCTGCCGCCGGGCAGCGCCTGGGCATGGTCTCGGCGCGGGAGCGCTACAGTTGAGCCTGTCTTTCACCCCGATCAAAGGGAGGTTCTGCATGGCTTTGCGCGACGATTTCCTGTGGGGCGGCGCGGTGGCGGCGCACCAGTTCGAGGGCGGCTGGGACGAGGGCGGCCGCGGCCCCTCGGTGGCCGACGTGCTTACCCAGGGTTCCGCCACCTCGCCTCGGCGCATCACCGACGAGGTCGAGGAGGGCGAGTACTACCCCAACCACTTCGGCATCGACTTCTACCACACCTACCACGAGGACATCGCCCTCATGGCCGAGATGGGCTTCAAGTGCTTCCGCACCTCCATCTCGTGGAGCCGCATCTTCCCCAAGGGCGACGAGCTCGAGCCCAACGAGGCGGGCCTCGCTTTCTACGACGACCTCTTCGACACGCTCCTCAAGTACGACATCGAGCCGGTAATCACGCTCAGCCACTTCGAGATGCCACTCCACCTCGTGAAGAAATACGGCGGCTGGACGAGCCGCGAGCTCATCGACATGTTCGTGCGCTACAGCTGCGTCGTCATGGAGCGCTACAAGCACAAGGTCAAGTACTGGATGACCTTCAACGAGATCAACAACCAGGCGAACCTCAACAACGACTTCATGGCCTGGATGAACTCCGGCATCCAGCCCTCCAAGCTCGAGAACCCGCTCCAGGCCATGCACCAGGCCGTGCACAACGAGTTCATCGCCTCGGCCCTCGTGGTCAAGCGCGGCCACGAGATCAACCCCGACTTCAAGATCGGCTGCATGATCGGCTTCGTGCCGGTGTACCCCTTCAGCTGCGACCCCGACGACATCATCTGCGCCCAGGAGGCCATGCACAACAAGTACTACTTCCTCGACGTGCACTGCCGCGGCTACTACCCCGGCTACGCGCTCCGGAACTTCGAGCTCACCGACTCCGCGCCCGAGATGCTCCCCGGCGACGACGAGATCCTCGCCGAGGGAAAGGTGGACTACATCGCCTTCTCCTACTACATGAGCGAGGTCGTGAAGGAGCATGACGAGGTGGGCGCCGAGCGGGTCGACAACATCCTCGCCTACCCGCACATGGTGAAGAACCCCCACGTGAAGGCCTCCGATTGGGGCTGGCAGATCGACCCGCAGGGCCTGCGCTTCTGCCTCACCGACCTCTACGACCGCTACCAGCTGCCCCTCTTCATCGTGGAGAACGGCTTCGGCGCGATCGACGAGCTCGTGACGCTCCCCGACGGCACCAAGACCGTCGAGGACGACGAGCGCATCGCCTACCTGCGCGCCCACATCGAGGAGATGAAGAAGGCCGTCGACATCGACGGCGTGGACCTCATGGGCTACACCCCCTGGGGCTGCATCGACCTCGTCTCCGCGAGCACGGGCGAGATGAAGAAGCGCTACGGCTTCATCTATGTCGATATCAACAACGACGGCTCCGGCAGCCGCGAGCGCTACAAGAAGAAGAGCTTCGACTGGTACAAGGAAGTCATCGCCACCAACGGCGAAGTCCTCTAGGAGCGCTGGATATACCCCATCCAGCCCGACCCCGGAGGCTCATGCGCCAAGCGCACCGCGCCTCCGGGGTCGCGCCTATCCGGGGCTTAGAGACGGTACTCGTAGGGGACGGCTTCGGACGGGATGGGGATGTCGCCGAAGTCGTAGGGGACGGCGTCGTAGCGCGTGAAGCCCATGGACGTGTAGAGGCCGTTGGCCTCCCTGTTGACGGTGGCGGTGTTGAGCCGGAGCGCCCTCATGCCCCGCGCGCGGGCCTCTTCGATGGCCGCCTCCACGAGGCGCCGCCCGAGTCCTTGGCCCCGCTTGGACGGCGTCACCGTGAGCTGGTGGAGCGCCAGGAACTCGCTCGGCTCCAACGGCTCCCAGCTCGGCTGGACGGGCATGTCCTCGAGGTCGCTGTTGAGGATGTAGGCGCCGACGAGCTCGCCCGCGCCGTCCGCTCCCTCGTCTCCCTCGCGGGCGCCGCGGAAGAAGCCGGCGTCGAGCGCCGCCCGCGTGATGCCGGGCAAGGGCCAGCTCCCGCGCGTCCATCCCGAGAAGTCGGTGCGGTTCGGCCCTTCGGCCGCATCGAAGACCCGCTCGTAGAGCGCCCAGAGCCGAGGCCAATCCCCAGGACGTAGCGTCCGGACGACGAGGCCTCCCGTCTCGCGTGCCACGCCGAACCCCCGCTCAGGCGCCTGCGCGCTCGGTGAAGCGCCCGGTGAGGTCGAAGGCGTGGTCCATGGGGCCCGAGCCCGCCCCGAGGTCGAGCATCGCCGCGAGCGCGCCCGAGACGTAGTCCTTGGCGCGCTCGATGGCCTCGGCGAGGCCGAAGCCCTTGGCGAGGTTCGCGGCGATGGCGCTCGAGAGCGTGCAGCCGGTGCCATGGGTGTTGGGGTTGTCGATCCTCTTGCCGCGGAACCACGTGAGCTCGCCGTTCGCGCAGAGGAGATCGTTCGCGTCGGCCGTCTGGTGGCCTCCCTTGACGAGGACGGCGCAGCCGATGGTCTCGGCGATCTCCTGGGCCGCCTCCTCCATGGCCGCCTCGCTCCGGATCCTCGTCTCGCCGCCCAGGAGCACCTCGGCCTCGGGGATGTTCGGCGTGATGACCGTCGCCAGGGGCAGGAGCCGCTCCACGAGGGTCTCGATGGCGTCGTCGGAGATGAGCTTGGAGCCGCTCGTGGCCACCATGACCGGATCCACCACGATGTTCGTGGCCTCGTATCGGGTGAGCCGCTCGGCGATGACCTCGATGAGCGGCGAGGCCGAGACCATCCCCACCTTCACGGCGTCGGGGCGGATGTCCTCGAAGACGGCGTCGATCTGGTCGCCGAGGAACTCCGGTGACACGTCGAAGATGCCGCGCACGCCGGTGGTGTTCTGGGCTGTGAGGGCCGTGATGGCGCTCATGGCGAAGACGCCGTTCAGGGTCATGGTCTTGAGGTCGGCCTGGATGCCGGCGCCGCCGGAGGAGTCGGAGCCGGCGATGGTGAGGGCGGTGGGCTTCTTCATGGGCGCTTCCTTCGGGATTGGGCTTATGGAGCTGACGGGCGGGCAGGGCGAACGGATTGGCGGAGCGGATGGGCGGGCTCGAAGCTGAGCGAGCTCGAAGCCGAGCGGACGCCCCTAGGCGCGGAGCACCTCTTCCAGGCGGCGGTTGAGGTCGGCCGCGGCGCGCTCCTTGTTCTTTTGGGCGAAGATCGCGCTGATGACGGCGATGCCCGCGATGCCGGTGCCGGCGAGCTCGCCGAGGTTCTCGAGCGTGAGCCCGCCGATGGCGACGACGGGGATGCTCACGGCGGCGCAGATGTCCTTGAGCCGCTCGACGCCCACGACCTCGGCGTCGTCCTTGGAGCCGGTGGGAAAGACCGCGCCCACGCCGAGGTAGTCGGCCCCGTCGGCCTCGGCGAGCCTGGCCTCCTCCACGGTCTCGGCCGAGACGCCGACGATCTTCTCCGGCCCCAGGAGCTCCCGCGCCTTCGCGCAGGCCATATCGCTCTGGCCCACGTGGACGCCGTCGGCATCCACGGCGAGCGCCACCTCCACGTCGTCGTTCACCACGAAGGGCACGCCATGGCTCCAGCAGAGCTCCTTCAGGCCGCGGGCCTCGCGCATGAACGAATCATGATCCAGGTGCTTCTCGCGCACCTGGACGAAGGTGACCCCGCCGCCGATGGCCTCCTCGAGGGCGTCCCCCAGGGTCTCGTCGTCGGCGAGCCAAGAGCGATCGGTGACCGCGTAGAGGAAGAGGCTCCGGGCGAGCTCGCTCTCAGATGACCTCATAGCTGGCACCCTCCTCGAGCGTCGCGGCGTCCATGTTGAAGATCGCGTCGATGATGCGGTTGCGGTAGGTGGCGTTGCCGTCGGTAGGGGCCATGTTGGCCCAGCCGATCTGGCCGGCGAGGCCCATGCAGGCCACGGCCGCAGCGGTGGCCTCGAGCCTGCGCTCGGGGTTGGCGGCGACGAAGGCGCAGGTCATGGCCGAGAGCTGGCAGCCGGTGCCGGTGATTTTGCCCATCTCGGGGCGGCCGTTGCGGATGACGAAGCACCGCTCGGCATCGGCCGCGAAGTCGATGGCGCCGGTGATGGCGATGATGGCGCCGGTCTTGGCGGAGAGCTCCTTGGCGAAGGCCGCGGTGGCCGCGACGTCGCCCTCGCCCACCGCGTCCGCGGCGTCGGCGTCCACGCCCTGGGTGGTTCCGGCGCCTTGGGCGATGGTCTTCACCTCGGAGATGTTGCCGCGGATGACCGTGAGGTCGAGGTTCTCGACGAGGTCGGTCGCCGTGCGGGTGCGGAGCCTCGTGGCGCCCGCGCCCACGGGGTCGAGGAGCGTCACGTGCCCGAGCTCCGAGGAGGTGCGCCCGGCCGTCTGCATGGCCTGGATGGTGCGGCTGTTCAGCGTGCCGATGTTCAGGCAGAGGCCGCTCGCGAGGGAGGTGATCTCGGCCACCTCGGCCGCGTCGTCGGCCATGATGGGGCTTCCGCCGCAGGCGAGGAGCACGTTGGCCACGTCGTTCACCGTGACGTAGTTGGTCATGCAGTGGATGAGCGGCGCCTGCTCCCGCACACGGGTGATGCAGTCTCCGAGCATGGGGCCTCCTTGATCCGAGCGGGTTCGATCTGAGCCACGCGCCCATTGTGGCCCTTGCGCGACGGCCTTGCACGGCTTCTTTGGCGAACGAGCCCATCTTGCAACGCACATCCCACTAGGATGGGGCCATGGACGCTTCACACCGACTGCTCTTCGTGTGCTACGGCAACATCTGCCGCTCGCCTATGGCGGAGGCCGTCATGCGCCACCTCGTCCGCGCGGCCGGCCGCGAGCGCGAGTTCGCCATCGATTCGGCGGGGGTGGCCGGCTTCGAGGATCCGGCGCCTCCCCATCCCAAGACCCGGAGGGTGCTGCGCAGGCACGGCATCGATGTGGGCGATCACCGGAGGCGCGCGCTTCGACCGAGCGACTACGACGAGTGGGACCTCATCCTCTACATGGACGACCTCAATCTGCAGCTTCTGGGCGAGGTCTTCCCCGACGACCCCGAGGGCAAGCTCCAGCCGCTCCTAGGCTTCGCCCCATCGAGCTACGCGAAGGGGCGCGTGGAGATCGCCGATCCCTGGTTCACCGGCGACTACGACGCGGCCTTCGACGACATCCTCTCCTCCTGCGAGGGTCTCTTGGCGGCCTTGGATTGAGCCCACATCGAACATCGCTTCGGCTGATGGCCCGCTGCGATGGAACGCTGCCGGCTCTGGGAACGTGGGACTGTCTGTCGCTTCGAAATCGCAAGGTTGCTAACCATTAGGTACCTTGCATTCCCCCGCATCGGGCCCTATCGTTATGGGCGAGAGAGGGGGATGTCAATGCAAGAACCTATCGCCGGCGCGGCCACTCTGGAGGGAGCGGCCGCGCCAGTGTCTGCCGTGCCGGAGGAGCCGCCCTTCGTGAGCGCCATCCTGGGCGACCTCGGCTTCTGCGGCCACTACCTGCACTGCCACCGGGGAGGGCGCTCCGGGAGGGGCCATATCCTCTACAGCCTCTACATGGCCGGGGGCACCCGCACCCAGCGCGAGCTGGGCGAGCAGTTCGACCTCAAGCCGGGCTCGCTCTCGGAGCTGCTGGCCAAGCTCGAGGCGGGCGGCCTCGTCGAGCGCACGCGCGACGAGCGCGACAGCCGCCGGCTCGTGGTGAGCCTCACGGAGAGGGGCGAGGCCGAGGCTCTGGCGGAGCGCGCCAAGCGCGTGCGCTTCCGCGAGCGCTGCCTCGCCTGCCTCGCGCCCGAGGAACAGGAGCGGCTCCTCGGCTACCTCGACCGCGTCAAGGAGCATTGGAGGTCGCTCGATGGAACTGATTAAGCGCCTCGCGGCATCGATTCGCGAATACAAGGGCGCCACCATCGCCACGCCGATCCTCGTGCTCGGCGAGGTGCTCATCGAGGTGCTCATCCCCTTCTCCACGGCCGAGCTCATCGACGTGGTCTCGAGGGGCGCCTCCGTGCCCGAGATCCTCCAGACGGGCGCGGTGCTGCTGGTCATGGCCGTCGTCTCGCTCGCCTTCGGCACGGCGGCGGGCATCACCTGCTCCAAGGCCTCGGCGGGCTTCGCCAAGAACCTCCGGAAGGACATGTTCTACAACATCCAGACCTTCTCGTTCGAGGTTATCGACAAGTTCTCGACCTCGTCGCTCGTGACGCGCATGACCACGGACGTCACGAACGTCCAGATGGCCTTCATGCAGATCATCCGCACCGCCATCCGAAGCCCGCTCATGTTCATCTTCTCCTTCATCATGAGCTTCTACATGGCGGGCGACCTGGGGATGGTCTTCGCCTTCGTCGCGCCGCCGCTCGCGGTGGGGCTCATCGTGATCCTCAAGGTGGTGCACCCGATCTTCCGAAGGGTCTTCAGGAAGTACGACGCGCTGAACGAGTCCATCCAGGAGAACATCACCGGCATCCGCGTGGTCAAGAGCTACGTGCGCGAGGACTTCGAGATCGCCAAGTTCGACGCCGCCGCCTCCGACGTGCAGAAGGAGTTCACCAAGGCGGAGCGCATCCTCGCGCTCAACAACCCGATCATGAACCTCTGCAGCTACACGGTCTTCGTCTGCGTCATCTACTTCGCCGGCCAGGCCATCATCCGCACCCAGGGCGCCCAGGTTGACATCGGCCAGTTCTCGAGCCTCTTCACCTACGGATTCCAGATCCTCATGAGCCTGATGATGCTCTCGATGGTCTTCGCCATGATCACCATCTCGGCCGAGAGCGCCGACCGCATCTACGAGGTGCTCACGGCCGAGACCACCATCAAGGACCCGGCGAACCCCGTGACGGAGGTCAAGGACGGCTCGATCGACTTCGACGACGTGAGCTTCTCCTACTCCAAGGACGAGGAGCGCATGGCCCTCTCGAACGTGGACCTGCACATCAAGAGCGGCGAGGTCATCGGCATCATCGGCGGCACGGGCTCGGCCAAGTCGACCCTCGTGCAGCTCATCCCGCGCCTCTACGACGTCACGCATGGCTCGGTGAAGGTGGGCGGCGTCGACGTGCGCGACTACGACGTCGAGAGCCTCCGCGAGGCCGTGTCGATGGTGCTCCAGAAGAACGTGCTCTTCAGCGGCACCATCGCCGACAACCTGCGCTGGGGCGACCCCGACGCCACCGACGAGGAGGTGCGCCATGCGGCCCGCCTCGCCCAGGCGGACGAGTTCGTGGAGCGCCTCCCCGAGGGCTACGACACCTGGATCGAGCAGGGCGGCACCAACGTCTCGGGCGGCCAGAAGCAGCGCCTCTGCATCGCCCGCGCCCTCCTCAAGAAGCCCAAGGTGCTCATCCTCGACGACTCCACGAGCGCCGTGGACACCAAGACCGACGCCCTCATCCAGCAGGGCTTCAAGGAGTTCATCCCCGAGACGACCAAGATCATCATCGCCCAGCGCACGGGCTCGGTGAAGGACGCCGACCGCATCATCGTGCTCGACAACGGGGCGATCTCGGCCATCGGGACCCACGACGAGCTGCTCCGCACCTCCGAGATCTACCAGGAGGTCTTCCGCTCCCAGAACAAGTCGAGCCACGACGAGCGCTGGGAGGCCCAGGAGCAGGAAGCGAAGGAGGCCGTCCATGCCTAGCGCCGAGGCCCAGGCCCAGGGCAAGAGCCGCCCCACCGTGCACGTCTCTGTGCTCGGGCGCACCCTGAAGCAGGTGTTCAAGTTCTATCCGGTGCTCCTGCCCATCGCGATCGTGTGCATCCTCATCAACTCGCTCGGGCAGTCGTCGAACGCGATCTTCATCCAGAACGCGCTCGCCATCGTGGAGCGCTATTACCAGCAGGGCGACTGGGCGTCCGCCGCCGAGCCGCTGACCAACCTCACCCTCGCCCTCATCACGGTCTACGTGATCACGCTCATCGCGAGCTTCACCTGGAACCAGCTCATGGCCGTGATCACGCAGGGCACGCTCAAGAAGATGCGCGTGCTCATGTTCGACCACATGCAGACGCTGCCCATCAAGTACTTCGACACGCACTTCCACGGTGACGTGATGAGCTTCTACACCAACGACATCGACGCCCTGCGCCAGCTCATCAGCCAGTCGATCCCCCACGTGCTGCTCTCGGGCGTGCTCCTCATCTCGGTCTTCTTCATCATGCTCTACTACAGCGTGTGGATGGCCATGGTCGTGGTGGGGGGCGTGCTCGTGATGGCCTCCGCCTCGAAGTTCCTCGGCGGAAGGAGCGCCCGGAACTTCCTCGCCCAGCAGAAGGCCATCGGCGTGGTCGAGGGCCACGTGGAGGAGATCATGAACGGCGAGCGCGTGGTGCAGGTCTTCTGCCACGAGCGCGAGGTCGAGGCCGACTTCGACCAGGTGAACGAGCGGCTCTACGAGGCGAGCCGCAGGGCCAACACCTTCGCGAACATCCTGGGGCCCGTGCTCATGAACACCGGCAACATCATGTACGTGATCGTGGCCGTGGTGGGCGGCGTCTTCCTCATGCTGGGCGTGCCCAACCTCTCGTTCTCGGGCCAGGCGCTCACCATCGCCGTGGCGGTGCCCTTCCTCAACATGACGAAGCAGTTCGCCGGGCAGATCGGCCAGATCTCGCAGCAGATCAACGCCGTGGTCATGGGCATGGCCGGCGCCGAGCGGATCTTCCAGCTGGTGGACGAGCCCTCCGAGAGCGATCGCGGCTACGTGCGCCTGGTGAACGCCGGCATCCGCGACGGCGCCCTCACCGCCGTGCCCGAGCGCACCGGCATGTGGGCCTGGGAGCACCCGCACCAGGCCACGGGCGACGTGACCTACACGATGCTCTCGGGCGACGTGAGGCTCTTCGACGTGGACTTCGGCTACGTGCCCGAGCACACGGTGCTCCATGACGTGTCCATCAACGCCAGGCCCGGCATGAAGATCGCCTTCGTGGGCGCCACGGGCGCCGGCAAGACGACGATCACGAACCTCATCAACCGCTTCTACGACATCGCCGACGGCAAGATCCGCTACGACGGCATCAACATCAACAAGATCCGCAAGAGCGACCTCCGCCGCTCGCTCGGCATGGTGCTCCAGGACGTGAACCTCTTCACCGGCACCGTGATGGACAACATCCGCTACGGCCGCCTCGACGCCACCGACGAGGAGTGCGAGGACGCCGCCCGGCTCGCCGGCGCCCACGACTTCATCCGGCGCCTGCCCCAGGGCTACGACACGATGCTCACCGACAACGGCTCGCAGCTCTCCCAGGGCCAGCGCCAGCTCCTCTCCATCGCCCGCGCCGCCGTGGCCGACCCGCCGGTGATGATCCTCGACGAGGCCACGAGCTCCATCGACACGCGCACCGAGGCCATCGTGCAGCGCGGCATGGACGCCCTCATGGACGGGCGCACCACGTTCGTGATCGCGCACCGGCTCTCCACCGTGCGCAACTCCGACGACATCATCGTGCTCGACCACGGGCGCATCATCGAGGAGGGCACCCACGACGAGCTCATCGCCAAGAAGGGGACGTACTACCAGCTCTACACGGGCGCCTTCGAGCTCGAGTAGGCTGCGGAGCCCGCAGGGGCCCCATCTTGTCACGATCGAGAACGCTCACGTACCGAGTACGCCGCGCGCTCTCGATCCTGCCAATCTGGGGCCCCTGCGGGCTCCTCGCACACGCTACCTGGGACATCACGCGCTCGCGCCGCATCTCCGCGTGATCGCGGAACCTCGCGTACCTAGTACGCCACGGTTCCGCGATTCCACGAATCTGGGGCCCTGGAGCGAACCTCGCACGTACTCCCTGCCATCAGATGATGGAGGCGAGGGGCTCGCCGTAGAGCGAGAGCTTTCGGTCGTGCGTGAGGAGATGGGGAAGGGTTCCGCTGCGTGGGCTCTCCGGGCATCGCCTCTCCCGCGCAGACGTGCGCGATCGCAGGCTATGTGAGGCCGTACCAGCTGATGCCCTCGTCCTCGTAGCCCAGGGAGAGGAGCACTGCGCGCTCGTTCGCGTCGGTGGTGTAGAGGTGGGAGCTCGGGCCATCCGCATGGGGGTTCCGAAGTCGATAGACCGGAAGGCCCGTCTCGTCCGCACCGACGAGCTTCTCCCCCTCCTCCTGCCAGCCTATGGTGGCGAGCACGCTGCGCTCGTTCCTGTCCACGGTGTAGAGGTGCTCGCCCGTCGCAGGGTTGAAGAGCCGGTAGACGGGCACGTCCGCCGCATCCGTCGACTGCATCCACGGCCTGCCCTCATAGCGCCAGCCCCCGCTCCAGAGCGTCACCGCCTCGTTCAGATCCGCAGTGAGCAGATGCTCCCCAGTTGAACGGTTGTACATCCGATAGACGCTCCCCGGCGCGATATCGACCACAGGTATCTCAGGGTTGTTACAAGGGCGGCTCTTGTAATCGAAGTCGATGTCGCAGACACCGATGCCGTCCACCCATCCCATGTCCATGC
>CANRLS010000025.1 GCA_947631545.1 uncultured Atopobiaceae bacterium
CTGGTGTCGGAGGCGGGACTTGAACCCGCACGACCGTTTAGTTAGTCACTAGCACCTCAAGCTAGCGCGTCTGCCAATTCCGCCACTCCGACAAAGCTCCAACACTGTAGCACAACCGCGCCGCGGTTACAGCTTGATCGAGGATCCCTCGATGGGGAACGGCTTGGCGAAGTGGCAGGCGCACATGTGGCCCGGCGCCACCTCGCGAAGCTCCGGCTTCTCCTGAGAGCAGATCTCCTGCGCGATCGGGCAGCGCGTGTGGAAGAGGCAGCCCGAGGGCGGATCGATGGGGCTCGGCGGATCGCCCGCGAGGATGATGCGCTCGCGGGAGCGCTGCAGGTCGGGGTCGGCCACCGGAACGGCCGAGAGCAGCGCCTGGCTGTAGGGATGGCAGGGCTCGGCGTAGAGCGAGCGCCAGTCGCTCATCTCCATGATGGAGCCGAGGTACATGACGGCCACGCGATCGGAGATGTGCTGCACGACGGAGAGGTCGTGGGCGATGAAGAGGTACGCCGTGCCGAACTCCTCCTGCAGGTTGTCGAGGAGGTTAAGCACCTGCGCCTGAATCGACACGTCGAGGGCCGAGACCGGCTCGTCGCAGATGATCAGCTTGGGGTGCAGGGCGAAGGCGCGGGCGATGCCGATGCGCTGGCGCTGGCCGCCCGAGAACTCGTGCGGGTAGCGGTTGATGTGCTCGGGGTTCAGGCCCACGACCTTGAGCAGGCCGCGCACCGTCTCGATCCGCTCCTCGTTAGAACCGCCCTCGTTGTGGATGTACATGGGCTCGCTGATGAGCTCGCCGATGGTCATGCGCGGGTTCAGGGACGCATAGGGATCCTGGAACACGTACTGCATGTCGTGGCGGAGGTTCTTCAGCTCCTTGCCCTTCATGTCGGAGACGTCCTCGCCGTTGAAGACGACCGTCCCCGACGTGGGGTTGATGAGGCGCATGAGGCAGCGACCGGTGGTGGACTTGCCGCAGCCCGACTCGCCCACGAGGCCGAAGGTCTCGTTGGGGTAGATGTCGAAGCTCACGTCGTTCACGGCGTGGACGCTGCGCTTGGGGCCCCGCTTGAAGATGGAGCTGGAGACGGGGAACTCCTTCACCAGATGCTCCACGTGGAGCAGGGGCGGGTTGCCGCGCTGGGAGGGATCGAGCTTGGCCCGCTCCTCGGGCGTGAGCTCCTTGGCGTCGGCGTACTTCGGCGCCTCTTCCCGGGTGATGGTCTCAGGCATGGGTCAACCTCGCCTTCCTAGGCCGAAGCCGAGTCGTCGGGGTTCGTATGGGCTGCTCCCGTGACCTCTGCGGTGGGGGCGTCCTTGGCCATGGAGGCCACGGGGGCGCCGGCCGGCTCGTCCACGACCTTGCGCGGGGCTCCGCCGGAGTAGGAGCGGGAGTTCTCGGGCGCGCGATCCTTCACGAAGTCGGGGTCGAGCGCGTAGTGGCACTTGGAGTAGTGGCCGTCGGGCAGCGTGTAGGTCTTTGGGGGCTCGTTCCGGCAGAGGTCGGTGGCGTAGGGGCATCTCGGGCTGAAACTGCAGCCCTTGGGGAGCGTCACCAGCGAGGGCGGGTTGCCCTTGATGGGGGTGAGCGGCTTCTTCTCGTCCGTCACCTGCTCGGGGATCGAGCGCATGAGGCCCCAGGTGTAGGGGTGGATCGGGTTGTAGAAGATGTCGTCGGCGGTGCCGAACTCCACCGGGTTGCCAGCGTACATGACCATGATCTTGTCCGCGATGTCGGCGACGACGCCGAGGTCGTGGGTGATCATGATGATGGCGTTGCCGTTCTGCTCCTGCATCTCCTGCATGAGCTCGATGATCTGCGCCTGGATCGTCACGTCGAGGGCCGTCGTGGGCTCGTCGGCGATGAGGATGTCGGGGTCGCAGGCGAGCGCCATGGCGATCATGGCCCTCTGGCGCATGCCGCCCGAGAACTCGTGCGGGTACTCCCTCACGCGCTGCTCGGCGTTGGGGATGCCCACCATGCGGAGGAGCTCGGTGGCCCTGTCGACGGCGTCCTTCTTGGAGTAGCCGCGGTGGATGCGCAGGCTCTCGCCCAGCTGGTCGCCCACGCGGTAGACCGGGTTCAGAGCCGTCATGGGGTCCTGGAAGATCATGGCGATGTCGTTGCCGCGCACGCCCTGCATCTCGCGCTCGCTCATGGTGAGGAGCGAGCGGCCGCGATAGAGGACGTCGCCGCCCTCGATCTTTCCCGGGGGCATGTCGATGAGGCCCATGATGGTCATGGCCGTGACCGACTTGCCGGAGCCCGACTCCCCCACGACGCCGAGGGTCTCGCCGCGATCGAGCGTGTAGGACACGCCGTTCACGGCCTTCACCACGCCGTCCTTGGTGTGGAAGAACATATGGAGGTCGTCCACCTCGAG
The DNA here is from genome assembly GCA_947631545.1 of uncultured Atopobiaceae bacterium. Taxonomy (GTDB): domain Bacteria; phylum Actinomycetota; class Coriobacteriia; order Coriobacteriales; family Atopobiaceae; genus CANRLS01. Next base: position 2,388 of record CANRLS010000025.1, read on the forward strand.
CAGATGGCGCCCTTCGGGTATGGGCTGCTCCTTCAAGTCCACGACGCCGTTGAAGATGTTGTTCAAGGGCGTGTTGGCGAGGGGATCCTTGATCTCCTTCTTGCCCTTCGAAGGTTTGAATGCCATGGCTATCACGCGTCCTTCATCTTGACGTCGAGGGCGTCGCGCAGGCCGTCGCCCACGAGGGTGAAGGCGAGCACCGTGGTGAGGATGGCGATACCGGGCATGAGCATGAGCCATGGCTCGGTTGCCAGGTACTGCTGGCCGTCCTGGATCATGAGGCCCCAGGAGGGCTCGGGCGGGACGACGCCCATGCCGAGGAACGAGAGCGCGCTCTCGGTGAGGATGGCGCCGCCGATGTTCATCGTGGCGTAGACGACGATCGAGGCCACGGAGTTGGGGAAGATGTGGCGAGTCACGATGCGCCCGTCCGAGGCGCCCATGGCGCGGGCGGCGTCGACGTAGTCGTTCTCCTTGACGGAAAGGATCGCGCTCCTGAAGACGCGGGCAATCGAGGGCCATCCCAGGATGCCGATGGCGATGAACACGTTCTGGATGCCGCTGCCGATGACGGCGAGCATGGCGATTACGAAGAGCGTGTAGGGGAAGGCCAGGAAGATGTCGGCCAACCGCATGATGAGCGTGTCCCAGATGCCGCCGTAGTAGGCGGCGATGGCGCCCATGACGAGGCCGATCACCGTGGAGATGGCGGTGGCGATGATGCCGACGGCGAGCGAGACGCGCGCGCCGTAGATGACGCGCACGAGCACGTCGCGACCGAGGGCGTCGGTGCCGAAGGGATGCGCCAGCGACGGCGGCTGCAGCTGCTGCGCAGCGGCCTGGGTGGTGTCGATCTCGGTGGGCGAGCCCAGGAGCTGCTGGGCCCAGAGGTCGGCCGTGAGCGCGACGACCACCATGAAGATGATCCAGCAGGCGCCGATCATGGCGAGGCGGTTCTTCTTCAGGCGACCCCAGGCGTCGGACCAGAGCGTCCGGGTGGGGGCGTCGCTGTCCACCTCGTCCACGACGTCCTCGTAGGTGGTGAGGAAGTCGTTGTGGTGCTCGGGCTCCGAATCCACGTAGCGGTAGTAGCCGCCGGGCTCCACCTGCTGCGAGGCCTGGATGCGCTCGTTATGGGCGTGGAGCGCTGCGTCGGAGCCGTCGATCAGCTTCTGCATGACCTCGTCTTCGATGCGCTCCTGGCGATGCTCGTTAGCCATGGTCTCAGCCCTCCCCTCTTAGCTCTCGCTCTTGGGCGCGCCGAAGCGGATCCTCGGGTCGAGGAAGGCGTAGGACACGTCCACGATGAGGTTGATGACCATCACCACGATGACGATCAGCGTGACGCCGCCCATGACGATGGGCCAGTCGCGCTGGGTGATGGCGCGGTAGATCTCGTAGCCCACCCCGGGCCAGTTGAACACCGTCTCGGTGAGGATGGCGCCCGAGAGCATGGCGCCGAAGTCGATGCCGATGTAGGTGACGACCGGGATGAGGGCGTTCTTGAGGGCATGGTGGAAGATCACGTCGCGCCGTGAGAGGCCCTTGGCCTTGGCGGTGCGGATGTAGTCCTGGTTCATGACCTCAAGGAGCTGGGAGCGCATGATGCGCGCCGTGTAGGCGGTGGAGACCGCCGCGAGCGTCACGGCCGGCAGGATGTAGTACACCCAGCCCGGGAACTCGGCGAAGCTCCCACCCGCGCCAGAGATGGGCAGGTAGAAGGCGCCGTTGGTGACCTGACGCAGGAAGATGCCGAAGAAGAGCTGCAAGAGCATGCCGAGCCAGAAGGCGGGGATCGCCACGAGGATCGACGTCACGAGCGTCACCAGCACGTCCCAGAAGGAGTAGCGCTTGATGGCGCTGATGAGGCCGGCGCCGATGCCCAGCACCGTCTCGATGCAGATGGCCACTGCGGCGAGCCCGATCGTGTAGGGGTACTTCTGGGCGAAGATATCGTTCACGCTCATGCCGCGCGTGTAGGAATCGCCCAGATCGCCATGGAGCAGGTCGCCCATGTAGATGAGGTAGCGCTTCCAGAGCGGCGTCTCGATGGTGTTCCCGTTCTCGTCATAGATCGGGTTGCCGTTCTCATCCGCCTCGATGAGGTGGTTGTTCACCCGGAGCTGCAGCTCCACCGCCGGCGGGAGGGCGCGATCGCCGCCGATGATGGAGATGGGGTCTCCGGGGACGATGTTCTGCAGCGCGAACAGGATGAGCGTCACGCCGATGAACACCGGGACGAACTGGATGAGACGCTTGATGATGTAAGTAAGCATGCTCTCTCTCCTGTGTCCGTCGAAGCGTCCCCGCAGGGCTCGTCGACCGAGCCCGAGCGGTTGGTGGTGGGAAGGGCCTTCGCGCCCGCACGCCCTCCCCATCGACCTCTGGGGAGCGCTCTCCTACCGCTCCCCGCGAAATTGTGCAGATGCTGTGAGGTCAACGGAGGAAGTATAGGGCCCATGGGGTAAGAAACTTTTCTTTAGGGCCCATTTCGCCCTTTGGCGAAACGTCGCTGCAATAAACCTGAACGTCCATGACGGAACGACGGCGGGCCACTCCCCCGGCGATCTCCCCACGCGGATGGCCAAAGGGAACGGGGCGCGAGCGATCCGCTCGCGCCCCGTCTCGTTCAGGGCAGGTGTCGACGATCCGCCTTACGCGGTCATCGCGGCCTGGGCGAAGTAGAACTTGCCCTGCGGATCCTCGTAGAGCGAGAGGATCTTGTCGGAGCCGCACATGCTGAACTTGTAGAACATGATGGGGATGACCGGGTTGTCCTCGGCGATGACCTTGTTGACCTCCTGGAGGGCGGCGACGCGCTCGTCGTCGTCGACGGTGGAGCGGGCGGCGCTCAGGGCGGAGTCAACCTCGGGGTTGCTGTACTGGGAGCGGTTGTCGCCGTTGCCCGTGTAGAACAGCGGGAACAGGAAGTTGTCCATGATCGGGTAGTCGGCGATCCAGCCCAGGCGGCCGATCTGGTAGTTGCCGGCCTGGTAGTCGTCGAGGATCGTGGCCCATTCCTTCATCTCGATCTCGGCGTTGATGCCCACGGCGGCGAGGTCGGCCTGGATCATGGCCATGATGTCGGCGTGGCCGCCGTCACCGTTGCAGGAGAGGATGAGGTTGGTGCCGGCGAAGCCGTTGTCGTCGATGATCTTCTGGGCGGCTTCCTTGTCGTACTTGGCATAGGGCCAGGCCTCGGGCTCGTAGCCGTTGATTCCGGGCGGGACGATGTTGTCCGCAGGAGAGCGGGTGCCCTGGAAGAGGGAGTCGCAGATGGCCTGGCGGTTGATGGCGAGCGAGATGGCCTTGCGGAGCTCGGGGTTGGAGAGCGTGTCGTCCTTGGTGTTAACCACGAGGTAGTAGGTGGAGGTCTGGTCGCCGTCCAGCACCTGGTGGCCCGGGGTGATGGTGTAGCCGTCCTCGGACTCGCCGTAGGTCTCGATGGCGGTGGGCACCTGCTGGGACGGGATGTCGCAGACGTCGAGGTTGCCGGCCTGGAACTCGCGCCAGCCGGTCTCCATGTCGCGCTGGATGTTGAAGTGCACGCCGGCGATGTTGGCCTTCTCGACGCCGTAGTAGTCGTCATAGCGCACGACGTTGATCTCCTGACCGTCCTTCCACTCGCCGTCCATCATGAACGGGCCGTTGCCGATGGGCGAGAGGTAGTAGGTGCCGAAGTCCTGCGTGGCGGCCTCGGGCACGGGGACGAGCGCGGGGTGGCTGCACACATAGGGGAAGTCGGCGTAGGGCTCGGAGAGGGTGACGACGAGCATGTCGTCGGCCGGGGCCTGGACGCCGGTGAAGTCGGTCGTCTTGCCGTCGGCCAGATCCTGATAGCCCTCGACCATGGACAGGTGGTAGGCGATGACGGAGGGGTTGGACGGGTTGGTCGTCGGGTCGACGATGCGCGTCCAGCCGCGCTTGAACGACTCGGCCGTCACGGGATCGCCGTTGGCGAAGGTGGCGCCGGGAACCAGATGGAAGTTGAACTCGGTCGCGGTCTCGTTCGCGGTCCAGTCCATGGCCGCCTTGGGCTCGAGCTCGCCCTTCTCGTAGTTGTACTGCACGAGGGGATCGAAGAGCTGGAAGCCCACCTGGGTGCCCTGGTTCTCCTGCAGGTTGTACGGGTCGATGCACTCAGGGTTGTTGAGGTACATCCTCGCGACGGCGCTGGGGTCGCCCTCGCCCGCTGCCGGGTTCTCGTTCGACGCGGCGTTCTCCTCGAGCGTCTCGTTCATGTCGGTCCCCGCGCAGGCGGCGAGGGTCGTCATGGCGGCGACGGCGGCGGAGCCCTTGAGGAACGTGCGACGTCCCATCGAGGTGTCGATTGCCATACCCACTCTCCTTTTCCTCTCGGTCCGCCGCAGACGCCCAATGCGAATGGCCGGACCCGATACCTAGAGCCGCAGGATACACCCGCATAACTCACATTTGTTCGTCATTTTCGGCTTTTCACAGCTCAATGCAAGGCTTTCAGCCGATGGCTCGGCGAATAATGTTACGAGACTGTTACAGAACCTTCGGGAAGTGCATAAGAAGCGCCCGCGAGCTTCGAGGGCTCGCGGGCGCTGTCGGTTCGAGGCGGGCGCTCCTTCAGCCGATCGCCCCCTGGGGGAAGGTCAGCATGAGGATCATGAGCGTGACGCCGAAGACGATGCAGCTCGCGAGCGTCATGCGATCGAGGTTCTTCTCGACGATGCCCGAGGCGGCCGTGTTGTACATGGAGCTGGCGATCATGTCGGAGAGGCCGGTTCCCTTCCCCGAGTGCATGAGCACGAGGATGATCGAGAGGATCGCCGAGATCGCCCAGATGATGATCAGGATGATGTTGTACCAAGCCACGGTGCGTCTTCCTTCGTACGGGTCGCGAATGACAAGCAGCCAATCTAGCACACCCGGGCCTCGGGCAAAAGCCCTCCTCGCCTTGGCCACGGGGAGAGCCGGGGCGCGCGGAGCGGGCCTGCGGGCGAGCCCCGAGAGGCTCCCGGGAGCCGAAGGGGCGGGCCCCGCAAATCCAGGGCCCGCCCCGCACGAGTCGGCTCTGCTCTCGCAGGCGCCTAGGCGCTCTTGCGCACCATCTCGGCGAAGTCGCCCGCCACGAGCGAGGCGCCGCCCACGAGGGCGCCGTCCACGTCGTCCTCGGCCACGAAGCCGGCGATGTTGCCCGGCTTGGCGCTTCCGCCGTAGAGCACGCGGATCTCGTCGGCCACGGCGCCGAACATGTCGCGCAGCGTGTCGCGGATGGCCTTGCAGACCTCCTCGGCGTCATCGGCCGTGGCGGTCTCGCCGGTGCCGATGGCCCAGATGGGCTCGTAGGCGATGACCAGCTGGTCGCCTCTATCGATGGGGAGGCCGGCGCAGTCGGCCTTGATCTGCGACACGACGTGCTCGACGTGCTTGCCGGCCTTGCGGACCTCGAGGGACTCGCCGCAGCAGAGTATCGGCGTGATGTTTCCCTCCACGAGGCACTTGGCCTTCTTGTTCACGTCGTCATCGGTCTCGCCGAAGTAGTCGCGGCGCTCGGAGTGGCCGATGATGCAGTAGGTGCAGCCCACGGAGTCGAGCATGTCGCGGCTGGTCTCGCCGGTATAGGCGCCGGCCTTCTCCCAGTAGACGTTCTGGGCGCCCAGGCCGAAGGGCGCATCGTCGAACTCGATGACGCCGGCGACGCCCTTCAGGTCCACGAAGGGCGGGCACACGACGACTTCCACGCCGTTGGTGCCGTCGGCGAGCTCGTTGGCCAGCTGCTGGGCCAGGTCGACGCCCTCGCCGTAGTTCTTGTTCATCTTCCAGTTGCCTGCGATGAGGATGGTCCTAGGCATCGAGCAACGCCTCCACTCCTGGCAGATCCTTGCCCTCGACGAGTTCCATCGAGGCGCCGCCGCCGGTCGAAATGAACGTCATCTTGTCGGCCAGGCCGAACTTGTTGATGGCCGCCACGGAATCGCCGCCGCCGATGACAGACTTGCAGTCGGTGTTGGCCGCGATGGCCTCGGCCACGGCCTTGGTGCCGTGCTCGAAGCTCGACATCTCGAAGACGCCCATGGGGCCGTTCCAGAAGACGGTCTTGGCCTTGGCGATGGCATCGCCGAAGAGCTTCTCGGTGGCCGGCCCGATGTCAAGGCCCTGCCAGTCGGCGGGGATGGCGTCGGAGGCGACGACCTTGGTATCGGCGTCGTTGTCGAACCTGTCGGCCACGACGGTGTCGATGGGGAGCAGCAGGTCGACGCCGTTCTTCTCGGCCTTGTCCATCATGTCCTTGGCGCGGTCGATCCAGTCCTCCTGGAGGAGGCTCTTGCCCACCTCGTAGCCCTTGGCGGCGAGGAAGGTGTAGGCCATGCCGCCGCCGATGATGAGGGTGTCGGCGGAGTCGAGCAGGTGGTCGATGACGCCGATCTTGTCGGAGACCTTGGAGCCGCCGAGGATGGCGACGAACGGGCGATCGGGGTCGCCGAAGAGGCCCGTGAGGGTGTCGACCTCGTTCTCGAGCAGGAAACCGGCCACGGCGGGCAGGTAGGCGGCGGGGCCCACCACGGAGCCCTGGGCGCGGTGCGCGGTGCCGAAGGCGTCGAGCACGAAGACGTCGCCGAGGCTCGCGAGGGTCTTCGCGATCTCGGGGTCGTTCTTCTTCTCGGCCTTGACGAAGCGCACGTTCTCGAGCACGAGCACCTGGCCGGGCTCGAGGTCCTCGACGGCCTTCTTGGCCTTGTCGCCGTAGGTGTCGTCGACGAAGGTCACGTCGAGACCGGTGAGCTCGCGGAGCTTGTCGGCGGCGGGCTTCAGCGAGAGCTTGGGCTCGGGGCCGTCGCCCTTCGGACGGCCGAGGTGGCTCATGAGGATCACCTTGGCGTTGTGATCCACGAGGTACTTGATCGTGGGGATGGCGGCCTTGACGCGCGTGTCGTCGGTCACGTTGCCGTTCTCGTCGAGCGGCACGTTGAAGTCGACGCGCATGAGGACTCGCTTGCCGTCCACATCGATGTCGCGGACGGTCTTCTTGGTAAAGGCCATGGGGGATTTCCTCCTTCGGCTCATGGCAGTGCGGGAAAAGGGGCGCGGGCAAGGCTCTGGGCCCCGCTCGCGCCCCTTCAGGTCAGGCGATCAGAGGCGTATGAGCCCTGGTCGTCCTCTTCCTACACGAACTTCTCGAAGTACTTGATGGTGCGGACCATCTGGGAGCTGTAGGAGTTCTCGTTGTCGTACCAAGAGACGACCTGCACGAGGTACTCGTCGTCGCCGAGGTCGCAGACCATGGTCTGGGTGGCGTCGAAGAGCGAGCCGAAGGTCATGCCCACGACGTCGGAGGAGACGATCGGATCGGTGTTGTAGCCGAAGGTCTCGGGATCGGAGGCGGCCTTCATGGCCTCGTTCACGGAGTCGACGGTGACGGGCTTGCCGTCCTTGGACTTCACGACGCAGTAGAGGAGCGTGGTGGAGCCGTCGGCCACGGGCACGCGCTGGGCGGAGCCGATGAGCTTGCCGTTGAGCTCGGGGATGACGAGGCCGATGGCCTTGGCGGCACCGGTGCTGTTGGGCACGATGTTGATGGCGGCGGCGCGGGCGCGGCGCATGTCGCCCTTGCGCTGCGGGCCGTCGAGGATCATCTGGTCGCCGGTGTAGGCGTGGATGGTGCTCATGATGCCGGCCTTGATATCGACGTAGTCGTTCAGGGCCTTGGCCATGGGAGCGAGGCAGTTGGTGGTGCAGGAGGCCGCGGAGACGATGTTGTCATCGGCCGTCAGGGTCTCGTGGTTCACGTTGTAGACGATGGTGGGAAGGTCGTTGCCCGCGGGAGCGGAGATGACGACCTTCTTGGCGCCGGCGTCGATGTGGGCCTGGGCCTTGGCCTTGGAGGTGTAGAAGCCCGTGCACTCGAGCACGACGTCGATGTTGAGGTCGCCCCACGGGAGGTTCTTGGCGTCCGGCTCCTTGTAGATGGTGATCTTCTTGCCGTCGACGGTGATGGAATCCTCGTCGGAGGTCACCTCGTGGTCGCGGGCGTAGTTGCCCTGCATCGAATCGTACTTGAGGAGATTGGCGAGCATGGCGGGGTCGGTGAGGTCGTTGATGGCGACGATCTCGGTGCCCTCATGCTCGAACATCTGGCGGAAGACGAGACGCCCGATGCGGCCGAAGCCATTGATGCCAACCCTAACTGCCATGCTCTCTCCTTTCGAAAGCCCGCCGGCGAGACCTCTGTCCGCTCCTGCGGAGCCAACCGATACCTTCTTGGAATAGTAGCGTTTGGAGCGCCCTTCCCGCCGCGCGAAATCGACCCGAAACGGCCAGCGCGAATCAGCCGCCCGATCGGCTCTCGGCGATCTCCCTCAGGCGCAGGTAGCGATGGTAGACGGCCGATTTGGAGAGCGGCGGGTCGGCCACCTGCCCGAGCTCGGCGAGCGAGAGCTCGGGGTGCGCCTTGCGCAGGGCGCAGAAGCCGGCCACGGCGGGAGGCAGGTCGCCTGCGAGCTCCGATGCCTCCACCCGCTCGACGAGGGCGAGCTGGTCCTGGGCCGACGCCAGCTGGCGGCGCTGGTTGGCGAGCTCGGCGTTCACCGCGCGGTTGACGTCGTTCTTCACCGAGCGCATCACCCGGGCGCTCTCGAGGAGCATCGTCGTGCGCGTGGCCCCCATGAGCGAGAGGAGGGTCGCGATGTCGTCGAATGACTTGCTGTAGACCACGAAGGCCTGGCGGCGGCGGTTGATGCGCGAGCGCACGCCCACCTCGGCGAGGAGGTCCCTGATCCCGAGGGCCAGGGGCTCGCCCTCCAGGCGGAATTCCAGCGAGAAGTCGCCCCTCGGATCGGCCACGAAGCCGCTTCCCACGAAGGCGCCCCTGAGGTAGGCCGCCTTGGCGCCGCGGCTCCCCACAAGCTCGTCGGGGACGCCATGGGCCAGTCCGCGCCCGAAGCTCACGATGCCCATGGCCGCGAGCGCGCGGTCGAGGCCCGGCTGCTCGGCGATCTCCACCAAGAAGCGCCTCCGGAACCGATTGCCGTACCTGTGGCGCACCGATTCGTCCACCGTGAGCGTCGTATCGAGCTTGAAGATGCCGTGGGCGAGGCGGATGAAGACCGAGGCCGCGGCGTTGGTCTCGGTGGAGATGCTCACGGAGTAGGAGCCCGAGCCATGGAAGGAGAAGGTCCCGCAGACCCTCGTCAGCGCCGAGAGCTCGGCCACGTCACAGACGCGATCGGGGCCCGTGATGCGGGCCAGCTCCTTCTTCACCTCGGCTGTGAACGACACGGCTAGGCCCCGTGCGGCGCGCCCGCCTCGGCGCCGCCGTCCTCGCCCGCGCCCTCCGGCGCGCCGTCCTCATCCGCGACGAGCGGGTCGAGCTTGGCCTTGGGCAGGTCGCGATGCGAGACGCTCACCGCGTAGCCCTGCTCCTCCAGGTGGGCCGCCGTGGCATCGGCGAGGACCACCGAGCGGTGCTGGCCGCCCGAGCAGCCCACGGCGATGGAGAGGAACGACTTGCCCTCGGCCACGTAGCCGGGAAGCACGGTATCGAGCAGCTGCTCCCACGCCACGAGGAATGCCCGGGTCTGCTCGTGGCCGATCACGAAGTCGCGCACGGCCCGGTCCTTGCCCGAGAGCCCGCGCATGGCCGGGTCCCAGAAGGGGTTCGGCAGGAAGCGCACGTCGATGAGGAGGTCCGCCTCGGGGGGCATGCCGTACTTGAAGCCGAAGCTGAAGACGTGGACCTCCATCATCTGCTGGGCCGAGAGCTCGGAGAAGAGCCGGTCGATGGCCCGGGTGAGTTCCTTCGGCTGGAGGCTCGTGGTGTCGATCAGGCGGTCGGCCCGCTCGCGAACGCCCTCGAGCTGGGCGCGCTCGCGCCGGATGGCCTGCAGGTTCGTCTCGCCCTCATGGGCGATGGGATGGCGTCGCCTCGAGAGGGCGTAGCGCCTGCGGAGCGCCTCGTCGGACGCGTCGAGGAAGAGCACCGTGCACGAGATCTCGTGCTCCTCCAGCTTGGCGACCTCCTCCAGGAGCTGGTCGAAGAGCCCCTGGCTCCTCAGGTCGCAGACGCAGGCCAGATGGCGGCCCACGCCGCTCTGGATCCCCACGATCTTCGCCAGGGGCAGGAGCAGGCTCGGCGGCAGGTTGTCGATGACGTAGTAGCCGAGGTCCTCGAAGACGTGCATGGCATGGGTGCGGCCGGCGCCGCTCATCCCGGTGATCACGACGACGTCGGCGACATCCGCCACAGCCACTCCCTCCTCGCGCTTTCCCCCCATTCTAAAGCTCGCGATCGCGCGGAGGCCGCGTGCCGCGGGCATCCGACGCGAGGGTTTCCGTGGTGCCCGAGATCCGTGGGATCGCGAGGGCGTGGCGTACTAGGTACGCGAGGCCTCGGGATCGTGCGGAGAACGCGTGCCCCGGGCGTCCGACGCGAGGGCCTCCAGGGTGCCCGAGATGGGCTCGGGCGCGAGGACGTGGCGTACTAGGTACGCGAGGCCTCGCGCCCGGGCCCAGATCAGGTGCCCTGGGGGCCCGCAGCCAGTTCCTGCTCCCATGCGCGCAACGTCTCGTACACCTCCCGCGCCACCTCGTCGGGGACGCCGGGGACGGCCGCGATCTCGTCGAGCGTGGCCGCGCGGAGCTTGGCCATGGAGGGGAAGGCCCGACGGATGGCCCGCTTGCGCTTGGGGCCCACGCCGGCGATCTCGTCGAGGATCGACGCCTTCATCGCCTTCTCGCGGAGCTCGCGATGGTAGGTGATGGCGAAGCGGTGGGCCTCGTCGCGAAGGCGCTTCACGAGGTAGAGCGAGGCCGAGCCGTTGGGGAGCACCACCGGCGTGTCGTCCCAGGGCACGAAGAGCTCCTCATCCGATTTGGCGAGTCCGGCCACCGGGATGTCGAGCCCGAGGTCGGCGAGCTGGTTCAGCGCGGCCGTGAGCTGCGGCTTGCCGCCATCCAGCACGAGGAGGTCCGGCCGCTTGCCGAAGCGCTCGTCGGCCATGCGCTCGGGCGAGTAGCGCCGGGCGAGGGCCTCGCTCATGGAGAGGAAGTCGTTGGCCTCGGTGAGGGGCGCGCGGATCTTGAAGCGACGGTACTGCGACTTGTCGGGCTTGCCGTTGGTGAAGACCACCATAGAGGCCACGGTGTGCTTGCCGTGGATGGTGGAGATGTCGAAGCACTCCATCCTGAGCGGCGGCCCCGAGAGCGCGAGGGCGCTCTCGAGCTCCATGAGCGCCTGGTTGGTGCGCCGGTCCTCGTAGCCGGTCTTGACCTCATGGCGCACGAGGTAGTGGCGGGCGTTGGCGACGGCGGTGTCGAGGAGGCGCCTCCTGGCGCCGCGCTCGGGCACGTGGAGGACCACCTTGCGGCCCGAGCGATCCGAGAGCCATTCGCAGATGGCCTCGGGATCTTCGGGAAGGTAGGGCACCTCCACGGTGCGGGGGATGTCGGAGGTCTCGGCGTAGTAGCGCTTGAGGAAGCCCCCGCAGAGCTCGGCCTCGCCGATGTCGAGGCCCTTGTCGAGCACGAACTCCACCGAGCGCACGACGCGCCCCTCGCGGACGGCGAAGACGCAGACGCCGCAGATGGTCTCCTCGCGGAAGATGCCGATGACGTCGGCGTCCACCGAGTCCCCGAGGATCACCTGCTGGCGATCCTCGAGGCCGGCGACGGCGTCGAGTCGGCGCTTGTAGCGGGCGGCCCGCTCGAAGTCGAGGGACTCGGCCGCCTCCTCCACCTCGTCCTCGAGCGCGGCGAGGAGCCTCGCCCTGTGGCCCGAGAGCAGCCGCTCCACGGTGGCCACGTTCTCGGCGTACTCCTCGGGGCCGATCATGCCGGCGCAGGGGCCGGGACCGCGGCCCACGTGGTAGTCGAAGCAGGGCCGCCCGGCGGCCGCCATGGCGAGCTCGATGACGTCGGCGTCCTCGGGATGGCTGTCGAGCCGGCGCTTCAGGCGCTTCCATTCGGCGCAGGTGGCCACGCAGAGCGGGCACACCTTGCGCACGACGTCGATGGCCTCGCGGGCGCTCCGGGCGTCGGTGTAGGGGCCGAAGTAGCGGGTGCCCTTGCGGTGGCGCTCCCGGGTGTACTTGATCGCCGGGAACACGTCTCCCGCCGTGACGGCGATGAAGGGATAGGACTTGTCGTCCATGTAGGAGACGTTGTAGCGCGGGTGGTGGCGCTGGATGAGGTTCATCTCGAGGAGCAGCGCCTCGTGCTCCGAGCCCACGGTGATGTAGTCGAAGGAGGCCGCTTCGGCCATGAGGAGCGGGATCTTCGCGCGCTCGTCCTCCAGATGCACGTACTGGCGCATGCGGGCGCGGAGGTTCTTGGCCTTGCCCACGTAGAGGATCTCGCCGTCGGCGCCCTTCCAGAGGTAGCAGCCGGGCTCGGTGGGCACCTGCTCCACCTGCTCGGCCAGCTCTTCGAGCCTGGTCGCCATCGGTGCCCGCCTCCTCCCGCCAACGCTCGGCCGCCGCAGGCGATTATGATGGTTCGCGCGCTGCGGCCCGTGCGCGAAGGCCCCACGAGGAGGGAGCCCCATGATCGAGGCGCGTCCGACGACCCCCCAGGAGCTGGTGGACCTCGCCCACGAGGCGGGCCTCGCCGTCCCCATCGAGCAGACGCCCTTCTGGGCGGCCTACGAGGAGACCATCCCCGACCGCACCCACTGGGGAGACGTCGCCATCGAACGGGACGGCGCCCCTTTGGCCTTCGCCTCCCTCACCGCCATGGACACCCACGGCTACCGCTACCTCAGATCGCTCCACGGTCCCTTCTGGACGGAGGCCCCGGACGAGGTCACGGAGGCCGAGGCGCTCCACGCCATCGCGGAGCACGTGCGCGCTGCGGAGCGCGGCATCGCGTTCCTTCGCCTCGCCGTGGCCCACGAGCTCGCCATCACGTGCCCCGTCCTCTCCACCATCCCCTACGACCAGACGGTGGTGATGGACCTCCACGAAGGCGATGAGGACGCCATCTTCGCCGACATGAAGCCGAGGGGCCGCCGAGACGTGCGCAAGGCCCTTCGCGAGTGCCCCGCGACCTTCGCGGACGAGACCGATGCGGGATCGGCCGACTTCACCGAGTACTACGCGGTCATGGAGGAGACCGCCGAGCGCGACGGCTTCACCCCTTCGCCCGCGTCGGACTATCAGGACCTCCTCTGCATCCTCGGACCCGACCACGCGAGGCTCTTCGCCTCCCGGGTGGACGGGGTCGTGAGGGCCTGGACCATCGCCACGATGAACGACGGGCTCGCCGTGCGCTACTACGCGGCGAGCTCGAACGAGATCCGCCGCATGCACGTTCCCGACATGATGATCATCCGGGAGTGCGCGGCGCTCGCGGCCCTCGGCTGCGAGCGCTACGACCACATGGGCATCGGGAGCGACTTCTCCCCCACGCTCAAGGGGCTGAACGAATTCAAGACGAAGTTCTCCAAGGTGGTCGTGGACGTGGCGCCCAACCGCGACGTTCCCCTGCGAAGGGCCCTCTACAAGGGCCTCGTGGCCGCCAAGGGCCTCCGCTCGAAGGTCTCCCGCTAGCGCCTCCCCGCGCCCGCGTCGCACGCGTGCCGACCGGCGGGAAAGCGCCCTCGGCCTGTAGTAGGCTTTCGACTGCGTGAGGAATCCCAATCGCGCCCTCGAGGGCGAGTCAGGAGGCCTTGTGGAGACCCGAGCGCCCAAAGACGCCATCTACCCCGTCATCCTCGCCGGAGACATCGGCGTCTACGCCCTCGGGCGCGAGTTCAACGAGGCCTTCGGCACCCGCTGCTGCTGCGTGGCCTCGGCCCCCATCGGCGCCATCGCCCACTCCAACTTCTTCGACATCAAGCCGGTCGAGCGCCTGGAGCGCTCCGAGGTGCATCGGGCGCTCTCGGAGCTGGCGGCCGAGCATGCCCACCAGACGCTCTTCTGCATCACCAACTCCGACGCCACCATCGACCTCCTGCTCGACGTGCTGCCCGAGCTGCCGGAGAACGTCGTCTCGCCGATCCCCTCCGAGCGGGCCGTCCGCGAGGTGAGCGACAAGGTGCGCTTCGCCGAGCTCTGCGCCGAGCACGGGCTCTCGACGCCCCTGCAGGAGGTCGTGAACGTCGCGGCCGGAACGCCCGGGCCCACGAAGATCCCCTTCCCCGTGGTGGCCAAGCCCGCCGTCTCGGCCGACTACGCCGATCTCATGGCGGTGACGCCGGGGCTCAAGAAGGTCTTCTACCTCGAGGACCAGGAGGGGCTGGACGACGTCTGGCGCCGTCTCGCCGAGGCCGGGTTCGCCGGGGACTTCCTCGTCCAGGAGCTCATCGCGGGCGATGACACCCAGATGGATTCGCTCACCATCTACATCGGGTCGAACGGCGAGGCCGAGGGCCGGGCCATGCTCTACGGCTCCGCCCAGGTGCTCCTGGAGGACCATGCCCCCACCATGCTCGGCAACCCCGTGATCATGATCACCCGGCCCATGGAGGGGCTCTGGGCCAAGGCAGAGGCCATGCTGGGCTCCATCGGCTATCGCGGCTTCGCGAACTTCGACATCAAGCGCAGGCCCGGCACCGAAGAGCCGTGCTTCCTGGAATGCAACCCCAGGATCGGCCGGAACTCCTACTACAACGCCGCCGCAGGGGCGAATCCCATGGGCGTCTGCGTGCGGGACCTCGTCTACGGCTCCCAGACCGAGGTCGAGGTCGCGAGCGAGAAGATCCTCTACACCCTGGTGCCGCTCAAGCTCCTCGATACCTACGTGCGCGACCCGATGCTCCTGGCCGAGGCCAAGAGGCTCGTGAAGGCGGGCAAGGTCTTCGATCCGCAACGCTATCCAGCCGATATGGGGCCGCGCCGTCGCCTCGACGTGGAGCTCACCGAGCGCAACCAGATCCGCAAGTTCCGCCAGTACTACCCCCAGCCCACCGACACCTCGTTCTGATCGCGAGCGAGGCGCCCGCTCCTAGCCGACGGGCCAGAGGCGCGATCGGGCTCCGGAGCCTCGCGGAGCCGGAGCGCCGCACTCAGGCGAGCGCCTCGGCGAACCAGCGGGCGATGGTGGTGGGGTGCGTGATGGCGGTGCCCGCGACCACGGCCCAGGCGCCGGCATCGAGCGCGGCGCGGGCGTGCTCGGGCGTGTGGACCCGGCCCTCGCAGACGACGGGGCGGTCGGGGAACTCCGATGCGAGCTCGCGCACGAGCTCGAGGGCGGGACCGTCCTCCTTGGCGGTGTCGATCACGTGGGTCCCGTGGGCGAGCGTCGTCGAGACGAAGTCGCAGCCGCAGGCGAAGGCCCTCCGGGCGTCATCGGCCGTCGCGCAGTCGGCCATGACGGCGATGCCCTGATCCTTGAGCGCGGCCACGGTCTCCTCGAGCGTGCGCCCGTCCGGTCGAGGCCGATCCGTGGCGTCGAGGGCCACGATGTCGGCGCCGGCGGCCGAGACGGCCCGCGCATGGCGGAGCGTCGGCGTGATGAGCACGCCGTCCTCGAAGCCGGGAAGCGCCTCCTTCCAGAGGCCGATGAGGGGCACCTCGACGCGCCCCTTGATGGCGGCGATGTCGGCGAGCCCCTGGCAGCGGATGGCCCCGGCGCCGCCGAGCTCGGCGGCTCGCGCCATCTGGGCCATGGTCTCGGGATGGCGAAGCGGCTCTCCGGGATAGGCCTGGACGCTCACGATGAGCGTCCCCTTGATCGATTCCGCAAGCGGGCTCGCCATGGTTCCCCCGTCCCCGTCCCGTCGCCCCCTCGCTCGGGCGCGCTAGCATGAGCCTACCCGCAAATCCCCGGAAGGAAGGCTCCGACCATGCCCCGACTGCTGAACGCCGACTGCCACATCCACAGCGAGCACTCGGACGGCGCCGACGGCGTCTTCCAGATGGTGGAGGCCGGCGCCAAGGCGGGCCTCGACGTGATGGTCATGACCGACCACCTCACGCTGCCCTACGAGTTGGATCCCACCTCGGACGTCTCCATCCCCGTGGCGCAGCTTCCCTTCTATCGCGCCGACGTCCTCGCCATGGACCACCTGAGCCGCTCCAAGGGCGGCCCCGAGGTGCTGCTCGGCTTCGAGTGCGACTGGTATCCCGGCTGCGAGGGGAACATCGAGCGCTGGACCGTCGGCGCCAAGGTGCTCCTGGGATCGGTGCACTGGGTGAGCGGCGAGGGCTCCGAGGGCTGGATGGACGACGACCGCGACCTCCACGTCTGGGAGGAGCTGGGCGCCGATGAGGTGTGGCGGCTCTACGTGGACGCCTGGTGCAGGGCCTGCGAGAGCCCGGCGAACTTCGACGTGATGGCCCACCCCGACCTGGCGAGGCGCTTCGAGGCCGAGGGGCACGCCGCCACGATCGACCTCGCCCCCCTCTACGACCGCATGGCCGAGTGCGCCCACGACCTGGGCAAGCGCGTGGAGCTCTCCACCGCAGGGCTCCGCAAGCCCTTCCACGACTACTATCCGGCGCTTGCGCTCCTCGAGCGCTTTCGCAGGGCCGAGGTGCCCATCACCATCGGATCCGATGCCCATGTGGCGGGCGACGTGGCCTTCGGCCTCGCCGACGCGCGCAGGCACGCCTACGAGGTCGGCTACCGCTCCCAGCAGGTCCCCCATGCCGACGGCTCCTGGGAGGAGTGCCTCCTCGTCGAGGAGTGACGAACCGCAAGCGTCTGCACTGCGGGGCGGGCATGGCATCGGGCTCCGCTCCGAGAGCCGGCGTGGGGAAGCGCGAAGGCGACGGGCAGCGAGGGTTCAGCTCTGGGAACCGAGGCCGATGGCCAGGAGGGTTGTGCGGCCCGTCGCTCGCGCGGCCCGACCGGCAAGGGCGCGCGAGGCGAAGGCGAGAGCCAGATGCCATGCCCGCCCCGCTTGGGGCGTACGGGTCACCGCTTGCGCGCATCGAGC
>CANRLS010000026.1 GCA_947631545.1 uncultured Atopobiaceae bacterium
CACGGCGTCCCCTTCGCGCGGGTCTACTCCGAGCCGCCCACGCTGAACGACGTCTTCCTCGAGCTCACCGGCACCGAGCTTCGCGACTAGGGGCGCACCATGGGAGCCGAATTCGCCAGCGTCTTCAAGCGCTTCCTCCGCGTGCCGGGCCTCCTCGTGTGGTCGCTCCTCTTCCCGTGCATCCTGGGGACGATGTTCTCGGTGATGTTCAGCGGCTTGGACGAGATCGGCATCGCGGCGAACATCCCCGTCGCGGTGGTGGCGGACGACGGCTGGACCTCGGAGGCGGCCGAGACGCTCCGCAGCGTGGTCGCGCACCTCGCCGAGCCGGGCACCGGCACCGAGGATGGCGAGCCGCTCCTCGAGGTGAGCGAGGTGGCGACGCTCGCCGAGGCCGAGGACCTCGTCGAATCCGGCGACGCCCTCTGCGCCCTCTCTTTCGAGGACGGCGAGCCCCGCCTCTCGATGCAGATGTCCACCGGCTCCGATGCCAATGACACCACCCGCATCCGCGAGATGGTGGTGAAGACCGTCGTCGACTCGACGCTCCAGGTGAACGACGCCATCGAGGGGTCGTCGGCCGGCCTCCAGGGCCGGATCGCCGCGCTCGTCGCCGAGGCGCGGACAGGCGAGCGATCGGCCGCAGACGAGCTCCTCCGCCTGCGGGAATCCGCGAGCACCATAGAGGACCATGCGCGCCGCGCGGGCGAGACGGGCCACGTGCGCGAGGTCTCCCTCACCAAGAACGCGCCCAACGAGACGGTTCGCTACTACTACGCGCTCTTCGGCATGGCCGTGCTCCTCACGGCGAACATCGGCCTCGTGGCCATCGTGAATGTGCGCGCGGGCGGCTCTTCCGTGGGCGCTCGCAGGAACGTGGGCGGCATCGGCCGCATGCGGCTCGCGCTGGCGGCGCTCCTCGCCGCATGGATCCTCGCCTTCGGATGCCTCGTCATCGGCTACGCCTACATCGGCCTCGTGCTCCGCATCGACCTCGGCGCGGATCCGGCCGCCTTCCTCGGGGCCCTGCTCCTCGGCGCGGCCCTCGCCACCGCGCTCGGCGGCGTCATCGGCGCCCTCCCCGGTCTCTCGGAGCGGGCGCGCTCGGGCGTCTGCACGGCCGTCGCCTGCGTGGGCGCGCTCTTCGCCGGCCTCTACGGCACGCCCTGCATGGAGTTCGCCGACCTGGTGAGCCGTATGGCACCTTGGACGAGCTACGTGAACCCCGCCAAGGCCATCTCCGACGCGCTCTTCGCCCTCTACAACTACGACATGCTCGGCCCCTATTGGCAATCGCTCGCGGCGCTCGGCATCTTCACGGCCGCCTGCCTCGCCATCATGGCCCTGCTCATGAGGAGGAGTCGCCTTGCCCATCTTTAAGTGCGCGCTCAAGGTCCTTGTCTCGCACAAGGTCTACATCCTCGTCTACACCGTCTGGCTCGCCTTCATGGGGGTGTTCATGGGCCTCGGGGCGGGGACGCCAGCGGCCGTTCCCGGCGCGTGGGAGGGCGAGCCCCTAAGCGTCGGCTTCGTGGATCGCGATGGCGGCGCCGTGACCGAGGGGCTTCGGACGCTCCTCGCCTCCCGGGACGCGGTCGCGGACGTGCCCGACGAGACGCTCGCCATGCAGGATGCCATCGCCAAGGGAGAGGTGGATGTCCTCGTCATCGTGCCCGAGGGCTTCGGCGAGGAGTACGTGGCGGCGGTGCGTGCCGGCGGCGAGCTCCCCGAGGTCCAGATCGCGCAGAGCTACTACGGCATCGCGAGCATCGACCTCGAAGCCGTGATCGATTCCTACCTCTCGTGCCTCGGCGTGCGCGCGAGCTTCGACGACACCGCCTCGCTTGCGACGCTCGCCGAAAGCGCGCTCGAGGACTGCGAGGCGCAGAGCGAGGCGAGCTACGTGGTGCCCGAGGGCGTCTCCGCGCCGCTGCCGCAGAGCTTCACCATCTACGCGCTCTTCACGTCCTATCCGATCATGTGCTCCCTCGTCGTCCTCATCAGCGTGACACTGCGCGAGTTCGCCGTCGGCGCCGTCCGCGAGCGTACGGCGGCCTCGCCCCAGCGCTCGCTCGCCCTCTCGCTCTCCGTCGCCGGAGCGAGCCTCGTCTGCGCGCTTGCGGTCTGGGGGATCATGTGCGGCGTGGGGTTCTGCGCCTTCGGCTGGGCCATCGAGGGCGTGGCCGCCTGGCGTATCAACCTCGTCTGCGTCGCGATGCTCTGCTATGCGATCTTCTCCCTTTCCGTGGGGTTCCTCCTGGGACAGCTCGGCGTGGGCGATGCCGTATCCAACGCCGTGGGCAACATCCTCGCGCTCGTGCTCTCCTTCATCGGTGGCTCCTGGGTGAGCATCGACCTCCTCGGCCCCGAGCTGCAGATGCTCGCGCACTTCACGCCCAACTACTGGGAGGCGTGCGCCATCGAGCTCGCCGCCGGCTCCACGGGGACGGCGGGCCAGATCTGGGCCCAAGCGCTGCCCGACCTCGGCATCGTGCTCCTCTTCGCGGCCGCCATCGGCGTCGTGGGCCTCGTCGTTGGCCGCGCTCGCCTCGCCACGGCCCCCCGCGCTCGTGCCGTGACGCCGTTCGGCGACCGTTGAGTGATCGCGTTGACCGCGCGCCAACCTCGAATCGTGACCCGCGTGTCGAAAATTCCCGCTCCGATCGCACACTTTCTTCGATTCTCTACCGCACTCGCGGCAGAGAGCCCCGTCGCCGCCGACGAAACCCCAGTTGAGCAACGGGCTCGGCAGGGACGTCGGAGCGCACGACGGTCACCGGCACGCTCGTCGACTGCAAAACCCCAGATAATTCTTCTGCCAGTCGATGGCAAGCGGTAGAGAATCGAAGAAAACGAGCATCGGAAGCCTCGCATCGCGACAGCAACCGCCAAGCGGCTCGCCGCTCCGTCAAGATAGTCCCATGGAACGCCTCCTCGACAAGCTCATCGTCGCCATCGGCTGCATCGTCGTCATGGCCGCGAGCGCGCCCAGCGGCTTTGCCATCGTGAGCATCCTCTGCGCCATCGTGGCCTCGGGCCTCTTCGAATGGATCCGGGGGACCTGGCGCACGATCCCCGCCGACGCCTTCCTCATCGCCTGCCTCATCTGGCCGATCCTCCTGCCGATGGTGCCGCTCATGGCCTACGACGCCGCCCGCTGGCGCGAGGGCCTTGGTGCGGGCGAGGCGCCTTCGCTTCCCGCCGCCTTGACGGCGGGCCTTTGCCTCGTCGCGCTCCTCGTGGCGGCGCTCCGGCTGCAGCCCGCGCCGGCGCTCCTCGCCTGGCTCTTCGCGGCGCTCGCGCTCCTCCTCTCCGAGCGCACCACGCGCGCCCTCTCCCGCGAGCGCCTGCAGCGCCAGACCGAGGATGCGCTCCGGGGGCGCGGCATCGCGCTCGCCGCCCAGAACCGCGATCTCAAGGATCGCCAGGACTACGAGGTGGATCTGGCCACCATGGCCGAGCGCGGCCGCATCGCCCGCGACATCCACGACAACGTCGGCCACCTCCTCACCCGCGCGAGCTTGCAGGTGGAAGCCCTTCGCGTGGCCCACGAGGCGGATGGCGATCCCTCGCTCGATGCCGGCCTCGCCGCCGTGCAGAAGACCGTGGACGAGGCGCTGAGCTCCGTCCGCGAGAGCGTGCACGCCCTGCACGACGGCACCTTCGATCTGGCAGATCGCCTGCATGAGGTCGTGGGCCGCTTCGAGGCCCAGAGCGGCCTCGCCGTAGAGCTCTCGCTCGACTTCGACGATGCGCCGCCCAGCGTGGGCATGGCCTTCCTCGCCCTCGTCAAGGAGGCGCTCACCAACGTCGCCCGTCATAGCGACGCCCCGTCCGTCGACGTGCGCATCGTCGAATACCCGGCGCTCTGGCAGCTCACGGTCGTGGACGATGGCGCTGCCAAAGGCGCGGCGAACGACGCCGCCTTCCATGCGGAAGATGGCGCCTCCGCGTCTTCGCAGCGCCCGGATGGCGCCTTCGGTCGGGCGCTCGCCGCTTCCGGCATGGGCCTCGCCGCCATGGAGGAGCGCATCATCGCCCTCGGCGGCCACTTCGCCTCGGGTCCGCGCACGGATGGGCGCGGCTGGCGCGTCTTCGCGAGCGTGCCGAAGGATCGTCTCACCGCCGCCTTTCCTGAGTCCGAGTCCAAAGCCGAAGGGATGCCCCTATGAACGTGCTCATCGTCGATGACGACCCCATCGTCGTGGAATCGCTCGCGACGATCCTCGGCGCCCAGCCCGACATCGCCATCGCGGGCACCGCCACGAGCGGTTCCGAGGCCGCCGCTCGCTACGCCGAGCTCGCGCCCGACGTGGTGCTCATGGACGTGCGCATGCCCGAGGGCGATGGTCTCTCGGCGGGTGAGGCCATCATCGCGGCCGATTCCGAAGCGCGCATCGTCTACCTCACCACCTTCGCCGACGACGACTACATCGTCCGAGCGCTCAGATTGGGAGCCCGGGGCTACCTCATCAAGCAGGAGGCCCGCTCCATCGCCCCTGCGCTTCGCGAGGTCATGGCGGGCGAGGTCGTCTTGGCGGGGGAGGTGGCCGAGCTCGCCCAGGGCACGGCCGATGCGGCAGGCGCGCGGAGCGCCACCGATGCCGATGCGCTCTCCGAACCGCCCACGCCCCTCACGGAGCGGGAGCGCGCCGTCATCGACCTCGTCGCCGATGGGCTCGACAACCGCGAAATAGCCTCGGAGCTGCACCTCTCCGAGGGCACGGTGCGCAACCACATCTCGATGATCCTCGCCAAGCTTGGGCTCAGGAACCGCACTCAGGTCGCCGTCTGGGCCTGGCGCCGCAAACCCCGTTAGCCCCCGGTGAGGATGCGATCGGTCGATTCCCCGCTCGTTTCGACGTTCCGCAAGCGACGTCTCTCCTTGGGATTCGGTCTAAAACCGTCATCCACCGCCCGGATCGCTCGTCGTGACGAGCCGTGCGCGCGACATCCCGGGCACCGTCGACGTGACTCGGAGCGTCCCCGAACGTGGCGATCGCGACGTTTCGCACCGGCAAGGCGGCACGCGATGACCATCCATCGATGGAATGATCCGTGCAGCGCGCGGATCATTCCAACGCGCTCGCATCCGCTCTGCTTGAACCCTATGCCTCCACCTCAAGCGTGGAGCCGTCCATGCCGCGCCTGACCACGATCTTCGACTCGATCGCGTCCTTCAGCTCGGCCACGTGGCTGATGATGCCCACGACCTTGCCGCCGCCCGACTGCTCTTTGAGCATCCGCACGGCGTTGCCGAGCGCCTCCTCGTCGAGCGACCCGAAGCCCTCGTCCACGAACATCGTGTCGAGCTGGATGCCGCCCGCCTGCGACTGCACGACGTCCGAGAGCCCGAGCGCGAGCGAGAGCGCCGCCTCGAACGACTCGCCGCCCGAGAGCGTCGAGGCGTCGCGCACCTTGCCGGTGTAGTGGTCGAGCACGTCGAGTTCAAGGCCGCTCTGGCGACGCCGATCGCCGCCCTCGTCCTTCAGCCGGAGCGCGTAGCGGCCGGCCGTCACGGTGGCGAGCCTGAGGTTGGCCGCGGCGATCACCAGCTCGAAGTAGCGCCTGAGCACGAAGGTCTCGAAGCCCACGGTGTCGTGACTTCCGCCAAGGCGCCCGTTGGCGGTGTTGGCCACGAGCGTCACTGTCGCCTGGCGCTCCGCGAGCTCGCCGGCCTCTTCCGCACAGGCTGCGAGCTCGCGGGCCACGCCGCGGTTGGCGTCGAGCCGACTCCCGAGCGCCGCCATCCGCGCGCGTGATGCGGCGACCGCCCCATCGTGATCCGCCACCTCGCGCTCGAGCGCGTCGGCGTCGTCCACGGCGATCTTCGCCACCTCGTCGGCGAGCGTCTTCGCCGAGGCCTCACTCTCGGCGAGCTGGCGCTCCGCCTTCCGCACTGCGGTTTCGGCGCTCTTCTGGCGCGCCACGAGCCCGGCGCGCTCCCGCTCGGCGCCGTCCCGCGCGGCCGTTGCCTCGGCGAGGCTCGGGTACTCGAGGTCGTTCACGAGCGCGTTGTAGCCCGCCATCTGAGCGGCGAGGGTCTCACGCGCCCGGTGGGCGTCGTCGGTGGCCGCAGCGAGATCCCTCTCGGCAGCGACGTGCGCCAGCTCGGGCGACGTCCGTGCAAGATCCGAGGCCTCGCCGTCGAGCTCCCGCCATGCGGCGCCGAGCTCATCGGCCGCGGCTTGCGCCGCCTCGAGCGCCGAGCGCGCATCGTCGATGGAGCCGAAGGCCCTGACCGCTCGATCGAACTCCCCGCGCGCCGTCTTGAGACCGCTCTGGGCCCCGGACGCCGTGCCGAAGGCGGCGGTGGCCGTGGCCTCGAGCTCGGTGGCCCGCTTCTCTTGGGCGCGCACCGCGTCTTCGCTGGGAACATCCTCTGCGAGCACGGCCGGCGCCGGATGCCTCGTCGACCCGCAGACGGGACAGGGCCTGCCTCGCTTCAGCCCTTGGGCGAGGATGCCCGCCTGGCCGCCGAGGAAGGCCGAGCGGAGCCGATCGAGCTCGGATCTGGCCTGGCTCTCCGCCGCGAAGGCCTCCTCGTAGGCGGCGTTCGCCACGGCATGCTCCCGCTCTGCCGCTTCGAGGTTCGCCTGCCGCTCCTTCAGCGTGTCGAAGGTGCGCCGCGCGTCATCGACCTTCTTCTGAGCCTCGTCGAGGGCGTCCCTGGCCTTCTGGGCCCTCTCCATCGCCGTGATGATCGAGAGGACCGCCGTCGTCTCGTCCACGCGGGCCTGCGCGTCGTTCAGCCTCCGAGTCCTCTCCTCCAAGCGCCGATAGGCGTCCATCCTCGCATCCAGCTCGTGGACGCGCTTGGCCAGCTCCTCGACCTCGCCCTCGCGCTCGGCGCAGACGGCGAGCTCCTCCCTGCAGCGTTCGAGCTCTCGCTCAAGGCGCCCGCGATCGCGCGCGACCTCCTCTTGCCGCCGCACGAGGTCGGCGCGCCGCGCGGCCGCCTCCCGGCGAACGGCCAGCGCCTGGCCCATCGCCTCGAGTTCGCCCGCGCGCCCCTCGGCCTTCGCGAGCGCCGCCTCGTCCTCGTCGATCTGCTCCGACAGGAGCGCCTGCAGCTCATCGGCGTGATAGATCGCCAGCTCCGAGAGCCGCTCGAACCGCTCCGCCCGCGTCTTTGCGCCGCCTTCCGCGGCTGCGCGAGCCCGCTCCCCGAGAGCGGGATGCACTCCAGGCTCGCCGCCGTCGCGCGCATCGGCCGCGACCTGCGCGTCTTTGAGCTGCGCATGGCTCGCGTGGGTGGCCATGGCGCCGCGAAGCCGCGCGATCTCTCGATCGGCCTCGGCCTTCTGGCCCGCGAGCACGCGCGCGAAGGCCTCATAGGCGGCCGTGCCGAAGAGCTTTCGCAGGATCGATCGGCGCTCGTCCGTGCTCGCGTTGAAGGCCTTCCGAAACTCCCCCTGGGCGATCATCACGATCTGGTCGAACTGATCCTTGCTGATGCCCAGAAGACTCGTGACCTCGGCGGTGACATCGCTTGCGCGAGACACCACCCGCCCGTCGGGAAAGACGATCTCTGCCGTGGCCGGCTGCGTCGTCGTCCCCTTGCCCCTGAGCTTCGGCCGCTCGTAGGCGGGGCTCCGACGCACGCGGTACTCCTCGCCCCGATAGCTGAAGGCGAGCTCCACCTCGGTGGGCGTCGCGGGGTCTGCGAACTGGCTCCGCAGGCTCGAAGCTTCGCGATAGCTCCCCGACGAGCTGCCGAAGAGCGCGAACGAGATGGCGTCGAAGAGCGTCGTCTTGCCGGCGCCGGTGTCGCCGGTGATGAGGTAGAGGCCATGCTGCCCCAGCTCGTCGAAGTCGATCTCGACCTCGCCGGCGTAGGGGCCGAAGGCCTTGAGACGGAGTCGTCTCGGCCTCATGCGCCCTCACCTCCGTCCGCAGCCGCCGCGAGCCCGGCAGGTGCGGTCTCGCTCGCGCCCATCGGCGCAGGCGCGCCCGGGCCCGCCATCCCGAACGCCTCGTCGAGCGCCCGCTGCGCGAGCGCCCTCTCGGCCCCGTTCATCGGACGGGCGTTCCGTTCCTCGAAGAACTGCCCGAAGAGCTCGAGCGGGTCGAGCGCCCCCATGTCGAAGTCCACCCGATCCAGGTCTCCCGCCCCGTCGGCGGCTCCCTGAAGGATCACCGCCACGGCATGGGGATGGGACTCCCGAAGGCGCGGCATGGCCGAGGCCGGCTGCACCTCGTCGGTGAGGGTCACGTAGAGGTAGTCGTCCGCGCCGGGCTCCAAGGCGGCGCCCGGGCGGGTGAGCTCCTCCAGCGTGCCCGCCACCTCCCTGAGGTCGCGCACGGGGCGCACCGGAAGCGGCTCGATGGCCACAGCGCATTCGCCCGGGCCCGCCTTGGCCCCCAGCTCCACGAGCTCCCCCTCCTTGGGCACCGACGCCTCCGAGAGCGAGTACTTGAGGAGCGAGCCCGCATAGCGCACCTCGCGCCGCCCCACGCTCTGGGGCTTGTGGAGATGTCCCAGCGCCACGTAGTCGAAGGGCGCGAAGACGCCAGCATCGACGTTGCCGGCCGTGCCCACCCAGACCATCTCGGAGCCGCTCCGCTCGGGCTCTTCGCCCGCCGCCGTCACGAACTGGTGCGCCACGAGGACGTTCCGCTTGCCCTCGTCGATGGGCAGGCGCTCGATGACGGCGCCCACGGCGGAGGTGAAGTCCGTGGCGACGCTGGGATCGCGATAGGCCTCGCGCACGTCGGCCGGGCGGAGGAACGGCAGCAGCCAGAAGGTCACCGTCCCGTACTCGTCGTCGAACTCCACGGTGAGCACGTCGCCGTCGAAGGGCTCCGTCACGTAGATGCCCTCGCCGAAGAGGAGCTCGGAGGCGTAGCCCACCCGCTCGGGCGAGTCGTGGTTGCCGGGCACGGCGATGACCTCGATGCCGCGCGCCACGACGCTCTTCAGGAAGTCTCCGAAGAGGCTCACCGCCTGCCCCGAGGGCTGGCTCGAATCGTAGATGTCGCCCGCGAGCACGAGCACCGTCGCCCCGGCCGCCTCGGCGTCGTCCAGCAGGCGCCAGAGCGCCACGCGCTGGTCCTCGAGGAGCGGGAACCCTCCGAGCGTCTTTCCGAGGTGCAGGTCGCCCACGTGCAGGAACTTCACAGAGCCTCCCGTCAGCCGACGATGGCGCGCTCCGGGCGCGCCTCACGGGGCGCGCTCGGCCACCCGCGGGTGGCGCATCGTGGCATCAACGGTACACGACTTCCCGAACGACGATTCGCGCCGCGCCGCCCGCACGACGAGGGGCCGCCCCGGAATCTCCTCCGGTGCGGCCCCTTTAGCGCTCGTCGGCTCCGCTCACGGCGCGAACGCCGCGCAAGGCTTCGCTAGAGCCCCCAGAGCTTCGCGTCCTCGTTCTGCCACCCGAGCCTCTCAAGCTCGGCGACCTCATGCGCATCGGTCGTGTAGTGGTGCGCCCCCACGCCGGGGTTGTTCGGGTTGAAGAGGCGATAGACCGGCGTCGCCTTGGCGTCGTCCGAGTAGAGCTTCACGCCCTCGTCGACCCAACCGACGCCGGTGGAGAGCGCCTTCACCTCCACGCCTTCCATCGTGTACATGTGCTCGCCGGTGGCGGGGTTGTAGAGGCGCCTCACGGGCGACGCGGACGTCGAGGGGGCGGTCCAAGCGACTTCCTCGTCCGTCCAGCCGTGCTCGTTCACGAGCGTGGCCACCTCGTTCGCATCGGTGGTGAAGAGGTGCTCGCCGCTCGCCGGGTTGTAGACGCGGTGCACCTCCACGGGCTCGGCGATCTCCTCGGTCGTGATGGCGATCGGGAAGTTGTCGATGACGTTCATCGCGTAGAAGAGCTCCGACGCATGCGCCGTGAGGGCGGCCGAGAGCGGCTGCTGGACCGCCTCGAACGCCGCGACCAGGTCGGGGTCGGTGGGATTGGAGCCCAACGCCGCGGTCGCCGTCAGCTTCTTCTGATAGAGGTCCTGGATGCCGAGGTCGTTCCATGCCCGCTCGGCCTCGGCCTGGCGCGCGGACACGTCATCTGCGAGGTCGGTCCACGAGGCATAGCCCGTGCCCGTTGCCTCGGGCACGCCGAGGAAGCTCTCTCCCTCGTTCACCGTGGCCTCGCCCCAGACCGCCTGGGCGCTCTTCGTCGGATCGAGGCTGGCCTGGGCCTTCGTCTTGTTCTGGAAGGTGTTCTGGACGGTCTCGTAGCGGCCGTCTTCCAGCTTGGTGGTGACGACCACGCCGAGCCTCTGGCCGGCCTCCACCTTCAAGGGCTCTTCCAGATCCACGCGATGGTAGCCGCCCAAGGGATAGGTTCTCTCGGCCTCCCACTTGAGCTCGCCGTCGCTCGGCTCGGTGGCGCCATCGTCCATCGCGAAGATCTCGTAGCGCACGGTGGTGTTCGCGCTATGGGTCAGGCTCGAGACGGTATGCACGAGCGAGGGCGCATCGATCTCGTAGACGTTGGCCATCGAGATGGGAGCGTCCGAGACCGTGCTCGTGGGGCTGGTCGGCAGCAGACTGTGGCGATAGGTGCTCACGAGGTGCGGGGCTGCATCGAGGCTGTGGTCGACGTCGGCGTCCTTGTCGGTCACGAAGTCGAACGCCTCCAGCGTGTCGATGGACTTGTCCTCATACGAGAGCCAGAAGTATCCGCTGCCGTCGATGCCCCAGTTGGAGAAGTTGCCGGGGCCGCCGTCCTTGTACCCCCAGCTGTTCTTCACCAGGAACGCACCGGGATGCTCGGGCTGGTGGCCCTCGTTGAATTTCGAGACGGGGTAGGCGTCGTCATAGCCCACGATGCAGACCCCGTGGTTGTTCTGGCCCTTCTTGCCCTCGCCCTCCTTGGGATTCTCGTAGGTGTACTGCGCCCAGGTGTCGAGGTTCAAGACGGTGAAGTCGGGATCTGCGATCTGGCCCGGGAGCGAGGTGTCGGCGTAGCAGTCCATCGCCACGGCGCGGCCCTGCAGAAGCTGCTCCTTGATGGCGTCCACGCCCGCCTGGTTGAACACGTAGCGCTCGACGCCCGGCACGCCGGTGGGCTCCCACGAGGCCGGCGAGGGCAGGAAGAAGGATTCCTCGAGCTCGGCGCTGGCCACGTAGCGAAGCTTGTCGGGGATGCTCCAGTCGCCGTTCGGGTCGAAGTAGGTCCTCCCTCGCGTCTCGTCCACGACGACCTTCCCGGCCGCATCGCGATACTCGAGCGAGGGATCGAGGGATTCGTCGACCGGCCCCATCTTCAGCGAGTAGGCGGTCGTGGCCAGATCCATGTCGCCGCCGGAGCTCAGCCTGCCGCCGCTCGCTGCCGGGGAGTTCGTGTAGATGCCCTCGCTGGTCTCAGCGCCAGCGGCGGGCATCGGCGAGACGCTGAACCAGGCGAGGTGCTTCTCGGAGAAGTCCAGGCCGCGGGGCCGCTCTTGGGTGATCGTCGACTCGTAGGTGCGGCCGAGCTCCGAGAGGTAGGCGCTCTCGGCGGCGGCGGTGGAGCCGAACGCCCAGCAATCGCCCCAAGGGCTCTGGTTCTTCACCGGGGTCACGAAGCTGCCGGTGGCGCCGTCGAACGTGGCTTCGCGGAGGTCGAACTTCTCGGGGAAGGCGCTCGCCGCGAGGGTGGAGGCGCCGAGCGCCTGCGTCGAGGTCTGGCTGGTGTAGTCGCTTCCCGGAAGGACCGTGACGCTCCCGTCGGCGTTTCGCTTGAGGACCCTGCTCGCGTCATCGCCCGCCGCCTGGGCGGACGCGGGATCGGCCAGGGCCCGCGTGGGGAGCGCGCCGAGCGCGCCTGCGGAGAGCGCGAGCGCCCCGGCGATCGCCGCGGACGCGATCACGGCCCTGCCCGCGCCGCGGATGCCGCGGCGCGGATGGGTCGGGGTAGTGGAGGCGCGCTCGCTCGAATGTCTCTTTCGCACGGTTCCTCCGAATCAGATGGTTCTGGCGAGACGTGGACGTGCTTCGACGCCCGGCACGCCGGTGGTGCCGCCGGCATTCCACACAGGGCCTCGAAACGTCCCCTCGCATAGAGCGCCGCAGCTCAGCGACTCCATCGTTCGTTCAGAAGCTAGTTCGTGGAGGGCACCGAGACCGCGTTCCAGGCGACGCCCTCCTGCTGCCAGGCGCCGACGGGCGGGAGGAGCGGGAGCGTTCGATATTCGTTCTCGTCGGCCGTCCAGAGATGGCTCCCGAGCCCACCGTCGGCCGTCTGGTGGGAGTTCCAGAGCCGATAGACCGGGTGGGCGGTGTCGGGCGATCCGTAGAACCTCACGCCCTCGTCTCGCCAGCCGATTCCCATGAGGGCGGCCACCTCGGCGTCGCTCGCCGTGAAGAGATGGTCTCCGTTGTTGGGGTTGTAGAGGCGCGTGACGGGCGTCGATCCCGGAGCCGCATAGCCGTACTCGCTGAAGACCTCTCCCTCATCGCGCCAGCCGAACCGGGTCGTGAGCACGCGCACCTCGTTCGCATCGGTCGTGAGCAGGTGGGCGCCGTTGCTCGGGTTCCAAAGCCGAGAGACCGCGACGACCTCGGGGCTCCACTGGGCGGTGAAGGCGAACGTCCCCGCCGTCTTGGGCGTGATCCAACGCCACGCTCCTTCGTCGGCGTTCCACGTGACCATGCCCGCGACTGGAGCGGACGTCCAGCTCGTGAGCGCGTAATCCGGGCGCACGGGAACCTCGGCCATCGCCCAGGAGCCCTGCATGAGGTACTTCACGGTGGCGTAGTCGCTCTCGTACGTGCCGCCGTTGGGATCGATCGTCACCTTCGAGATGGCGATCTGTGAACGTGAGTAGACGGTCGAGGGATCGTCGAGGGCGGTGATCTCGAGCGTGTAGTCGCCCACGCCGACCTCCGCGTCGGCCGTCGCCGGCGTGCCGGGCAGGCTCGCGTCGAAGTAGGGCGCCAAGATCGACGATTCGGGATCGAGCTCATCGCCGGGGATCGACTCTTGATAGACCACCTCGCCCGAAGCGTCGCGATAGGTGAACGTGAAGCCCGTTCCCGGCCGGATGACGACGAAGTCCATCATCACCGGCCCGTCGAAGTGCAACCGCATCGGGTCGTCGATGGACTCGTAGAAGTTGTTGTAATACGCCGTGGCCGCGGCTCCGTTGTCGGCGAACGCGTTCATGCAGATGTAGGCGTCCTCGCTCACGGTCGCCCAGTTGACGGTGGGGTACGCGGCGGCATCGGCCGCGGCTGCCTCGGCGGTGGCGAAATAGCGGAAGTACGTGGTGTCCACCTCGAGCCCGAACTCGTACTCGACCGCGCCAACGCCTTGGAGATATCCCACCTCAACCGGATAGCCGAAGCTCGCACTCATGCCCGTCTCTTCGTCCACGGTCACGGTAACCGTACTGTCTTCGAAGGCGCCGACCGACCCCTCCACATGACCGCCGGCGATGGCGAGCGTGCCGCCGAAGTCGGCTTCCGCGCCGCCCTCGACCTCGGTGCCGTCGATCGTGCAGATGCCCTCTCCCTGGACGACGACGCCGAAGCCCGATCTGCCGCCAGCGGCGGTGATGGATCCCCCGCGGAGCGTCGCCTCGCCACCCATCACGCCGAAGGCGGCCGAGTCCTCATCGCCAGCGCAGACGATCTTGCCCAGCAGGTCGAACGTGCCGCCGGCGACTCTGACGAAGGCCCTCTCCCCCGTCTTCGAGCCGGTGATGGAGGCGCCTTCTCCCACGGAGAGGGCGCCGCCGGACACCGAGACGGCGCCCACGCCGTCCACAGTCGTCTCGATGGCGAGCGGCGCGTTCAGCGAAACCGTGCCGGCGGCGACGCTGAGGGACGCCACGGTGCCATCTTGCGTGCGCGAGACGATCGAGCCGCCCGTGGCGCCGATGGTGAACGCGCCGGCGCCCGTCACGGCGAGCTGCGCCGGAGCCGCCGTGCCGCCGTTCTCGAGCGTGAGGTCGAAGGACGCGAGGTCGAGCGCCAGGATCTGCCCCTCGGGCACGGCGATCTGGAGCGCGGAGGCGCCCTCGAGCTCGACGGGCCCGAGCAGCGTGACCGTCGATCCGTCGGCGGAGACCTCGGCGACGGGCTCGCCTTCCGGCGCGCCGGCGTTCAGCGCGTCGGCGAGCTCCCGGGCGCTCGCGATGGGCTCGGACGGCACCTCGGCCGCGGCGAGGGCTCTCACGGGAAACGCGCAGAGCGCGAATGCCACCGTGAGCGCGGCGAGCGCGAGGAGTCCGAGATGGCGGAGGGGACGCTGGGCGATCGATAGGGTCATGGAACGACGCTCCCTTCACGGACGATGCGCCGAAGGGCGCACGGCGCGGTGCGAACCGCACCCCAAGAGGGTAGTCGAGCGCGTTACCGGGTGGCGCGTTCGAGCGCGGCGCTGCTCGCCAGCGGGTGTCGCGCTCATCGTTCGCTACGCGATGCGCGCCTTCGGTGCCCCCTCGCATCGAGCATCGGGCGAGGCGCCCCGTGCCGCACTCGCAGGCGACGGGGCCTCGCGCGCCGTCGGCGCTCGCCGACCCTAAGCTCGCCGCGTCTGAGCTCGCGCGCCCCTAATGCTCGTCAGGGTTGCCGTTCACGGCGCCGTGGTTGATGGAGGTTGCGAGCGGGTTCTCCTTCACGAAGAAGCAGAGCACGATGGTCACGGCGATGATCGGCACGAAGATGAGGAAGATGGGCGCGAGCGCGTCGTTGTAGCCGTTCCGCACGATCTCGCGCACCGGCTCGGCGAGCTTCACCATGTTCTCGGGCGTGATGTCGGCGATGTCCAGATGCACGCCCTTGGGCAGGTGCGCCGTGATGTTCGTCGTGAGCCCCGAGGTGAAGAGCGTTCCCACGAAGGAGGCGCCCAGCGTGGAGCCGATCTGGCGGAAGAAGTTGTTGCCGGCGGTGGCGGTGCCCACCACGGCATGGGCGAACTCGTTCTGCACGATGAGGACGAAGATCTGCTGGCCGAGGCCGTTGCCGAAGCCCATGAGGAAGATGTAGACGCCGATGACGAAGAGGGTCGTGTTGGTGGTGAGCGTCGACATGAGGAAGAAGCTCACCGTGACCACGATGCCGCAGGCGATGGTCATCCACTTGTAGTGGCCGGTCTTGGCGGCGATGAAGCCCGTGGAGACGCTCGTGATCATGATGCCCACCATGCGCGGAACGGTCATGAGGCCGGCGAGCTCGGGCGAGAGGCCATCGACGATCTGCAGGTAGGTGGGCAGGTAGGTGACCGTGCCCATCTGGCCCGCCATGATGAGCATGCCCGAGATGGTCACGAGGTTGAAGTTGCGATCCTGGAAGAGGTAGAGCGGGATGATGGGCTCCTCGGCCTTGCGCTCGGCCAGCACGAGGAGGATCGCGAAGACGATGAAGACGGCGAGCGCGCCGAGCACCTGCCACGAGAGCCACGGGTAGACGGTGCCGCCCCACGAGACGGTGAGCACGAGCCCCGTGACGGCGAAGATCATGGTGATGATGCCCGCGACGTCGAGCTTGGCCTCGAGCTCCTTGCGCTTCTGCTTGAGGATGAAGACGATGCAGAGAGCCGCCACGCCGGCGAGCGGCATGTTGAAGCCGAACATCCAGCGCCAGCCGGGCACCTGCACGAACCAGCCGCCGAGGATGGGCCCGAGCACGGTGGAGACCGAGAACACGGCGCCGATGAGGCCGAGGTACTTGCCCACTTGGCGGGCCGGGACCACGTCGGCGATGATCGCCTGCGAGAGGATCATGAGACCGCCGCCGCCCATGCCCGAGACGAAGCGCCCCACGATGAGCATCTCCATCGTGGGGGCGATGGCGCAGATGCCCGAGCCGATGATGTAGATGCAAAGCGCGCTCACGATGAGGAACTTGCGTCCCATGAGGTCGCCGAGCTTGCCGTAGATGGGCATGGTGATGGTGCTCGCCATGATGAAGGCCGTCGTCACCCACTGCATGAGCTCCACGCCTCCGAGGTCGCCCACGATGGTGGGAAGCGCCGTGGCCGTCATGGTCTCGGCGAAGGAGGACGAGAACATCGCGATGGCGAGCGAGATGAAGACCGTGATGACGTAGCGCCTGGAATAGCTGGGCTCCGGCAGCGCAGGCGCGGGGGACTGCGCCGACGTCGTCGCGATCTGGCCATCCGAACTCGCCGCGGCAACGCCCGTCGGGCCCGCCTGAGCGGAGGCGGCGCTCGGATCGGTGGCTGTCGCGGGAACGGGAGACGTGGACGTGCTCGAAACGGCGTTATCGCGACGGAACATGACCATCCCCCCCCTCGTCCCTCGTTGGTCATGCCCTCCTTATTACCATTCTTCAACCAGCTTATATGCCTTGCGCGAAACGACGGCGTCCGCGCTCCCGTCTCGCTTCGTCAGAACACGGGGCTACCGAATGGGTCCCGCAATCCATCGAGCGGGCTCTGGCGAGAACCCTGTACCCTTGGCGGCGGAGGAGATTCGCAGCCGATCGCCCGGGGAAGAGGGGATGCGCCATGGCCGTGCAGGAGTTCTTCATCGATAGCGACGGCGTGCCCGTCCACGCGAAGCTCGAGATGCCGGAGGGCGAGCCAGAGCGCTGCCCGCTCGTCATCGTCCAGCACGGGCTCACCGGGAACATGGACAGGCCCAACATCGTCGCCGTGGCCGAGGCGATTCGCGAGGCGGGCATGGCGACGCTGAGGACCGAGCTCTACGGCCACGGGAAGAGCGGCGGAACCTTCGAGCGCCATACGATCTTCAAGTGGATCGACGAGATGCTCGACGTCATCGACTACGCCAAGGGGCTCGACTTCGCGAGCGACCTCTACCTCTGCGGACACTCCCAGGGGGGCTTCCTCACGATGGCGATGGGCGCTGCGAGGCCCGACGACTTGAAGGCGCTCGTCCTGCTCGCGCCCGGCGCCAACATCCCGAGGTGGTCTCGCGAGGGGCGCTTCCTCCACATGACGTTCGACCCCGAGCACGTGCCCGACCGCGTCTACCTGGGCGATCCCTTCGACGCTTCCGCCGAGCCCGAAGGGGGCGACCGCCCCTCAGCGTACCTGGGCGGCGACTACTTCCGCCTCGCCCAGCGCTTGAACACCGACGAGATCATCGACGCCTATCCCGGGCCGGTCCTCCTCGTCCAGGGCACGAACGACGCGCTCGTGCCCTACCAAGACACCATCGAGGTGGCCGAGCGCTACGCCGACTCGCGCCTCCTCATCCTCGAGGGCGACACCCATAGCTTCGATCGCCACCGCGACCGGGAGCTCGCCGCCGTGAGGGAGTTCCTCGAGGAGATGTCCTAGCAGCACGATGTCTCCATCCGCGAAGCGCCGGATGCGGATAGCTGGCTCCGCATCCCACTCGACGCGTGCGACGAGGAGGATGGGCTCGGCATCGCGGGACGATCCGTGGAGCTGACGTCGGATCGCGCGACAAGACGGAAACGG
>CANRLS010000027.1 GCA_947631545.1 uncultured Atopobiaceae bacterium
GAGACGATGCTGCGGAGAGTCGCAGCCGCTGATGCGATCGGTACGTAGCGCTGGTCCGGCGAGACGCCCTCCAGGGCCCCAGATCCGTGGGATCGCGAGGGCGTAGCGTACTGAACGCTACGTGAGCCCTCGGGATCGCGCGGAGATGGGGCCCTGGAGGGTGTCGCAGCCCCCGGTTACAAATGGATGTGGGTGCCCGACTCGCCCTTCATAATCAGCGGCGCGTTCTCGAGGGCGCCGATGATGGCCACGCGGCCGGGCTTCGACTCGGCGAAGCGCACGGCCGCCTCGACCTTGGGCTCCATCGATCCCTTGCCGAACTGCCCTTGGGCAAGGTACTCCTTCGCCTTGGCGACCGGCAGGTCGGAGAGGTCGATCTGGTCGGGCTTTCCGAAGTTGATGGATACGTGGTTCACCTGGGTGAGGAGGAAGAGCACGTCGGCGTCGCACTCCTCGGCGAGGATCTCGCCGCCGAGGTCCTTGTCGAGCACGGCCTCGACGCCGTGGTAGGTGCCGTCGGCGTTCTTGACCACGGGGATGCCGCCACCGCCGCAGGCGATGACGATGTAGCCGTTGTCGAGGAGGTTCAGGATCGAGGGGGTCTCGACGATGGAGAGCGGCATCGGCGAGGCCACGGCCCGGCGATAGCCGCGCCCCGAGTCCTCCATGAAGATGAGCGAGGGATCGATGCGCATGGCCATGTCGGCCTGATCCTTGGTGTAGAACTCGCCGACGGGCTTCACCGGGTTCTTGAACGAGGGGTCGTCGGGATCCACCACGATCTGGGTGATCACCGTGGCCACGTGCCAGTCCCTTCCCTGGCGGGCGATCTCGTTCACCATGCCCTGCTGCAGGTGGTAGCCGATGTAGCCCTGGGTCACGGCCCCGCAATCGGGGAACGTGAGGTCGGGGATGAAGGGATCGGTCATGTGGGCGTAGGCGAAGGCCTTCTGCATCCAGCCCACCTGGGGGCCGTTTCCGTGGGTGATGATGACCTCGTTGCCCATGGCGATGAGGCGGCAGAGGGAGGGCGTGGTCTCCGCGATGCGGCCGGCGAGCTCCTCCGGGGTGTCTCCGAGGGCGTTCCCGCCCAATGCCACGACGATGCGCTCTGCCTTGCCCACGGGTTGTGCCATCTCTGCCTCCTTGCCGCACCCGCGGCACGCGCCACGGGACACACAGCTTCTACCCAAAGCCCGATTCGGCCTCGCGTATCATCACGGCATCGCCCGTCAGGTCCCGCGCCCATCGGAGGGATGTCATGACCGCTTCCCGCTCTCCCCGGCACCGCTCGCGCCTCGCGGCCGTCATCGTCATGGCCGTCATCGCGCTCGTCGCGGCCATCGTCGCGGTGCCTCGCCCGGCCGCCGCCCTCGATGCGAGCGTGCCCGTCTACCGGCTCTACAACGAGGCCGACGGCCAGCACCTCATCACCAAGGATCGAAACGAGTTCAACGTGCTCTGCGGCCGGGGCTGGATCGACGAGGGCCTGGCCTTCAGCTGTCCGCAAGAGGGGCAGGACGTCTACCGACTCTACAACCCCTCCAACGGCGACCACCTCTACACCACCGCCGTGGCCGAGCGCGACGGCCTCGTGCGCCGCGGCTGGCAGGACGAGGGAACGGGCTTCCACGCCTCGGCCGAGCCCACCGCCTACGACGTCCAGCGCCTCTACAACCCCAACATGAAGGCCAACGGCGGACGGGGGAACCATCTCTGGACGCCGAACCAGGCGGAGTACGACAACGTGGTGAAGGCGGGCTGGAAGGGCGAGGGGCACCAGTGGTACGCCACCGGCCCGGCGGCGCCCAAGGCCCATCCCGATCCGGTGAGCCAGCACGGGGCGCTCTCCGTGCGCGGCGCGACCCTCGTCGACAAGTACGGCAACCCCTACCAGCTCCGCGGCATGTCGACCCACGGGCTCTCCTTCACGGAGGAGGGCGTGCCCTTCAAGGACTACGTCAACAAGGCAGCCTTCAAGACGCTTCGCGACGACTGGGGCGCCAACTGCGTGCGCCTCGCCATGTACACGGCTGAGGGCGGCTATTGCGAGGGCGCGGACCAGAACTGGCTGAAGGGACTCATCCGTCAGGGCGTGAACGCCGCGACCGACTTGGGCATGTACGTCATCGTGGACTGGCACGTGCTGCGCGACCAGAGCCCCACCGTCTACGAGCAGCAGGCGCGTGAGTTCTTCAGCCAGATGAGCCGCGAGTTCAAAGATCGCGTGAATGTCATCTACGAGATCTGCAACGAGCCCAACGGCGGCGTGGATTGGTGGACCATCAAGGGCTACGCCGAGCGCATCATCCCCGTCATCCGCGCGAACGACCCCGACGCGATCGTCATCGTGGGCACGCCCACGTGGTCGCAGGACGTCGACCAGGCGGCGGCGAACCGCCTCACGGGCGACGTGGCGAGGAACACCATGTACGCCCTGCACTTCTACGCGAACACGCACACCCAGTGGCTGCGCGATCGCATGAATGCCGCGCTCGACGCGGGCCTCCCCGTCTTCATCAGCGAGTTCGGCACGACCGACGCGAGCGGCAACGGCGGCTACAACCCCTGGGAGTCCCAGCAGTGGATCGACCTCGCCAACCGGCGGAACGTGAGCTGGATGAACTGGAGCCTCTGCCTCAAGAACGAGAGCTCGGCCGCCATCCAGCCGTGGTGCAAGAAGCTCAGCGACTGGCAGACCTGGGAGCTCACCGAGAGCGGCAACTGGGTGCGAAATGCCATGAGAGCAGCCACCGGCAAGTGAGCCGAGGCTTCCCCCGGCACTCCGTCTTCGCGCGAACGCGCCGATTCGCGTCGCCGCAGCAGCCGGTTAGAGCGCGGTCGGGTTCCGGTGAGGCTCGCCGTGCCGCCGCCGCGAACCACGGGGAGCGCTAGAGTGGAGCCCTAGCCGCTTCGATCGGCGAAGCCAACTCGACAAGAGGAGCCCCCATGGCCACCACCCCCATCAAGCGAGCCCTCGTCTCCGTGACCGACAAGACCGGCGTGGTCGAATTCGCCAAGGCGCTCCAGGACGAGTTCGGCGTCGAGATCATCTCGACCGGCGGCACCGCCAAGGCCCTGGAGGAGGGCGGCGTGCACGTGGTCCCCATCGACGACTACACGGGATTCCCCGAGATGATGGGCGGCCGCGTGAAGACGCTCCACCCCAAGGTCCACGGCGGGCTCCTCGCCCGGCGCGAGGATCCCGACCACATGGCCGAGGCCGAGGCCAACGGCATCCCCATGATCGACCTCGTCTGCGTGAACCTCTACGAGTTCGAGAAGACCGTGGCCTCGCCCGATGTCACCTTCGCCGACGCCATCGAGCACATCGACATCGGCGGCCCCTCGATGCTGCGCTCGGCCGCCAAGAACGCCGAGAGCGTGACCGTCGTCGTGGATCCGGCCGACTACGCCCGCGTGCTCGACTGCATGCGCGCCAACGGCGGCGCCACCACGCCCGAGCTCCGTCGAGAGCTCCAGCGCAAGGTCTTCGCCACCACGGCCGCCTACGACGCCGCCATCTCGAGCTGGCTCGAGAAGGACCTGGAGGAGTTCCCGCCGACGCTTCGCCTGAACCTCTCCAAGCAGGGGATCCTCCGCTACGGCGAGAACCCGCACCAGCCGGCCGCCTTCTACATCTTCGCCGACGCCCCCGCGCACTCCCTCGCCAAGGCGGAGCAGCTCGGCGGCAAGCCGCTCTCCTATAACAACCTCCTCGACACCGACGCCGCCTGGGCCACGGTGCGGGAGTTCGAGGAGCCGGCCTGCGTGATCCTCAAGCACCAGAACCCCTGCGGAAGCGCCGTGGCGGCCGACGTCACCGAGGCCTACGACAAGGCCTACGCCTGCGACCCGGTGAGCGCCTACGGCGGCATCATCGCCTGCAACCGCGAGGTGCCGCTGGAGCTCGTCGAGCACTTCGCCGACGTGAACAAGCAGTTCGTCGAGGTCATCATCGCCCCCTCCTACACCGAGGCGGCCCTCGAGCGCCTGGCGCGCCGCAAGAACCTCCGCGTGCTCGCCACCGGCGGCATCGGCGCCCCCATGGCGCGCGAGTTCCGCTCCGTCGACGGCGGCATGCTCGTGCAGGAGACCGACCGCGTCGCCGAGGACCCGGATACCTTCAAGGTGGTCACCAAGCGCGCCCCCGAGGCCGATGAGCTCCGCGACCTCCTCTTCGGCTGGAAGGTCTGCAAGGCCGTGAAGTCCAACGCCATCCTCGTGGCCAAGGACCTCATGGGCGTGGGGCTCGGCCCCGGGCAGCCCAACCGCGTCGACTCGGCCCGGCTCGCCTGCGAGCGCGCCCACGAGGCGCTCGGCCGCATGGGCCTTCCCACGACGCGGCTCGCCTGCGCGAGCGATGCCTTCTTCCCCTTCAGGGACGGCATCGAGGAGCTCGCGGCGTCGGGCGTGACGGCCATCATCCAGCCGGGCGGCTCCATCCGCGACGACGAGGTCATCGAGGCCTGCGACGAGCACGGCATCGCGATGGTCTTCACCGGCGTGCGGCACTTCCGCCACTGACGCGCCCGCGCGTCTGTGAGAGCGCCGCCGCCTCGCCCATGGAAGCCCGCGCCCAAGGATCCGCCCGGCCAAGGTCGCAGCACGGCCAACGGGCCGGCGCCGTCGTCGACCAGGAGGAGTTCATCCTCGGCGATCCCACGTTCATCTGCCGTTGGCGCCTCGCCAAGGGCCAGGTGCCGCTGCTGAACCGCCACCTCCGGGCGCTCAGGACGCGCCGGGTGAACGGCGCCTTCGTCACAACCGAGCTCGTGGCCTGGGTGAAGCAGCATCTGGAGTGGACGCTCGAGAAGGGCTCCGAGGCCCATCCCGACGGGGTGCTCCTCTTCTTCGTCGACGGGGCGGGCAAGGCGGCGCTCGCCGTGGGTCCCTACCAGCCCCTGCCCGTGACGACGCTCTCGCGCCTCGCCCGCCGGGGCCTCCAGGCGGTGGAGGAGGCGCTCCAGACGGGCGTCGCCCCCGAGACCCTCTGCATCGTGAGGGACGGCGTGCTCCGCTGCGGCATCGACGAGGGCTGCCACGCCTCCGGCTCGCTCACGCTCATGACGGACCTCGCATCGACCCTCGGCATGTCGTGGAGCCGCGAGAGCGGCCTCGCGGAGGCGCTCGTGAACCGTCCGAGCTCCGTCGATTTCGACGAGGCGTTCCTCGTCTCCGACGAGCACGGCGTCGTCCGCGCCTCCGATGCCGCCGGCCCCGTGTCGCTCCGGTTCTTCGAGGGCTATGCGCGGCTTCTGGAAATGCAAGGTTCACATCGCCGTCGATAGCCGCGTTTGGCATACTTGTACGGTGCATCGCACGCCCTCGCGCACGCGGCGGCCGACGCCCGGGCGCCCTCGAGCACGCGGACCCGAACGCATCCCGAGGAAGCCCGATCGGCGGCTCCCAGCCCTCTGCGGGGGTGGGTCACTGGCATCGGATGTCACCGGCAAGAGAGACCGGTCCAAGAATCATCGGAGAGGAGTGTCAATGGCGGAGTTGACGGAGATTCGCTGGCACGCGCGCGCGGGCCAGGGCGCCGTCACGGCGTCTCGCCTCGTCGCGGAGACCGCGATGGACGACGGCCAGTACATGCAGGCCATGCCTGAGTACGGCGCCGAGCGTCAGGGAGCGCCGCTCAAGGCGTACACGAGGATCTCGCCGGATCCCATCGAGATCCACAACAACATCCTGCATCCCGACATCGTGGTGGTGCTGGACGACACGCTGCTCGAGGTGGTGAACGTGTGCGAGGGCCTCAAGCCCAACGGCACGCTCATCGTGAACACCCGCATGACGGGCGACGAGGTCCGCGAGGCCACCCGCGCCGCCGCCGACGTGAAGATCGCCACGGTGGACGCCTCCGACATCGCGATCAACACCATCGGGCGCGACATCCCCAACACGCCCATCGCCGGCGCCCTCGCCAAGGTCACGGGCGTCATCGACGTGGAGTCGCTCAAGAAGTACGTGGAGAGGAGCTTCACGGGCAAGTTCTCCGACAAGGTCATCGCCGGCAACCTCGCCTCCGTCGACCGCGCCTACGAGGAGGTGCACGTATGAGCTGGGATTACTCCGGCAACGAGCAGTGGACCTGGGATCAGATCCCCCTTGGCGCCATGACCCTCGAGGGCGGCACGGCCACCGGCCATAAGACCGGCGACTGGCGCGTGCAGCGCCCCATCTGGCACACCGACAAGTGCAAGCAGTGCCTCATCTGCTGGATGCACTGCCCCGATTCCTCCATCAAGGTCTCCGAGCAGAAGATGTGCGGCGTCGACTACGAGCACTGCAAGGGCTGCGGCGTCTGCGTGCAGGTCTGCCCGTTCAACGCCCTCTCGATGATGAGCGAGAAGGATGCCCGCGAGCTGGACGAGAAGGAGGCCAACTAACATGCCAGACGTCACCGTTCTCGCCTCGTCCGGCGACCAGATGGTCGCCGAGGCGTTCCGTCAGGCCAACCCCGACGTCCTGCCCGTCTACCCCATCACCCCGCAGACGATCATCGTCGAGGAGTTCGACAAGTTCGTCGCCCAGGGCAAGGTGCACACGGAGTTCGTGCCGGTGGAGTCCGAGCACTCCGCCATGGCCGCCGCCATCGGCGCGTCGGCCGCCGGCGCCCGCACGGTGACCGCCACCGCCTCCCAGGGCCTCGCCTACATGTGGGAGGAGCTCTACGTGGCGGCCGGCATGCGCCTGCCCATCGTCATGGCCAACGCCAACCGCGCCCTCTCCGCGCCCATCAACATCCACGGCGACCACTCCGACATCATGGGCTGCCGCGACACCGGCTGGATCATGTACTTCGCCGAGAACGCCCAGGAGGCCTACGACGACACGCTCATGGCCTTCCGCGTGGCCGAGCACCCCGACGTGATGCTCCCGGTGGCCACCACCCTCGACGGCTTCATCACCTCCCACGCCCTCGAGCGCTGCGAGCTGCTCGACGACGAGACCGTCGCCGCGTTCGTGGGCGAGTACAAGCCCGAGCGCAGCCTCCTCGACACCGACAACCCCAACTCCTTCGGCATGTTCGCCAACCTCGGCAACTTCTACATGGAGACCAAGCTCGCCATGCGCAAGGCCATGGAGGGCTCGCTCGACATCATCAAGAGCGTGGGCAAGGAGTTCGAGGCCGTGAGCGGCCGGCCCTTCGAGGTCGTCAAGACCTACGGCACGGAGGACGCCGAGCGCGTGATCGTGGTCATGGGCTCCTCCATCGGCAACGTGCGCCACGTGGCCAAGCAGCTCCGCGCCAAGGGCGAGAAGGTCGGCGTCGTGGGACTGCGCGTCTTCCGTCCCTTCCCCTCCAACGAGCTCGTCGCCGCGCTCAAGGACGCCAAGGCCATCGCCGTCATGGATCGCTGCGAGACCGTCGGCGGCCAGGGCGGCCCGCTCTGGCAGGAGACCGCCGCGGCGCTCCAGTCCGTGGGCATCACCACCCCCACGCGCGACTACATGTACGGCCTCGGCGGCGCCGACGTGACCGTCCAGCTCATCGAGGAGATCTTCGAGGACCTCAAGACCCTCGAGGCCGACAAGGCCGCTGGCAAGGTCGCGGACGTCACCTACAAGGGCAATCGATAGGAGAGATGACTCATGGCCAACATCAAGCAACTCTCCGAGCTCCCTCAGAGGCTCTCCCCGGGCCACTCCATGTGCGGCGGCTGCGGCGCCACCATCGCCGTCCGCCAGATCCTCATGGGGGCCGGCAAGACGCCCGTCGTCTGCTCCGCGGCCACCGGCTGCCTTGAGGTCTCGACGACCACCTTCCCCTTCACCAGCTGGGAGGGCGGCTTCATCCACAACACGTTCCAGAGCTCCGCTGCCACGATGAGCGGCGTCGAGGCCGCCTTCCGCGGCCTCAAGCGCGCCGGCAAGATCCCCGCCGACAAGGACATCAAGTTCGTGGCCTTCGGCGGCGACGGCGGCACCTACGACATCGGCCTCCAGGCCCTCTCCGGCGCCCTCGAGCGCGGCCACGACTTCCTGTACGTGTGCTACGACAACGGCGCCTACATGAACACGGGCATCCAGCGCTCCGGCGCCACCCCGTATTCCGCCTGGACCACCACCTCCGAGGTGGGCGACGCCGTCCCCGGCAAGCGCCACTTCGAGAAGGACCTCACCTCCATCGTGGCGGCCCACCACATCCCCTATGCGGCGCAGG
The DNA here is from genome assembly GCA_947631545.1 of uncultured Atopobiaceae bacterium. GTDB lineage: Bacteria > Actinomycetota > Coriobacteriia > Coriobacteriales > Atopobiaceae > CANRLS01. The sequence goes on from CANRLS010000027.1 coordinate 8,174, forward strand.
CCTCCATCTCCAATTGGAACGACCTCGTGACCAAGGCCACCAAGGCCATGGACATCGACGGCCCCACGTTCCTGAACGTGCTCGCGCCCTGCCCGCGCGGCTGGCGCGTGCCCTTCGACCAGGCGGTTGAGATCGCCAAGCTCGGCGTCCAGACCAACTACTGGCCCCTCTACGAGGTCGAGAACGACGTCTGGAAGCTCACCGAGAACCGCAGGAAGCTCCCCATCGAGGACTTCCTGCGCCCGCAGGGCCGCTTCCGCCACCTGTTCAAGCCGGGCAACGAGCACCTCATCAAGGAGTTCCAGACCAACGTCGACCGCCACTACGCCTACCTCCAGGCTCGCGTGGCGGGCTCCGAGGCCTACAAGGACGCGCTCGAGGAGGCCGGCCTGCCGCTCATCTCCGACGACGGCCTCGCCCTCGAGAGCGGCTCCGTGCAGCCGTTCCAGCAGTAGGCGGGTCCGTCGCCCACCTGAGCGCCCGCCGGCGCACGCGAACGCTCGCCTAGAGGGCCGGGATCCCATCCGGGGGTCTCGGCCCTCTTCCGTGGGCCACGGGCGGTGCGACCTCGGCAGATCGGTTCCGGCGCCGCCTTGCGGATGACGGGCGCGGCGCCTCCCCTCGGCCCTCCCGCGCTGGCGTGCAACGCGGGGGCCGAGGTTGGGAATCGTCCTTCGGCGGCTGCGTTAGGATGGCTTCGGCGAAGGAGGCGAAGCGGATGAACCCGGCGATCGTGATCCCCACCTACTGGACGGATCGCTCCCACGCGCTCGACACCTACGATCACGCGAGCGTCGTGGGCGATGCCCATCCCGAGCTCGAGCGCTGCCTCGATTCGCTCGAGATGGCCCGGGGCGTCATCCGCACGTTCCTTCTGCTCGTGGCCCCTCCCGGGGCGGAGCCCCAAGCGCGCGCCCAGGTGGACGCCATCGCCTCGGCGCATCCGAGGCTCTCGCCGGTCGTCATCGGCAGCCCCGAGGCCGCCCTCGTGCGCGGGGCCATCGGCGAGGCGGCCCCCACCATGCCCGGCGACTGCGTATCGCTCAGGGGCTACGGCGCCATCCGCAATCTCGGGCTCGCCGTCTGCGCCATCCTCGGCCACGACGTCGCGGTCTTCCTCGACGACGACGAGGTGGTCCTCGAGGACACGTTCCTGCTCGACGCCGTCTACGCCCTCGGCCAGGTGACGCGCCAGGGCGAGCCGGTCATGGCCAAGAGCGGCTTCTTCCTGAACGCCGAGGACTCCTGCTACGCCAACGAGAACGTGCGGTGGTACGACCGCGATTGGAACAAGCACGCGCAGTTCAACCAGTGGATGCGCACGGCCATGAGCACGACGCGCATCAGCCGCTCCAATCACGTGTGCGGCGGCTGCATGGCCATCCACGCCGAGGCCTTCACCCGAGTGGCCTTCGATCCCTACATCACCCGGGGAGAGGACCTCGACTACCTCATCAACCTGCGCTTCTACGGGCTCGACATGTGGTTCGACAACCGCTGGCGCGTGAAGCACCTCCCGCCCGGCTCCTACCTGCCGGCGAGGCGCTTCGCCCAGAACGTCTATCGCTGGATCTACGAGCGGGCCAAGCTGCAGTTCGCGGCGAGCATCATCGGCTTCAACCGCGTGACGCCCTCCTCGCTCATGCCCTATCCGGGCACCTGGATGTCGCCCGACATCGACGATCGCGCTCGCAAGACCGCCTTCCGCCGGGCTATCGGCACGCCGGAGCACGGGGCGTACCTCGAGATATGGCGCCATGGGATCGAGGAGGCCCGCGAGAGCGCCGAGGCGGCCAAACGGAACTACCTCGCCTTCCAAACCTGGTGGCCCACGCTCATGGAGGCGCTCTGGGATCGTCGGGGGCTCGGGCTCCAGATCCTCGCCGCCGGCGTGCCCAAGGAGCTCCGGGAGCTCTCCCGCCCCGACGCCACGGCCGTCATCGTCGCGGGCGCCGAGGAGCAGGGGGAGCTCTGGACCGAGCGCGAGGTGGAGGAGACCATCGTCCTCCAGGACGTGGACGAGGCCGCCGCCGAGGCGGTGGACAGCGCCGTGGAGGCCGTGGTCGCCACCGTCTCCGAAGAGGTGGCCAACGAGACGCTCGTCGAGTCCCTCGCCGGCGAGCCCGGCGCCTCTGCCGAGCTGGAGGCGCCGCCCAGGGCCGTGCTCCTGGATGGCGGCGATGCCTCCGAGGGGTCGGAGGACCCCGCCCGCGCGGACGCTCCGCATGAACCCGAGGCGCCCCTTTCGGATTCCGGGGACGCCCCGTGATCGCCTCCCCGCGCCCGGGCGTCGCGCTGCCCTTCTACATCATCATCCTTCTGGCGTTCTCCCTCCTGGGCATGGGGTTCCTTCTGGCCTGGGGCATCCTCGACGGCAACTGGGCCATCGCCGTCATCGCCGGCGCGGCCATCGGCGTGTCCATCCTCGTCGGCTTCACCGCGCTCGCGGCGCCCGACAAGATGGAGTCGGAGTTCACCGACCGCACCCTCACCATCGCGTCGAGCACCCTCGGCTTCATCCGCGAGGGCCTCACGCCCGAGGGGTGCCGCTCGGTCTGCGCCGCGCTCCTGGCGGGCACCAGGGCCATCGCCGTGGCCATGACCGACAGGGAGAACGTGCTCGCCTACGTGGGCGAGCTCGAACCGGAGTTCCCGCCCGGGAGCCCCATCCGCACGCCCGCCACCCGCGAGGTGATCGAGGGCGGCGCCACCCGCACCTTCGCCTCCATCACGCCGGACGCCCTGGCCACGATGGAGACCATGGACGCCGCCGAGCGCATGCGCGAGCTCTCGTTCAGGCCCGCGGGCATCGTCTCCCCGCTCACGGTGCGGGGCCAGGTGGTGGGCGCGATCAAGTTCTATTACGACAACTACCGCGACATCGACCGCACCGAGCACGCCGTGGTCGAGGGGTTCGCGGAGCTCCTCTCCACCCAGCTCGCCCTCTCGGAGCTCGACCGCCAGGCGCATCTGGCAACCGAGGCGGAGGTGAGGGCGCTCCAGGCCCAGATCAACCCGCACTTCCTCTTCAACACCATCAACACCATCGCGGCGCTCATCCGCACCGAGCCCGTGAGGGCCCGGGAGCTGCTTAGGGAGTTCGCGGTCTTCTACCGCCAGACGCTCGAGAATTCCGAGGGGCCCATCACGCTCGAGCAGGAGCTCGAGCAGACCCGCCGCTACCTCGTCTTCGAGTACGCGCGCTTCGGGCGCGACCGCATCCGGGAGGCGGAGCACATCCAGGCGGGCCTCGATGACGTGCTCGTGCCGGCCTTCATCATCCAGCCGCTGGTAGAGAACGCCGTTCGCCACGCCATGAGGGAGACGGGCGTCCTCCACATCGACGTCCATGCGTCGGTGGAGGGGGACGACCTCATCATCGACGTGGCAGACGACGGGGCGGGCATGAAGGCGACGCAGGTGAGGCGCCTCATGGCCGATGCCGAGCGATCGGACGCCGCCGCGGACGATCCCACCCGCGGCACCGGCACCGCGCTCCGGAACGTTCGCGAGCGCATCGTGCGCCAATTCGGGCCGGGATCGGGGCTCGAGATCCTCTCCCGCCCCGACGAGGGCACCGTCATCACGCTCCGGCTCGCGGGGGCCCTCCGGCACAGGCAGCCCGCCATCGCCTGACGTGCCGCTTGGGGCGTGGAGGGTGTCTTTTTCCGCTGCTTGGAGCTAGGGTAGTACTGTCGTACGCCCCGTCGGGGGCCCATGGGCAAGGGGGATACCATGCTGAGTGCGATGATCGTCGACGACGAGGCTCCGGCGCGCTCCGAGCTTCGCTATCTGCTCGAGCAGTCGGGCAAAGTGGATTCCATCGTCGAGGCGGGCGGGGCCAGGGAAGCCGTCCAGAAGCTCATGGATGGCCGTCCCGACGTGCTCTTCCTCGATATCCGCATGCCCAAGACCGATGGCATGAGCCTCGCCGAGGCGCTCCACAAGCTCAAGAACCCGCCGGCGATCGTCTTCGTGACCGCCTACGGCGAGTACGCGCTCAAGGCCTTCGAGGTCGAGGCCGTCGACTACCTGGTGAAGCCCGTCGAGGAGGAGCGGCTCGCGGCCGCGCTCGACAAGGTCGTCGCGCACATGGCGCCCAAGCGCCCGGCGCGCATCCCGCAGGAGCGCATCCCGGTCGAGAAGAGCGGTCGCAAGGTGCTCGTCCCCATCGACCAGATCCGCTACATCGAGGCCAAGGACGACTACTCCTGCATCTACACCGACACGGATCGCTACCTCTCGACCATCTCGCTCGCCCAGCTAGAGAACCGGCTCGGGCCGCACGGGTTCTTCCGCGTGCACCGAGGCTACATCGTGAACCTCGCCCACGTGGAGGACGTCGAGGTGGTCTCGAGCGGCATTCTCAAGCTCGGGCTGAACGGCATCAACGGCAAGAAGGTCTCGGTCTCTCGGCGCCGCGTCGTGCAGCTCAAGCGCGCGCTCGGGCTCTAGGGCGGGGTGCGGGCACGCATGGGCATCGCCGGACGCCTTCGCATCGACATCCTGAGCGATACGCACGGCTACCTGTCGGAGGAGCTCCTCGACGAGCTTAGGGGCGCCGACTACCTCGTGCACGCGGGCGACATCACCTCGCGCTCCGACCTCCAGGAGCTCGAGCGCATCGCCCCCGTGCACCTGTGCCTCGGCAACAACGACTACCCCTACGAGTACGGCCCCTCCATCGGCCGGCAGGCGCGCTTCACCATCGGCGGCGTGAGGTTCCAGGTGGTGCACCATAGGGAGCAGATCCGGCCCAAGACGGCCGACGTCTGCGTCTTCGGCCACACCCATCGCCCCGTGCTCGAGTGGGACGAGAACGGAGCGCTCATCATGAATCCCGGCTCGCCAACGTCGCCGCGCTCCAAGGAGGGTCCCACCATCGGGCGGCTCTTCGTCAAGGACGGCCAGATCTTCGACCCCAAGATCGTCCAGCTCCCCATGGACGAGGAGCTGAGGGAGCGCAACTGGTGGTGGTTCCTGTAGCCGACGCCGAGCGCGGAGGCCCGGCGACGGGATGGGGGAGCGTCGCCGGCCCGTCGGAGCGATCCAGAGTCCATCGCGCACGGCGCGCGAGCGAGAGCCGAGAGCGCTGGAACCCCTAGCTGGCCTAATAGGGCTCGGAGAGCGGCGGAACCCTCTTCAGCCGCGCCCACATGAGCTGCTTTCGCTCCGGCGAGGCGAGCGCCCGCTCGAAGCCGCCGAGGCTCACGATCCGGAGCCCCGCCGCATGGGCCACGAAGCCCGGCTCCAAGAGCGCTTCCGAGAGGTCCGCCAGGGCGGTGAGGTCGTCGGCGAAGGCCTCGCAGGCGAGCCTTCGGGCGACGTCGTCGAGCGCGACGAGGGTGAAGGGGGCCAGCACGGCGACCGCCCGCCTGAGGAGCTCGGGCGTCGCGGGCTCGCCGTCCGCCGTTCGGCCGAGGATGCAGGCCCAGCCCTCCGGCGGGTAGCCGAGCGCGGTGAGGGCCTTCGAGAGGGCCTCGCCGTCCGCGCCGGAGAGGAGGGCCTCGCCCGCGGCCTCCCTTTCGTTCGGCGTCCCCTTGACGAAGAGGACCTCGGGGAAGGCGCTCCCCACCATGACGGCGCCAGCCGCCTCGAGGGCCTCGACCTCGACCTTCGCCTTGGCCCAGGCCGCCTCCTTGGGATTGGTCGCGTTCGCGCCCATCGCCTCAGCCCCTCGATTCCGCCATTCGATGGAACCGTGCTTTCAGGTTCGTCAGTTTATGCCATCGCGAGCTTATATCCCGGGTTCGCGCGGGTATAGAGGGCCTAGCGCGCCGCCGACCTGCGGCGCTTCCCCGAATTCGTCTCTGGAGGGATCCCATGGCAGTGCCAGCGCTCGACGCCACCAACTTCGATAGCACAATCAACGCAGCCTCGAAGCCCGTGCTCGTGGATTTCTGGGCCAGCTGGTGCGGTCCCTGCCGCCTGCTCTCGCCCATCGTGGAAGAGATCGGCTCCGAGATGGCCTCCGAGATGGACGTCTACAAGTGCAGCGTCGAGGAGAACCAGGACCTCGCCGTCCGCTTCCAGGTGATGAGCATCCCCACGCTCATGCTCTTCAAGGACGGAAAGCCCGTCCACACCATGGTGGGCGCCGCTCCCAAGGCCAAGATCGTCCAGGAGCTCAAGAGCGTCCTGTGATCGGCGCCCCGCCGTCGCCCGCAACGTCGCTTCGCCCCGGCCCCGTGGGATCCATCCCACGGGGCCGGGGCTTGCACCTTGGCCAAGCGATCCCTTCGCATCGCGCCGCACCGGCGCGGAGACGGCCCCGTTTGGCTTACAGTGAAGCTGCCCGTTGAACCCCTGCGCGAGGAGCGATCATGACCGTCACCGAACGGCTGCTCGAGGCGGCCCGTCCCGTCTGGGAGCGCTACTACACCCATCCCTTCGTCCTGGGCATCCGAAACGGCGACCTCCCCAGGGAGAAGTTCCGCCACTACGTGGTGCAGGACTACTTCTATCTCACCGAGTACGCCAAGGTCTTCGCCGTGGGGCTCGCCAAGGCCCGCTCGGCCGAGACGATGGAGCTCTTCTCGTACTTCATCCACGCCATCGGCCATGTGGAGCAGAACCTGCACATGGGCTACTTCGCCGAGTTCAACCTGGCGAGCGAGGACCTCTCCAAGGTGCCCGTCTCGCTCGCGAACCTCTCCTACACCTCCTACATGCTGCGCGTCGCCTATGAGGGCGGCGAGGTCGACACGCTCGTGGCCATCCTCGCCTGCGCGCTCTCCTACGAGCACATCGCGCTCAACATGATCGAGGCCAAGCCCGATTGCACGGACGACCCCTTCTACGGCGCGTGGATCTCCCAGTACGCCTCCCAGCTCTACCACGACGACAACCAGAGGCTCGTGGCGGTCATCGACCGGCTCGCGGCCGACTGGCCGGAGGAGGAGCTGGAGCGCCTGGAGCGGATCTTCGTCGCCTGCGCCCGCTATGAGCTGGGCTTCTGGGACATGGGCTGGAACCGGGACCTCTAAGGCTCTCCTTCGCCCGTCGCCTTGGCGCCCGTCGCCCGTCGCACGGCCGCCCATCCGCTTCGCCCGCGCCCGCCGTCCCGCTCGGCGAGCGGGGCCGAGCCATGCCGAGAGGGAGGGCGGAAGCCCCTGCCGTTGGAGTAGGCTTGGAGGCGTCACCCCATGCCTTCGAGGAAGGATCGCCATGAGCCCACGTCCCGTCGACTGCACCGCAACCAACGCCTGGAAGGCCCTGAAGGAGCATCGCGAGGCGCTCGAGGCCGAGGGCATCGACCTCAAGGGGTGGTTCGCGGCCGATCCCGATCGCGTGAGGACCCTGACCTTCGACGTGAACGACTTCCGCGTGGACCTCTCCAAGAACCTCGTCACGGCAAAGACGCTCGACCTCCTCGTCGACCTCGCGCGCGAGTGCAAGGTCGAGGAGCGCCGGGACGCCATGTTCTCGGGCGAGCACATCAACACCACCGAGGATCGCGCGGTGCTCCACACCGCGCTCCGCCGCCCGAGCGGCCAGGCCGGCGAGCTCATCGTCGACGGCCAGGATGTGGTGGCGGACGTGCGCGCCGAGCTCGACAAGGTCTACGCCTTCGCCGAGCGCGTGCGCTCCGGCGAGTGGAAGGGCGTCACCGGCAAGGCCATCCAGACGGTCGTGAACATCGGCATCGGCGGCTCCGACCTCGGCCCGGCCATGGTCTACGAGGCGCTCAAGCCCTACGCCAAGGAGGGGCTCTCCGCGCGCTTCGTCTCGAACATCGACCCCAACGACATCGCCGAGAAGACCCGCGACCTCGACCCCGAGACCACGCTCTTCATCATCGTCTCCAAGACCTTCACCACGCTCGAGACCCTCACCAACAGCCGCGAGGCCCGCGACTGGCTCCTCGAGGGCCTAAGCGAGCGCGGCGCCATCGACGGGTCGGCCGAGCAGGAGCGGGAGGCCGTGGCCAGGCACTTCGTGGCGGTCTCGACGGCGCTCGACCTCGTGGCCGACTTCGGCATCGACACGGCCAACACCTTCGGGTTCTGGAACTGGGTGGGCGGCCGCTACTCGGTGGACTCGGCCGTGGGCACGATCCTCGCCGTGGTCTTGGGCCCCGAGAGCTTCGAGGCCTTCCTCTCGGGCATGCGCGCCATGGACGTGTACTTCAAGGAGACGCCGCTCGAGGGGAACGCCGTCGCCCTCATGGGGCTCATCAACGTCTGGTACCGCGACTTCTTCGGCTCCCAGAGCCACGCCGTCTTGCCCTACGACCAGTACCTCCTGCGCTTCCCGGCCTACCTGCAGCAGCTCACGATGGAGTCCAACGGCAAGAGCGTGCGCTGGGACGGCGCGCCCGTTTCCTGCGACACCGGCGAGATCTTCTGGGGCGAGCCCGGCACGAACGGCCAGCACGCCTTCTACCAGCTCCTCCACCAGGGGACGACCCTCATCCCGGCCGACTTCATCGCCTTCTGCAACACGCCGAACCCGCTCACGGACGGCGGCCAGGACGTCCATGAGCTCTTCTTGGGGAACTTCCTCGCCCAGACCAAGGCGCTCGCCTTCGGCAAGACGGCCGACGAGGTGCGCGCCGAGGGCACGCCGGAGCCCATCGTGCCGGCGCGCGTCTTCGAGGGCAACCGCCCCTCCACCTCGATCCTCGGCGTGGCGCTCACGCCCTACTCCATGGGCGAGCTCATCGCGCTCTACGAGCACATCACCTTCGTCGAGGGCGCGGTCTGGGGGATCGACTCCTTCGACCAATGGGGCGTCGAGCTGGGCAAGCAGCTCGCCAAAGAGATCACGCCGGCGCTCTCCGAGAGCGACGAGGCCCTGGCCGAGCAGGACGCCTCCACGCAGTCGCTCATCGCCTTCTATCGCGAGAACCGCATCTTCTAGCAGCGGAGACGCAACCGAGCGGAGGCCGCGCCAGCCCACAGCCGGCGTGGTCTCCGGCCCAACCGGCACCCGTCACCGGAGGCTCATGGACGCCATCGAAGCGCGCTATCGATCCATCGTCGAAGCCTGGAGGGCGCGACACGTCGCGACCGGGGCCGAGCTGCGGGTGGCGATGGGCGGACGAGA
>CANRLS010000028.1 GCA_947631545.1 uncultured Atopobiaceae bacterium
TCCCGCCGTGACCAGGATCGATCCCAAGAGCAGGGCGACGATGCCATAGGAGCCCTCGGAGGGCGCCCAGTCGAGCCCGAAGAAGTCGCCGAGGCCGATCTCGGTGAGCACGGGGGCGGCCCGGTAGATCGTGAACGCGAAGATGAGGAAGACCGCGACCACGGCCACGCAGGCGCAGACGAGGAAGAGCCACTCGAGCGCCTTCTCCTTCGCGTAGGTCTTGCGGTCCACCAGCTTGAGGGACCGGTTGTAGGCCTTGCGGGCGTTGGGATCGATGTCTTCGATGTGCGGCGGCTTGACGAGGTCATCGGGGACGCGCCCGGTGCCAGGGCCCGCTCCCGGCGTTTGGCGGGCATCCTCCATGTTGGTGGGCATGAGGATGGGATCAGGCATGCCCGTCGCCTCCCCCCTGCCCTATCGGGGCGTCGGCGGTCGCAGCGGCGGCATCGCCCGTCGCGCCCTCGGCTCCGGAGCCCTCGCCCGTCGCGCCCTCGCTCACGGGCACGTAGCCGGCGTCTCGGATGGTCTCGTCCATGGCGCTCGAGCGCACGAAGTCGATGAACTCGAGCGCGTCGCCCTCGGCGGGCCCCTTGGTGAAGAAGAAGAGGTCGCGCGAGAGCGGATAGGCGCCCGAGGCGAGGTTGGCCTCGGTGGCCTCGATGCCGTCCACCTCGAGCGTCTTCACCGTGGAGGTGGTGAACTCGTTCTCCACGAAGCCGATGGAGATGTAGCCGATGGCACCCGGCGTGCGGCTCACGACGTCTCGCACCTGGCCCGTGCCCGGGAGCACGGCCGCCGTGCGGTCGAAGGGCTCGCCGCGCATGACGATGGAGCGGAAGGCCTCGCGAGTGCCCGACGCCTCGTCGCGGTTCACCACGAGGATCGGGATGTCGTCCCCGCCGAGCTCGGCCCAGCTCTCGAGCCGGCCGGCGTAGATGGCCCGCAGCTCGTCGAGGGTGATGTTCGACACCGGGTTCGCGTCGTTCACGATCACGGCGATGCCGTCATGGGCCACCGGGTAGGTCTCCAGACCCTGCCGGGACTCCTCCTCGGTGAGCCCTCGGCTCGAGGTGGCGATGTCGGCCGTGCCATTGGCCACCGCCTCGATGCCCGCCGAGGAGCCCAGGCCCGAGACGAGCACGTGGATGCCGGTCTCGTCCTCGAACTTCTCGGCCGCGATCTCGGCGATGGGGAGCACGGTGGTGGAGCCGGCCACGGTGAGCTGGCCCGCCCCCTGCCCGCCGCAGGCGCAAAGCGCCAGGCTCAGGCAAAGGCTCAGGGAAAGGCCGAGCCAGTGCCTCAAGCGCTTCGGAGGCTCCCCGCCATGGCCGCCCCGGCGCCGCAGGGAGCTGCGGCGCGTCACGGATCCCGCCTCGGTGAGGAAGGGTCTGGGCATCGGTGGGTTGCGACCCGGCTAGGCGAGCGGGCGACGCAGGAAATCGGGGATCTCGAAGTCGCTGTTCGCACCCTTGGAGCTCTCGCGCCTCGGCGCTGCGCCGCCCATGCGCGCGGCCTGGGGGCGCGGGCGCTCGCGGCGCGGCATCTCGAAGGACGCGGGCAGCGGGTTCTGGTTGTTGCGGTCGAAGCCCGTGGCGATGACCGTCACGCGAACCTGGTCGCCCAGCGACTCGTCCACGACGGTGCCGAAGATGATGTTGGCCTCCTCGTCGACGTTGGCGGCCACGAGGTCGGCCGCGTCGTTGATCTCCTGGATGCCGAGGTCGCGGTTGCCGGCCACAGAGAGGAGCACGCGCGTGGCGCCCTCGGTGGAGCTCTCGAGCAGGCGGCTCGAGATGGCCTCTTGGGCGGCGTCGACGGCGCGGTTGTCGCCGGAGGCGAAGCCGATGCCCATCATGGCCGTGCCGGCGCCGCGCATGATCGTGGAGACGTCGGCGAAGTCGAGGTTGATGAGGCCGGGCACGGTGATGAGGTCGGTGATGCCCTGCGTGCCCTGGCAGAGGACGTCGTCGGCCATGTGGAAGGCCTCGAGCATCGTCGTCTTCTTCTCGGATATCTCGAGGAGGCGGTCGTTGGGGATGACGATGAGGGTATCGACGTTCTCCTGCAGCTCGTCGATGCCGGCCTCGGCCTGCTCGGTGCGCTTGCGGCCCTCGAAGGTGAAGGGCTTGGTCACGACGGCCACGGTGAGGGCCTTCACGTCGTCCCGGGCGATCTGGGCCACCACCGGGGCGGCGCCGGTGCCGGTGCCGCCGCCCTCGCCGGCGGTGATGAAGACCATGTCGGCGCCCTGGAGGGCCGCCTTGATGGCGTCGCGGCTCTCCTCGGCCGCCTGGGCGCCCACGGCGGGATCGGCGCCCGCGCCGAGGCCCTTGGTGATGTCGGTGCCGATGTGCACGAGGTGGTCGGCCTCGGAGAGGGCGAGCGCCTGAGCATCGGTGTTGACGGCCACGAACTCCACGCCGCGGATGCCCTCGTCGATCATGCGGTTGATGGCGTTGGTGCCGCCTCCGCCCACGCCGACGACCTTGATCACGGCGAGATAGTTGTTGGGTGTCATGGTGTCCATCGTGTCTCCTCCCCAGGGGCCCAAGCCCTCGCGCTGCCGCCTCCGGCACATCTCTTCGCTGTTCCGGGCGCCAGGCTCAACCCTTACGCTCAAGTTGAGGCCCATAGGGGGTCCGAAACGGTGTATGTTCGCACAAATGCGAAGAGAGGGTCAAGAGCGCTCGGCCAACGAAGATAACCGCAGGTAAGATACCCTCTTCGTGCGCGCGGAATCCCTCAAGTTCGACTCGAGGGTTCGCCGATGGAGCGCGCTGGAGCCCATCATCGCATCCTTGAGGCTTCGCCACTTTCCCTGAAGGCATCGATGGCATCGCGGCGGAGCGGGCCCAGCGGAGTCGACATCGGCTCCTAGCCCTCGTCCTCCCAGTCGCCCGAATCCTCTGACCCCTCGCCGGAGCCGTCCGACTCCCCGTCCGTGCCCGCGTCTTCGGGAGGCGTCACCGCGGGCTCGTAGATGCCCGTGCCGCCCGTCATCTGGTCGTCGCCCTCCACCATGCGGTAGGTGGGCCGCGAGGGCACGCGCACGTTGATGTAGGTGAGACGGTTCGGATACTCGGAGAGGAGCTCCTGGATGACCGTCTGCTTGGCCGCGATGTCGGTGGGCGCGCCGAGGGATATCTCGAGCCCGCTCACGAGCACGCAGCTGATCGAGGATTCCGAGGCCGCCGCGTAGTAGGCCACCTGGTCGGCCAGGGTCGCGTCGAACTCGCGCTGGTAGCTGAGGACGCCCTCGATGGCCGGATCCTCGCAGGGGAGCCCGGCCGTGGGGACCACCGTCTCCGGGACGTCGGTCACGAGCTTTATCCCCTCGGCGCGGGCCTCGGAGAGCGCGATGTCGAATATGGTCATGCCCCCCGCCGGATGCAGCTCGGAAGGCTCCAGCCAGATCCCGTCGTCCGAGAGGTACCACGCCATCTCCTGGCTCGAGAAGGTCACGAGCGCCAAGGGCTCCCGCTCGGTGACGGAGATGGTCACGGTCCCGTCGAGGCCGCGATCCACCGCGACCTCCCCGACCCATGGGTTCTGGGAGACGTTCTGCCGTATGGCCTCGGTGTCGAGCGTGACGATCGAGCTCCCCTGGGGAATGGCGGCGAGGTTCACGATGTCCGCCGACGACAGGTGCCTCGTGCCGAGCGCTTGGACCGACTGGACGGAGAGCACCGGCGTGAACGAGAGCAGGAGGAGCGCGACGACCACCACGACCGCGGCGAAGCCGGCGATGCCGAGGACGAGGACCGGCAGCGAGAGGCCGCGGCGGGGTCCGTCCGAATGGGGCGAGGGCGACCTCCGCGCGTTCGAAGACGACGGCGCGCCGCGCGCGGGGCCGCTACCGCCCGCTCGCCGAGGGGCATCCGCCGAACGCGCCCTGGAAGGATCGGAACCGCCGGTGCGCCGCCTCGTCGGCTGGACCTTCCCGGAAGCCCTCCCGGCTCTCTGACGACGCTCCCCGGCCACGATGCGGGCTTACGCTCCCGGCGTCGTCGAGGGCTCGGGGGCGCTACGGCCGTCGTCCGCTTCCTCGAGCGCGGCCGCGGCCGCCTCGGCCGCGGCATCGGCCCTCAGGCGCTCCAGGATGGGCTCGCAGAAGATCACGATGTCGCCGCAGCCCATGGTCATCACCATGTCGCCCGGTCGCACGTGCTCGGCCACGGTGTTCACGATCTGCATGCGCTCGGGCACGTAGGTGATGGGGAGCTCTGGGTTGTGCTCCCTCACCACGCGAACGATGGTGCGGCCCGAGATGCCGGGGATCGGCTCCTCCCAGGCGGGGAAGATGTCGGTCACGATGAGCTCGTCCACCTTGTCGAACACGTCGGCGAAATCGCGGGCGAGCTTCTGGGTGCGGCTGTAGCGGTGCGGCTGGAAGCAGAGCACGAGCCGCTTGTAGGTGCCGGGCACGAGCTTCGAGGCGGCCTCCAGCGTGGCGCGGATCTCGGTGGGGTGGTGGGCGAAGTCGTCCATCACGGTGACGCCCTTCTCGACGCCCATGAGCGTGAAGCGCCGCCGCACCCCCTTGAATTCCGAGAGCGCCTTCGCCGCCGCCTCCACGTCGAGCCCGAGGACCCACGCGCAGGCGATGGCGCCCGTGGCGTTCACGAGGTTGTGGTCGCCGGGATTGTGGCGGATGGTCACCGTCACCGTGGGCCCGCCCTTCACGGCCACCTCGGCCACGCCGTCCGCCATGGGCCGGCAGACCACGTCGAGCGCCTCGTCGCGCCCGTAGGTGGTGGTGGGCACGCCCGTTCCCATGGCGAGCTCGACGAGCGCCGGATCCTCGCCGCAGCAGACGCAGCAGCCGCCCTCGCGCTCGCCCGCGAGCGCGATGAAGCGCCTGAAGGCCGCCCGCACGTCCTCCAGCGAGCCGTAGTGGTCCAGATGGTCGGCCTCCACGTTGGTGACCATCGCCACCGTGGGGTTCAGCGAGAGGAACGACTCGTCGCTCTCGTCCGCCTCCGCCACGAGGTAGGAGGAGGAGCCGCTCCGACCGTTCGTGCCGAAGTCCACGACATCGCCGCCGATGATGAAGGAGGGATCGAGCCCCATCTTGTCGAGCATGACGGCGATCATGGAGGAGGTCGTCGTCTTGCCGTGGGTGCCGGCGACGGCGATGTTCACGGAATCGCGGGAGAGGAAGTCGAGCATGCGGGCCCTCGGCCACACGGGGATGCCGAGCTCGCGAGCGCGCCTGAGCTCGACGTTGTCCTCGGGCACGGCCGTGGAGACCACGACCACCTCGGGGTCGGCCCTGTCGATGGCCTCGGCGTCGTGGCCGATGGTCACGGGCACGCCGGCCGCGATGAGCTCGCGCACGGTCTTGGAGCTCTTGAGGTCCGAGCCCGTGACGGCGAAGCCGCGCTGGTGCAGCACGAGAGCGATGGAGCTCATGCCCTTGCCGCCGGCGCCGATGAGGTGGATGCGGGAGTAGCCGAGCGCCTCGTCTGCCATCAGAACCCTTCCTCGCGACCGATGCTAGGGCAAGTGTAGCCGAGCCGCCTGCCCGCACCCATGTCCGAGGGCCCGTCGAGGGGGACCGAGCGCGGGACGCCGCCGGGCCTTCGGGTCGGAGCTCAGCGAATGACGCGCTCCACCTCGTCGGCGAGACGCCCCGCCGCCCGATCGGAGGCGAGCGAGGCCGAGGCGGAGCGCATCGCCGCCCGCGCGTCGGCATCGGTGGCGAGCCCCAGGAGCGCCTCCGCGAAGGCATCGGTCCCGAGCGCGGCGTCGTCCACGATCTCTGCCGCGCCGGCCCTGACGAGCCACATCGCGTTCGTGCGCTGGTGATTCTCCGTGGCATGGGGATAGGGCACGAGCACGGCCGGCACGTGGGCCGCCGCGAGCTCCGCCACGCTCGAGGCCCCGGAGCGGCAGAGCGCCAGGTCGGAGGCGGCGAGCACATCGCCCATGTCGTCCACGTAGGCCGAGAGGTGCCAGCGCCCCTCCTCCTCGGGCGAGAGCGAGAGCGTCCCCCGGGTCTCGTCGAAGAGCTCGCTGCCCGTGGCATGGATCACGTGGAGTCCCGGCACGGCCAGGAGCCTCTGCTTGAGCGCCACTACGGCCTCGTTCACCGAGCGCGCCCCGAGCGAGCCGCCGAAGACCACGAGCACGCTCGCATCCAGAGGGATCTTGCGGCGCTCCCTCGCCCGGGCCCCGTCTCCCTCCACCACCGATCGGCGCACGGGGTTTCCGGTCTCCACGATGGGCGCGTCGTCGCCCACGAGCTTGGCGAAGGCGTCCTTCGCCTCGGGAAAGCTCACGCACACGCAGGCGGCGTCCTCGGCCATCATCCGGTTGGCGAGCCCCGTCACGGAGTTCTGCTCATGGATGACGGTGGGAACGCCCTGCGTGTGGCACCAGCTGAGGAGCGGGACCTCCACGTAGGCGCCGAAGCCCACGGCCGCGGAGGGAAGGTCGTCCTTGAGCCGCCGCTTGACGACGCCCATGGCCCTCACGGCCTTGGCGAGCGCCGACACGCCCGTCCAAGGGCGCTCCCTATCGAAGCCCGAGACCACCACGGGGCAGAGCTCGAAGCCCGCCTCGGGCACGAGCCTCCCCTCCAGCTTGGCCTCCTGGCCGAAGAAGACGACCTCGTAGCCGCGCTCGCGAAGCTCCTCGGCGAGCGCCAGAGCCGGATTCACATGGCCGGCGGTGCCGCCGGCGGCTATCGCGACGAGCTTCCCCATCATCGGCTCCCCACGGCGCGCCTGGCATCGTAGGGATCCCTCGCCCGGCGAGAGGGCGCGCCTTGGACGCTCCCGCCTTGGACGGCCCTGGCCTGGGAGCCTCGTCCCTGCGAGATATGGCCCTGCGTGCCGCGCGCGCTTCGATCGAGCGCCCCCTGGGCGCCGTTCGCGGCGATCGCCCGGCCCTGCCGCCTCGCCGAGCGCGAGGCGCCCCCATGGCCCTTCGCGCCCGGCACGAGCCGGAGCACCCGTCCCTCGAGGGGCGCCAGGGCGGAGGCGGGCGGCGCCTCGACGCGCCCCGTCATCGGCTCCGGCTCCGCATCCGCCAGCCTGAGGCGCCTCCTCCGCGCCTCGTAGGGCGTCTCGCCGAGGGTCGATCGCATCGACACGTTCGCCAGGAGCCCCACGATGATGAGGGAGGCGAGCATGGAGGAGCCGCCCGCCGAGACGAAGGGCACGGCCTTGCCCGTCATGGGCGCCACGCCGAGCACGCCCGCGAAGTTGAGCGCCGCCTGGCCCACCAGGAGCGCCACGCAGCCCATGGCCAGGTAGCGTCCCTCGACGTCGTTCGCCTCCTGGGCGATCCTGAGGCCCGCCCAGGCGATGAGGCCGAAGCACGCGAAGACCGCGATCACGCCCACGAGCCCCAGCTCCTCGCCGATGACGGCGAGGATGAAGTCGTTATGGGCCTCGGGGAGGTAGCTGTACTTCTGGAGGCCCATGCCGAGGCCGCGCCCGAAGAGGCCGCCCGATGCGAAGGCGAAGATGCCGTGCACGAGCTGGTAGCCGGTGTCGGCCTCATCGGCGAAGGGGTTCAAAAGCGCCATGACGCGGCGCCTCGAGTAGTCGTCGCTCACGGCGAGCACGAGGTAGCAGCCCACGAAGAAGAGCGCGAGCACGATCATCTTCCTCTGGTCGTAGCCATCGGAGATGGCGAGGACCCAGAGCGCGATGGCGGTGACGAAGACCGTGCCCTTGTCGGGCTGGATGAGCACGAGGAAGAGGGCGCCGACGCAGAGGGCGGCCGTGAGCAGGAACTCCGTGCTCCCAAGGCGCTCGCCCTTGGGGAACTTGGCCATGAGCCGCACGACGCAGCAGACGATGCAGATCTTCGCGAACTCGGAGGGCTGGATGGAGATGCCGCCGAAGCTCAGCCAGCGCGTCGATCCGTTGGCGGTGACGCCGGCGACGCGCGTGAAGAGGAGGGCGAGGATGGAGACGAGAACGAGCGCGGGCGCCCACGCGAGGATCGTGCGGTAGCCCACGCCCCTCGCCACCACGATGGCGATGACGCTCCCGAGCGCGATGAAGGCGAGCTGGTCGAAGAGCTCGGACTGGGCGCCCCCTTCGGCGAGCCCGGTGACGGCGCTCGCGCTGAAGACCATGACGAGGCCGAGCGCCACGAGGGCGATCACCGCGCCCATGAGGACGAGCCTCGGCTCGGCGATTCGCGCCGCCTGGCCCATCCGGGCCTCCCCGGCTCGCGTGCCCCGCGTTGCCCTCTTGGCCGTCGCTTCCATGCTCATGCCGTCGCTCCCAGCTCGTGGACCATCGCCTTGAACGCGTCGCCGCGCTCCTCGAAGCCGCTGAACTCGTCGAAGCTCGAGCACGCGGGAGAGAGGAGCACCACGTCGCCCGGCGCCGCGAGGCCCCGGGCCGTCTCGAAGGCATCGGCCAGGTGCTCGGCCGATGCGATCTCGATATCGCCCGCGCCGGCGTCCCGCGCCGCCTCGAGCGCCTCGCGGATGCGCCGTCCGGCCGCCCCGTAGCAGACGGCGGCCCTGCAGCGGCGAACCACCTCGGCGGAGAGCGGTGCGAGGTCCGTCCCCTTGTCGGTGCCGCCGAGGAGGACCACCACGCGCCCCGGCTCGAAGGCGGTGAGCGCCTTCTCGACGGAATCGGTGTTGGTGGCCTTGGAATCGTCCACGTAGGTGACGCCCTCCAGCCGAGCGACCTCCTCCACCCGGTGCGAGAGCGGCTCGAAGCGCCGGAGCCCCTCGCGCACGCTCCCGGCATCGGCGCCCGCGAAGAGCGCGGCGGCCGCCGCCGAGAGGGCGTTCGTCACGTTGTGGGTGCCCTTGATAGGGAGCTCGTCGGCGCCCACGAGCTCCGTGCGCTCGCCTCCGAGCTCCACGAGGAGGCGTCCCGCCTCCCGCCAGGCGGCGTCGTCCGTCCGGGGGCGCCCCGCCGAGGAGACCTCGAGCACCCGGATGCCCTTTGCGAGGAGGCGCTCGGCCACCTCGGCCGCGGACGAGTCGTCCACCACGAGCACGGCGAGGTCGTGCGCCCCCAGGTTCCTGAAGACGTTCTCCTTGGCGGCGGCGTAGCGCTCGAGCGTCCCATGCCAGGCCAGGTGGTCCGGCGTGATGTTCAGGAGCACCGCGACCTTCGGATGCAGCTCGGAGACGGTCGCCAGCTGATGGCTCGAAAGCTCGGCCACGAACCACTCGCCCTCGCGCCCGCGCACGGCGCCGATGAGGGCGTCGCCGATGTTTCCGAGCGGCCGGGCGGCGATGCCCGCCCCCTCGAGCAGCGCCGCCGTGAGGGTCGTCGTCGTGGTCTTGCCGTTGGTTCCCGTGATGGCGATCCAGCGCTCCGGGCTCTCGCGCCAGGCGAACTCCGGCTCGCCGATGACCTCGTCGGCATGGGCCTCGGCGCTCTTGAAGAAATCCGTCAAGACCGAGATCCCCGGGCTCGCGATGGCGAGGTCGAAGCGGCCCTCGAGCTCCTCGGCGGCCACGTACTCGATGCCCGAGGGCAGCTCGGCCCCGAGCCTCCGGACGAGCTCGGGCGAGGCCTTGCCGAAGACGGCGAGGCGGCCCACGCGCCCCTCCGTCCGGGCGCTCGCCAGGTAGCGAAGGAGCGCCTGGCCCGTCACGCCGAAGCCGAGCACGGCCACATCGCCCAACGCCATCCTCGCGCCCAGCGCGTCGCGTTCGCGTATCTCGTCAGCCACCGCAGCCACCGCCTATCCGAGCGAGAAGAAGAGCGCGAAGCCCAACGTCGAGAACGCCGCCGACACGATCCAGAACCGCATGACCACCTTCGTCTCGGACCAGCCGAGCTTCTCGAAGTGGTGGTGGATGGGGCTCATGAGGAAGATCCGGCGGCCGGTGCGCTTGAAGTGCGCCACCTGGATGATCACCGAGAGCGCCTCGATGACGAAGAGCGCCCCCATGACGAGCGAGGCCACCTCGGTCTTGGTGAGGATGGCGATGGCGCTGAAGACGCCGCCCAGGGCGAGCGATCCGGTGTCGCCCATGAAGATCGAGGCGGGATAGCAGTTGTACCAGATGAAGCCCACGCAGGCCCCGGCCACGGCGCCGGCGAGCACGGCGAGGGGCAGGACGTCCTCGGCGTAGGCGATCATGGCCATGAAGACCATGGTCACGAAGACGGTGCCGCCGGCGAGCCCGTCGAGCCCGTCGGTGAGGTTCACGGCGTTCGCGAAGCCCGCCACCATGAAGAAGACGAAGAGCACGTAGAGCCAGGGGATCTGGAAGGTCGCGCCATCGGCCAGGGGGATCTGGGTGGCGAGGACGCCGAGGTCGATGGCGAAGCCGCCCGGAAACCCGACCACGGGGGAGATGCCCACCCAGTTCACGGCGGCGAGGCAGAAGGCCACCGAGACCGCCGTGAGGCCGATCATCTTCTGCGAGGGCGTGAGGCCGAGCGAGCGGCCGTGCGAGACGCTCTCGATGTCGTCGGCGAGTCCCAAGAGCGCCGTGGCCAGGAGCACGAGGAGCGCCAGGACGAGGGCCGGCGTCCAGCGCGCCATGAAGGCCACGGTGATGAAGACCGCGAGGATGATGACGGCGCCGCCCATGGTGGGCGTGCCCTGCTTCACCAGGTGCGTGCCGGGCCCGTCGGCGCGGATCTGCTGCCCCAGGCCCCGGTAGCGCATGAGCCGGATGAAGGGCGGCATGAGCACGAGCACGATGAGGGCCGAGATGGCCACGGCGAGAAAGACCGTGTAGGAGGGATAGGCGGCGTTTCCGAACATGCCCTACGCCTCCAATCCGGCCACGAGCCGCTCGAGCCCCACGGCGCGAGAGGCCTTGGCGAGCACGACATCGCCCGGGCGGAGCCTCGGAAGGAGCAGCCCCAGGGCCTCCTCCGCGTCGGCTGCGCGAAGGACCGAGCCGGCGCCGTACCCCATGATGGAGGCCGCCTCGGCCATGGCGTCGGCCCCCTCCGCGCCCACGAAGAGCGTGAGGTCGGGGGCCATAGCGGCCACGTAGGCGCCCATGAGCCCGTGGAGGCGGGGCGCCTCGCTCCCCAGCTCCCCCACCTCTCCGAGGACGGCGATCCTGCGGCCGTCCTTTGAGGCGGGCTCGAGGGCGGAAAGGGTCGTAAGCGCGGCCGCCACCGAGGTGGGGCTCGCGTTGTAGGTGTCGTCGATGACGCGCCAGCCGCCGGGTGCCTCCTTGAGGTCGGCCCGCATGGCCGAGGCGCCCACGCGCTCCAGGCGCTTCGCGGCCACTTCGGGGTCGATGCCCAGATGGCGGGCGATGGCGAGCGCGACGAGGGCGTCCGGCACCGCCTGGAGCCCGGTGAGGGCGAGCGCGACCTCGATGGCCTCGCCGCCCGCATGGAGGGTGAAGCGCGGGCGCCCCTCGGCGTCGAGGACCACCTCGTCCGCCCAAAGCTCCTCGCCATCGCGCTCCGCGAGTTCGCCTTCGGGCTCCGCGCCCACCTCGAGGACGGGCAGGCCGGCGGGAGCGCAGATCTCCTCCTCGATGAAGGGCGTGAAGTCGTCGTCGGCCGAGAGCACGAGCAGGGGGCCAACCTCGGGCGCCACTTGAGAGGGCTCGGAGGCGGCGAGCTCCACCACCATCTCGCCCTTGGCCCGGGCGATGGCCTCGCGAGATCCCAGGAGCCCGATGTGGCTCGTGCCGATGTTCGTCACGGCCCCCACCCGCGGCTTCGCGCAGCGCGCGATGGCGGCGATCTCGCCCACGTGGTTCATGCCCATCTCGCAGATGAGCACCTGGGTGGTCTCGGGGGCGGCGAAGATGGTCTGGGGGATGCCGATCACGGAGTTCCTGTTGCCGGCGTTGGCATGGCAGGCGAAGCTCCCCGAGAGCGCCGCGAGCGTGAGCTCCTTCGTCGTGGTCTTGCCCACGGAGCCCGTGATGCCCACGCAGAGCCAGTCGTGGCGCCGCCTCCACTCCCCGGCGAGCTCGAGGAGCCATGCCGTGGGGTCGTCATCGGCCGCGCGCATGACGAGCGCGCCATGGGCCTCGGCCGCAGCCAGGAGCTCTCGAGAGGGCTCGGCGGTGGCGACGACGCAGGCCGCGCCGGCCTCAACGGCCGCGGGCGCGAAGAGATTGCCGTCCACGTTCTCGCCGACGAAGGCGACGAAGGTGCCGCCGGGCTCGACCTCGCGGTTATCGGTCGCCACGTCACGGACGATCGTCTCGGGATCCCCGAGGGCGATCTTCGCGCCCGTGATCTTCGCAACCTCTCTGGCAGTCAGTTCGAGCATCCGCATCACAGCCAGGCATAGGCCACGTAGTCGCCGTCGGTGTCGATGTAGCCGTACTCGTCGCCCGGGCCCCCGTAGTCGGGGAGCTCGCTCGGATCCATCTCGCCCGAGGCGATGGCGCCCGCATAGTCCACGGCGCCGTCCCCGGCGCTCCCATCGTATCCCGAAGCGCCCTCGTCATCCGCGGTCGTCAGCCGGTAGAGATCGGCCGCCGTATAGCCCTCGGCATCGGGGGTCACCGCCAGGTCGCGAAGCGTCTCGCCCATGAGCTGGGAGAAGCAGGGCGCCGCCGACTCGCCGCCGTGGAGGATGCCGCCATCGACGCCCACATAGCCCACGAGCTCGGCGTTGGGAACGCCCACGAAGCCCGCGAACGAGGAGTACAGGTCGTTCTCCAGGTAGCCGCCGTGCTCGAGGTCGGCCTTCTGGGCGGTGCCGGTCTTGCCGGCCACCTCGAAGCCCTCGATGGCCGCGGCGGGGGCCGTGCCGTCGTCCACCACGCCCTGCAGCATCTCGGCCACGGCGGTCGCGGTCCGAGGGGTGCAGGCGCGCCCGGCCACGGGCCACTCGACCTTCTCCGTGCCGCGGTAGATGAGGAAGTGCGGGGTCACGAGGACGCCGTGGTTGGCCACGGCGGCCACGGCGCGCACGATCTGGATGGGCGGGACGGAGTAGCCCTGGCCGAAGGCCATGGAGTTCAGCGTCGCGTCGTCCCACTCGCTCATCTCGTGGACGATGCCCGCGGTCTCGCCGGGGAAGTCGATGCCCGTCGGCTCTCCGATGCCGAAGGACCTGAGGCCCTTGAGCAGCGTCTCGCCGCCGATCTTCTGCGCCTCGACCATCGCGCCGACGTTGGATGAGCGGCGAAGGATCTCGGCCGCGTCCATGTCCATGTCGTAGCCGCGATCGTCGTCGTCGGTCACCTGGATGGTGCCCGAGGGCATGGACCAGGGCACGTTCCAGACGGTGTCGGCGGTGAAGGCGCCGGTCTCGAGGCCGATGGCCGTGGTGAAGACCTTCGAGACCGATCCGGGCTCGAAGCTCTGGGTGAGGAATCCGAGGTTCAGCGCCTCCTGGCTCGCGTGGGCCGCATCGCCCGCGGCCAGGAGCGGCGTCGACGCCATGCCCAAGATCTCGCCCGTCTCGGGGTCCATCACGCAGCCCATGGCGCCCGTCGCGCCGTAGGCGTCCGGGGCCTCGGCGATGGCCCTCTCCACGGCCCCCTGGACCTCCATGTCGAGCGAGATCACGATGTCGGTGCCGTCGATGGCCGGCGTCTCGTGGTAGGCGCCGCCCGCCACGGGGGTGCCGCCGAGGCCCACCTCCATCACGCGCGAGCCGTCCTCGCCGGAGAGGACGTCGTCGTAGTAGAGCTCGAGCCCCGTGAGCCCGTGCCCGTCGTCGCCCACGAGGCCGAGGATCTGGCCCGCCACGTCGCCGTAGGGATAGATCCTGCGCACATCGGGGAGCTCGTAGAGGCCCGCGACGCCCGCCTCCTGGAGCTCGCCCAGGATGGCGTCGGCATCCTCGGTGCTCACGCGCTTGGCCACGTAGGAGAAGGTGGTGTCGGCCGTGAGCGCGTCGTGGAAGTCCGAGGCCTTGCCGCCGAGGTGGTTCGCCAGGGAGCGCGCCACCGAGACCTCATCGTCTATCTCGGTGGGATTGCAGTAGAGGGTCGAGCAGTCCTCGCTCGCCGCGAGGATGTTGCCGTTGCGGTCGTAGATGGTGCCGCGGCGGGCCGAGAGCGTGACCTCGTTGGTGGAGCGACTCTCGGCCATGGCGGAGAGGCGCCCCGCGTCGAAGACCTGGAGCCATGCCAGGCGCGCGCAGAAGATCACGGCCATCGCGATGACGGCCTTGGCGAGGAACGCGCCCGCCTGGGAGAAGCGGGGATCGCGGCCCTCGTCGTAGGAGGAGCGGCGCTTCCGCGCGCTCGCGCGGGCCCTCGCCTTCCGACGGGAGTCATGGGGCCTCTGGCTGCGGGGCATCGGCGCCTATCCCATCGACTCGGGCGCCGAGGCGGCGTCCGCCGGCGAGCCCTCGGCAGCCGGGATCCGCGTCGAGCCGTCGCCCGAGGCGAGCGGCTCGCCCTTGCCCACGTAGACGAGGCCGAGGTTCTGAGTGGCGATGCGCTCGATGCGCTCGGCCGACGAGAGCTCGCTGCTCTCGACGGCGAGGTCGCGGGCCAGCTCCTCGGCCTCGGCGGTCTGGGACCTGAGCTCGGCATTCTCCGAAAGCGCCTCGACACACCAGACGGTCATCTGGACGCGGAGGATGCCCAGGGCGCAGACGACGGCGACGACGGCCACGAAGAGGCGGAACGCGCGGCGCCGGGCCGGGTCGATCTCACGGCGGGCGGCCGCGTCGAGGCCCGCGCCATCGTAGGCCCTGAGCTCGGGCGCTTCCGGCAGCGCCTCGGCCGTGCGGTCATAGACGTCAAGGGCTTCGGAGCCGCGGATGGCCATCCAAACCTCCTTGGGTGCGGCGATGCCCCGCCCGCTGGCATCTCTGGAGGAGGCGAGCGGGCGGGGCGCTGGTGCGGTGGTGCTGCGGTCGTGCTTCGGTGGTGGTGCGTTTGGGCTGCGTTCGAGTGCGGTCGTGGTGCGTTGGCGCTTCTATTCCGCCGACCCCGAGGGGCCGGGAGGAACCGGGTGTCGCGGCGAT
Organism: uncultured Atopobiaceae bacterium; assembly: GCA_947631545.1. Lineage (GTDB taxonomy): Bacteria > Actinomycetota > Coriobacteriia > Coriobacteriales > Atopobiaceae > CANRLS01. The sequence continues at coordinate 14,860 of CANRLS010000028.1, forward strand.
GCGCCGCCGGGCTCGCGCTTGCGCGCGACGCGGAGCTTGGCGCTCCGAGCACGCGGGTTGGCCTCCACCTCCTCTGGCGCGGGGGTGACGGGCCGAGACGTGAGCACGTCGACGACCGGCACGTGCCCGCAGACGCAGACGGGGAGCTCGGGCGGGCAGATGCAGCCCTTCGAGAGCTCGCCGAAGAGGCGCTTCACGATGCGATCCTCCAACGAGTGGTAGGAGATGACCGCGATCCTGCCTCCGGGAAGGAGCCAGCGAACGGCCGCCTCGAGCCCCTTCGAGAGGGCGTCGAGCTCGCCGTTCACCTCGATGCGGAGCGCCTGGAAGGTCTTCCTCGCCGGATGGCGGCCGCCCCTCTCCCTCGCGGGGTAGGCGTCGGCCACGATGCGGGCGAGCTCCGTCGTGGTCCCTATCGCGCGCTTCGCGCGGGCGGCCACGATGGCGGCGGCGATGCGCCGGGCGTGGCGCTCCCCGCCGTATGCGCCAAGGATCCGGGCGAGGTCTGCTTCGTTGTAGGTGTTGACGACCTCAGCTGCGGTTAGGGTGCGTTCGCCCGGATCCATGCGCATATCGAGAGGAGCCTCCCGGTGATAGGAGAATCCACGATCTGCAACGTCCAACTGGGGGGATGAGACCCCGAGGTCGAAGAGGAAGAGGTCCGCGCCGGGCAGCGCCCGGCCCACGAGGATCTCGTCCAGCTCGGCGAAGGACCCCTGGCAAAGGACGCGGGGCACCTCGGGCGCCGCCGCCTCGAGCGCGGACGCGGCGGCTTCGAGCGCCGTCGGATCGCGATCGATCCCCACCACGAGCCCTTCCGGCCCCAGGCGCTCGGCGATCGCCGTGGCGTGGCCGGCGCCGCCGAGGGTGCCGTCCACGTAGACCTCGCCGCCCCTCGGGTCCAGGAGGTCGAGGACCTCCCCCAGAAGCACGGGTACGTGCCGGTATGCCGCTTTCAAAGTGCCGCTCGGCCTACTCGTAGAGGAGCCGGTCGAGCTCGTCCATCATCCTCTCCTCCTCCTTCCGCCACGCGTCCTCGGACCAGACCTCGAAGTGCCCCTCGTTCCCCACGACCACGACCTGACGGCTATCGCCCAGCTGGGGCAGGTAGCGCTCGGGCACCTTGCCCAGGCAGATCCTGCCGGCCGAGTCGATGTCCACCGTCACGGTGCTGGCGTTGAGCAGGCGGCGCCGGGCCTCCTGCTCTCGGTCGCGCGGGTTGAACCCGCCCGGGAAGAATCCCGCCACGAACTCCGCATGCCCCTCGGGCGTGAACCCGTAGAGCGTGCCGTTCAGCGGCAGGAGGCAGACCTGGCCCTCGAACTCGCGTCGGAAGTCGGCCGGCAGCTTGAGGCGCAGCTTGGCGTCAACGGAGTGGCGCCTGTTGCCCGTGAGATGCATGCTGCGCTCCCCTTGCGGCCTTCTGGCGGACGAGATGGATGGACCGTCTCGAGACAGGTCGCCCCGAGACGCGTTCATCTTAGGGAAGGTTCAAACACTCCGCAACACTTCAAAACACTTTGTTCCACTTGCGTTGAAATAGTCCCCATTTGCCGCCCACCCGGCGCCCGCTCGGATCCCTGGAAGCGCAGCTTGGACCGCGGAACGGGAGGACGACGTCCCGAGGGGCGCCCGAGGGTTGCCCCGGGGCCTCTCCCGGGGCTTCGGATGCCTAGCGCACGCCGGCCCTAGGATGCGCGGCCAGGTACTCCTCGCGCAAGTGGGTCATGTCGAGGTGGGTGTAGCGCTGGGTGGTCGAGATGTCGGC
>CANRLS010000029.1 GCA_947631545.1 uncultured Atopobiaceae bacterium
ACCCCGCACGCACGGCGCCTCCGCGTCGCGGGGCGGGCGCGCCGATTACGCCGGGGATGGCTGGACCAGCAGGTCGGCGAGGGTCTTCGAATCCAGGAAGCCCGAGATGAGACGGCCCAGTTCGGTCCAGAGGGGGAGGGTCGAGCAATCGTCGGCGCGGGGGCAGAGCTCGCCGCAGCCGCAGTCGAGGCACTCGACCGGGGCGAGCGATCCCCTCTGGGCGACCCGGATGATGGAGCCGAGCGTGTACTCCTCCGGTTCGCGGGTGAGGCGGTAGCCGCCGCCCTTGCCCCGCTGGCCCTCGACGAATCCGGCGCGGACGAGGAGCGACACCACCTGCTCGAGGTTCTTCCGCGAGACCCCCTGGCGCTCGGCGATGTCGGTGAGCGGCACCCATCCCTCACGCTCGGAGAGGGCGAGCATGATCTTCAGCGCGTGACGTCCCTTTGTCGAGATGACGCTCGCCATGGCTAGCGTGCCGAGCCGCCCTCGGGCGCGAGGCCGTCCTCGGTGGTGGTGGGCGCCGTGGTCCCCGAGAGCATCTCGTCGAGGGTCCGCCAGGCGAGCTCCGCGCACTTCACGCGCGCCGGCATGTGCGAGATGGAGGCGAGGCAGCTGGCCTCGTCCAGCTCGTCCTCGGCCTCCTCGGCGGAGACCTCCCCGCGCACCATGCGGCCGAAGAGGTCGCAGAGCTCGCGCGCCTCCCCTTGCGTGAGCCCCTCCAGGAGGTCGGCCATCATGTCGGCCGAAGCCTGGGAGACGGCGCAGCCGGAGCCCGTCCAGGAGGCCTCCATGATGGTGCCGTCATCGTCGAGGCGCACGTGGATGGTGAGGTCGTCCCCGCAGGAGGGGTTCACGCCCTCGTGGGAGAGGCTCGCGCCGTCGAGTTCGCACTTGTGATCGGGATGCTGCACGTGGTCCAGCAAGGCCGGCGTGTAGAGGTCAGCGGCTCCCATGGAACACCTCCCAGACGAATTCGATGCCCTCGACGAGCCTCCGCACGTCGGAGGCGTCGTTGTAGAAGGCCATCGAGGCGCGGTTGGTCGATTCGACCCCGAGCCAGGCGAGGAGCGGCTGGGCGCAGTGATGGCCCGCGCGGATGGCCACGTTCCTCGTGTCGAGGAGGCTCGAGACGTCGTGCGGATGGATGCCCTCGAGGTTGAAGGAGACGACGCCGTGGTGCTCCCCGGGATCTCTGGGCCCAAAGACCGTGACGTAGGGAAGCTCCGCGAGCTCGCCCATGAGGAGCTCGGCGAGCGCCCGCTCCCTCGCCTCGATGGCCTCGAAGCCCACGGCTTGGAGGTAGTCGATGCCCGCCTTCGAGGTGGCGATGCCGGCGGCGTCCTGGGTGCCCGCCTCGAATTTCTGGGGGACGGGCGACCAGATGGCCCCCTCCTGGGTGACGGCGTCGATCATCTCGCCCCCGGTGAGGAAGGGGGGCATGGCCTCCAGCACGTCGAGCCTTCCCCAGAGAACGCCCACGCCGAAGGGGCCGAGCGCCTTATGCGCGGAGAACGCCAGGAGGTCCGCGCCGAGGGCGCGCACGTCGACCGGTCGATGCGGCACCGACTGCGCGCCGTCCGCCACCACGTAGGCATCGAACGCATGGGCCCGCTCGGCGATCCTCGCCACCGGGACCTCGACGCCGAGGACGTTCGAGACCTGGGTCACCGACACGATCTTCGCCGCGGGGCCGATCTTGGCCTCGATCTCCTCCTCGCTGAAGTGGCCCTCGGCATCCGGGTAGAGCCACACGAGCGTGGCGCCGCTCTCCGCGCACGCCTGCTGCCAGGGGATGAGGTTCGAGTGGTGCTCGAGGATCGAGATGACCACCTCATCGCCGGGGCCGAGCGCCTGCGCCCCGAGCGTCTTGGCCACGAGGTTCAGGCTCTCGGTGGCGTTTCGGGTGAAGACGATCTCGCGGGGATTCGCGGCGCCGATGAGGCGGGCCATGGCGGCCCGGGCGTTCTCGATGGCGTCCGTGGCCTTGACGGAGAGCTCGTAGAGGCCCCTGAGCGGGTTCGCGTTCAGCGTCCGATAGAACTCGGCCTGGGCCTCGATCACCGAGGCCGGTCGCTGGCTCGTGGCCGCGCTGTCGAGGAACGCCAGCTCGGGATTGCCGGCGAGCAGCGGGAAGTCCATCTTGTAGGGGTTCTCGTCGATCCGGGCCGCCTCGGCGGCGGAGAGTCCGGGATGGGCGGGAAACTCGATCATCGCTCAGCCCTCCCCTTCATCGGAAAGGCCCGTGAGGCTCGCCATGCTCGTCACGCAAGAGGGCACATCGCAGATGGTGCCGTGCACCATCGCGGCCGCGTCGGCCGCGCTCTTAGAGGCCTCCCCGCCCCAGACGTCGCGCGCCCACCCCACCACGTCGGTGGAGAGGTCGGCGTCGAGGCGGCTCGCCGCGTCGTCCACGATGGCCTGGGAGGCGAGGGAGACGACGTCCCTTTCCGAGAGGCCGCGGCTCCGCAGAAAGCCCATCTGCTCGGGCGAGAGCGATCCGATGGTGGCGCCGTGGTCTCCCTGGACGTCGTCCTCTGAGCAGAGGATGACGGGCAGGGTCTTGTTGGTCACGTGCTCGCCGGCCACGAGGACGGTCTCGGCTTCGGATCCGTGGGAGCCCTTGCAGCCGCGCACGAGGTCGATGGAGGCACGGAGCGTCTTGGAGGCGCCCTCGGCGAGGACGCCGGAGGCGCCGATCCGGGCCTCGGTCTGGCGGCCCAGCTGTCGCACGTCGTAGGTCACGTCGACGCTCTCGTCGGCGCCGGCGAGATAGCGAAGCTCGCTCGAGAAGCTCGAGCGATCGCCCACGAGGTCGGAGGCCACGGAGAGCGCCGTCTTGGCGCCGCCGAGCACCCAGATGCGGATGGCGATGGAGGCGTCCTCGGCGAGGGTCGCGCCGATGGCCTGGAGGTGCTGGGCCTCGCCTTGGCGGGCGATGAGCACGTCCACCTCGAGCGACGCTCCCTCCAAGGCCACGAGCCGAAGGGCCGAGGCCGTCGTGCCCGAGGCGCCCACGGCGTCCACGACCGCGAAGCCCTCGGCGCCGGCCTCGGCCTTGAGGGCGACGGTGGAGACCGTCTCGCCGTCGGGGGCGCCGGGGCGCACGACGGCTCCTCGGGGCTTCGCGGCGCCCGTCGGCTCCGCGCCCTTCGCCTCGATGACGATGGGCGCCTCGGTGCACCGGGAGATCCACTTCTCGGCGTCGGCCCCGCAGGCGAGCCGCACGTCCTTTGCCCATAGGGGGAGGGAAGCGCCGGCGCCCTCGGGCGCCTTCGGCACCCGGAGCTCGGTCTCGTTGATGGCGAGCCAGTTCCAGGTCTGGGCGCTCGCCGCGTCGACGGCTTCGAGGGCGACGGTCCCTTCGAGGGGCGTCGCCTCGGCGCCGGGGGCGCCCGCAGTGGCGCGCGTCATCCGATCGCCCCCTCCATCTCGAGTTTGATGAGGTTGTTCATCTCCACGGCGTACTCCAGCGGGAGCTCCTTGGAGATGGGCTCGGCGAAGCCGTTCACCACCATGGTGCGGGCCTCCTCCTCGCCGATGCCCCGGCTCATGAGGTAGAGGATCGTGTCGTCGGAGATGCGCCCGATGGTGGCCTCGTGGCCCACCTGCGCCGTCGCGCAGCGCACGTCCATGGCGGGGATCGTGTCGGAGCGGCTCTCGTCGTCCAGCATGAGCGACTGGCACGACACGCTCACCTTGGCGTTCTCGGCCGCAGGCGTCACCACCACGGAGCTTCTGAAGGTCGAGACGCCGCCCCCCTTGGAGATTGACTTGGTGGAGACGCTCGCGCGGGTGTCGGGAGCGGCCAGGTGCACCTTGCAGCCGGTGTCGAGGTCCTGTCCGGCGCCGGCGAAGGTGATGCCCGTGAACTCGCAGGAGGCGCCCCTTCCCATGAGGAGGCTCGAGGGATAGAGGTAGGAGACGTGGCTTCCGAAGGAGCCGCTCACCCACTCGATGGCGCCGCCCTCCTCCACGCGGGCCCGCTTGGTGTTGAGGTTGTACATGTTCTTGGACCAGTTCTCGATCGTGGAGTAGCGCAGGCGCGCTCCCTTGCCCACGAAGAGCTCCACGCAGCCGGCGTGGAGGTTGGCCACGTTGTACTTGGGGGCCGAGCAGCCCTCGATGAAGTGCAGGTCGGCTCCGGGCTCCACGATGATGAGCGTGTGCTCGAACTGCCCGGCGCCGGCCGCGTTCAGGCGGAAGTAGCTCTGGAGCGGGAAGTCGAGCGAGACGCCCTCCGGCACGTAGACGAAGGAGCCGCCGCTCCACACGGCGCCGTGGAGCGCCGCGAACTTGTGGTCGGTGGGCGGCACGAGCTTCATGAAGCGCTCGCGGATGAGGTCCTCCCAGCCCTCGTGCAGGGCCTCCTCGATGCCCGAGTAGACCACGCCCTGCTGGGCCACCTCCTCGCGCATGTTGTGGTAGACGAGTTCGGAGTCGTACTGGGCGCCCACGCCGGCGAGGCTCGTGCGCTCGGCCTCGGGGATGCCCAATCGCTCGAAGGTGTCCTTGATGTCCTCGGGCACGTCGTCCCAGCTGCTCGCCTGCTCGCTTCCGGCCGTCACGTAGGTGGAGATGTGGGCCATGTCGAGCCCGGCGATGGAAGGGCCCCAGTTGGCGGGCATGGGGGTCCGCTCGTAGATCTCGAGCGAGCGCAGGCGGAGCTCGAGCATCCAGTCGGGCTCGTCCTTCCTGGCCGATATCTCGCGCACCACCTCGGCCGAGAGCCCGTCGTCGAAGCGCTCGTAGCCCTCCTCGCTCTTCACGAAGTCGTAGAGCCCGCGGTTGACGTCGGCGACCTCGGTTCGCTTCCTTTGGGAGGGGGTTCCGTCGGCTGCCATGGCTAGGCACCCCGGCTCTCGGCGGCCCGGCGCTCATAGGCCTCGAAGCCCTCGGCGTCGATCCTCTCCACGAGGTCGCCGCCGCCGTGGGCGACGATGGTGCCGTCCACCATCACGTGGACGCGATCCACCGCCAGCCGCTCGAGGATGCGGGTGTTGTGCGTGATCACCAGGAGCGCGCCGTCGCACTCCTCGCGGAAGCGCTGGATGCCGCGGGAGACCACGCCGAGCGCGTCCACGTCGAGGCCCGAGTCGGTCTCGTCGAGGATGGCGAGCTTGGGCTCCAGGAGCAGGAGCTGGAGCATCTCCACCTTCTTCTTCTCGCCGCCCGAGAAGCCCACGTTGAGCTCGCGGGTGAGGTAGGAGGGATCCATGTCGAGGGACTCGCAGAGCTCGCGCACGCGCTGGCGGAACTTCCGCGCGCTCATCTTCAGCTCCGGGCGCTTCTGGGTGATGGAGCGCAGGAAGCTGTAGAGCGGCACGCCGGGGATCTCCACCGGCGCCTGGAACGAGAGGAAGATGCCGGCGAGCGAGCGCTTGTCGGCCGAGAGGGCGGTCACGTCCTCGCCATCGAAGGCGATGGCGCCGCTGTCGACCGTGTAGGCGCCGTCGCCCATGATCACGTGGCCCAGGGTCGACTTGCCGGCCCCGTTGGGGCCCATGAGCACGTTGGCACTCCCGCGATCGACGGTGAGGTTCACGTCGTGGAGGATCTGCCCGTCCTCGACGGAGACCGAGAGGTCGCTCACGCTAAGGAGCGCGTTGGGATCGGCATGGAGAGGGTTCGTCACGAATGGTCCCATCGACAGGTTCCGCTAGGAACGGTCCGAGCGTGCGGCCAGCCTCCGAGAGGCTGTGCCCACGTGAAAATACCCCAAGAGGATGGGAATTAAAAGTCCCACGCCAAGCCCATGATCCATCCAACTTCCGGCGGAAGGGCCGGCACGGTGCGCTCCCTCTGGAAGCCTCGGCGCGCCCGCCGCGCCCACCCCGTCCCCCTTTAGGCCCGCTTTAAGTTGGCGAGTAGCATGGCCTCGGCCACGGTTGGGAACATTACCCATGCACGCTGTGGCTGCCATCGACCAGCCGATCCCGTAAGAGAGGGACTGCATGTACACAGACGATCCGCGTCCTCCCGCGCCGGAGGGCTCCCCCTATCATCAGCAGCGCATGAACGAGCCGCAGCCCACCCAGCAGGTGCCCCGACCGAGCGAGACCGCCCCTGCGGGCTCCTCCTACGGCGCCGGCGGCGCCGCGTCGGGCTCTACGGCGCAGCAGCCCCAGCCGCAGTACCAGCCACAGCACCAGCCGAGGCCCCAGCAGCCCGTCGCCCAGCCCCCGAGGAAGCCCCACTCCTTCCTCTGGGCGCTCCTCGGCGGCGCCATCTGCTCGGGCGCCCTCTTCCTCATCCTCTGGCTCACCGGCTTCATCAGCGGCCCCACCGTCGTCTCCGACCCCGGCCCCACGGGCGGCCAGGCCATCTCCATCGACGCCGATGACGAGGACCTCACCGTCGCCGAGGTCGTCTCGGCCAAGTGCCTGCCCTCGGTGGGCTCGCTCATCGTGACGGCCACCGACGGCACGTACTCGGGCTCCGGCGTCCTTCTCGACGAGGACGGCTACATGCTCACCAACAGCCACGTGATCGAGGGCGCCCAGGCCATCAGCTGCACCATCGACGACAAGTCCTACCAGGCCGAGGTCGTGGGGGCCGATCCCTCGAGCGACCTCGCCGTGATCAAGGTCGACTTCCAGGGCGATGCGCACACGCCCATCGAGGTGGGCTCCTCGGCCGACGTCGAGGTGGGCGAGTGGGTCATGGCCATCGGCAGCCCCTTCGGCTACGACCTCTCGGTCTCCACGGGCATCGTGAGCTCGCTCTACCACTCCACGATCCTCACGAGCCAGAACGGCAACAAGATCTACACCAACCTCATCCAGACCGATGCCGCCATCAACCCCGGCAACTCCGGCGGCGCCCTCGTGAACGAGCGGGGCCAGCTGGTGGGCATCAACTCCATCATCTCGAGCTATTCGGGCTCCTCCTCGGGCGTGGGCTTCGCCATCCCCTCCGACTACGCCATCGGCGTCGCGGCGGCCCTCATCAACGGGGAGGAAGTGCCCCACGCCTACATCGGCACCAACGTGCGCACCGTGAACGCCCAAATCGCCTCCATGAACCAGCTCCCCGTCTCCCAGGGCGCCTACGTGATCTCGGTCGTCCAGGACGGGCCGGCCGCCCAGGCGGGCCTCCAGGAGGGCGACATCATCACCGCCATCGGCGACACGCCGGTGAACTCGGCCGACGGCCTCATCCTCGCCGTGCGCTCGCGCCTCATCGGCGAGAAGACCACCATCACCTACTGGCGGGGCAACGAGGAGCACACGGTGGACATCACCCTGGGCTCCGACCTCGAGGCGAAGGCGGACGACACCTCCGAGGACGATGCCTACGGCCAGAACGTCGCGCCCGATACGGGGCAGGGCACCGCGCCCGATACGGGGCAGAACGGCCAGCAGCTCGAGCTCTCGCCGGAGCAGCTCCAGGAGCTCTTGGGACAGCTCTTCCAGTAGATCGAACCTGGGCGAGGGGCGCTCCTGCGCCCCTCGCCCCGTCTTTCGGAGGCAGGCCATGGAAGACGACAGGACCGAAGCCGAGCGCGAGATCGACGACCTCGACGGCACCGACGTCGCGGCAGGGCCCGACCAGGACCTCGACGAGGCCGAGGAGATGAACGAGGAGCTCGCGAACCTCCCCGACGAGATCGAGCGGGCCGACGAGCGCTACGACCTCGATGGCGAGACCAAGCAGGCAGAGGGGGCCATCTTCAAGCTTGCGATGCTCATCGCCGCCGTCGTGATCGTCATCCTGCTCGTCGTCGCGGTCATCTGGATCTTCTGACGGGGAGCCGATCGGGCACCCGGCCGATCGGGCGGGCGGACCGCGCCGGCCCCTTCCGAGCCGGCCATGCGGGCGATGGCCCTACGATTCCCCGGACTTCGCGCGAGCGGCCCTCTTGCGGAAGAGGCTCTTGCGCCGCTCCTCGACGACGTAGGGGGAGGGCTCGGCGGGGGCGTCGCCGACCGTGCCCTCGGAGCTCGCGTCGCGGGCCCCGTCCGGGGCGCCTTCCACCCGAGCCGCAAGGCTCGCCGAGAGCCTCTCCACCTCGGCGCCCATCCTCGCGATCGTGCGAGTCGAGCCGAAGCCCGTGCCGAGGAGCCGGACGGCCATGAGCCGCTCCCTCACCCCGCTAGACCTCGAGCTGCCGAGGGCGAGTTGCGCCGCGAGGCCCTCGAGAGTGGCGACCCGCCCTCCCAGGAGCCGGAGGAGCTCGCCATCGGCGCCGTCGGGGATCACCGTCACCTGGGCCATCGCCACCTCGCCCGCCCTGGGAAGAAGGCCATCGATGTCGTAGGCGAAGGGATCGTCCGCGAGCACCGCGTCGCCCTCGCCGAGGACGAGCACGGTGGCGCAGCCTCTGGCGCGGGCGACGAGCTCATCCCAGGTGGCGCGCTCGGGGGAGTCGAAGAAGACGGCGACCTCGGCGGAGAGGCTCTCGATGGCCGCTTCGAGCGAGCGGCTGCGGGGGAGCGTGCCGCTCCCGAGGGGCAGCGAGCGCTCGGAGAAGAGGTCGCCCGGCAGGTACGTGCGCTCATCCGCCGCCACATGGACCTGGGCGAATCGCCCCGCGAGCGCCATGTGGGCGCGTTCGACGAGACCGGGATCGGCATCCTCGCCGACGCAGAGGAGGACGCTCGACGCTCGGCCCCCCTCGCGGGCGAGACTCGGACTCGAGGCGAGCGCCATCGATGCGATCGCCTGGCTGCGGGCGTTTCTTCGCGAGAGGATCGCGGCGACGATGGGCGCGCCCCAACAGTCCAGGAGCGTGCGGGCCGCTTCCGGCCAATCGTCGGGCGCCACCTGCTCCGGGAAGCCGGCGAGGCACCGGCCGGCGAGCGTGAGGGCAAGGCCCTCCCACGCGCGTCGATGCTCCTCCCACCCCTCGCTTCGATCGAGGTAGTCGGCCGTGGCTGCGAGGGCGTTCCGGCACCGGCAGCGCTCCTTCAAGGCCTCGAGCGTCGTGGCGGGTCCTTCGGGGCGATCGAGCATCTGTGCGGAGACCACGCCGGGCGCGCCCACGAGCCCGTGGGCCAGGCACGAGACGACGAAGCTGACGACCTCGTCCTCCCCTTGGGCGAGGTCCGCATCGGCGACCTCCGCGAGGGCGCGCCGCAGGAGACGGGTCGCGTAGAGCCGTCCCCTCACGCGGCAGGTGACCTCATGGGTGACGAAGAGCGCATCCTGGCCCCCCTGGGCGTCGTACGTGCCCGATGCGGGCGTCTCGAGCTGGGGCACCTGCGCCGTGGCGTCGGCGGTCTCGGGCTCGGCCACCGGGTCGTCCCTGTCCGAGCGCTCCGCCTCCACCTCCGCGTCGACGATCGCGGTCGCACCGCAGGCGATGGCGATCGACGGGGCCACCACATCGGCATCGGCCTCGCGTGCCGCTTCGACGAGCGGGAGAAGGGCGTCGGGACGCAGACGATCCGTGGCCTCGACGAGGCAGGCGTACTCGCCCGTGGCGGCCGTGGCGCCGTCGAGGAAGGCGGCGAGGTCCGTCGTGGCCTCCAGCCGGCTCACCGCGATGATGTTGGGATGGGCGGCGGCGATGCGCGCCGAAAGGGAGGGGGTGTCGTCCGTCGAGGCGTCGTCCACGATGACGACCTGCACGTCGACGCCCTCCTGGGCGAGCGCCGACCGCACGCAGGCGGCAAGGTCCGGCACCGCGTCCCTGGCGTGGACGATCACGGATACATCTGGCATCGAGGCTCCTCGCAGCGGCTCCTGCTCCAAGTATATGGGACGATATATGGGACGACGGCGCTGCGAAGCGGATGCTCGCGGCTTCTCCCGATCGTCGCGAGGGGCAGCGCCGAGGCCGGGCCGTCCGCCGCGTCAGCCCTCCAGCTCCTGGAGCGCCTCCTCGGCCTCAAGCAGCTGGCGCTTGAGCGATGCGATGCGACGCCTCAGGGTCTCGGCGTCCAGGGGCACGTCGTTCACCGGCTGGGCCCCCTCACCCGACGAGATGATCGGCGGGAACTTGAGCTTGGCCAGGCCCGCCGCGACGCCGAGGCTCGCGCCCACGAGCGGCGCGATGGGGTCGGCCGCGCGCTGGAGCTTGGGCTCGGTGCGCCGGACGGCCCTCTGGGGATCGGCGAGGGCCGCGAGCACGGCGCGCTGGCGATCCACGCCATGGCCCGCCCGCTCGGCGTCCACGAGGTCCGCGTGGGCGGCCATCGTCCAGAAGGTGAGGTTCGTCGTGAGCGGCACGACGATCACCGTCGCCGTCTGGGCGACGGTCATGAGCTGCGGCATCGTTCCGGCCTCGCCCATGGCGCGGGAGAGCGGGTCGGGCACGACGAGCGCCACGCGGAGCCCCATGAGCCTCGCCAGCAGGAGGTCGAGCGCCTGGGAGCGGAAGGCGGTGAGGGGGGAGAGCACGGCGTCGGCGCCCTCGAGCGAGCGCGAGAGCGCTTCGAAGCGCTCCACCGTGAGCCCCTCGGGCAGCTCGACGACGACCTCGGTCGCGGCCCCGAGCGAGGCGATCTCCTCGAGCGTCACGTCGCGCTCGTCGTCATCCCAGGCGGCGATGGGATCGAGCCAGACGACGGAGGCGATGTCGCGATGGCCCGCGTCCGCGAGGGCACGCGACCCTTGGGCGGCCTCGAGGAAGGGCAGGAGGCAGTCGGAGCGCCATTGCGCGATGCCCTGGACGAGCTCCGGAAGCGGCCAGCGCTCCACGAGGCCGTCGAAGTAGGCGCCCCGCTCGGATCGCCCCACTTCGTAGGGGAAACGCTCGAGCTCGGTCTTGAGGGAAGGGGACTCGCTCATGGGGGCTCCTCGGGTCGTCATCGCAATGGAACGCAGTGTCTATCGCGTATGTTCCCATTGCCGGCCACGGCCGCGCCCTGAACCCCGCCCAGTGGGCGCCGCTTGGGGGAAGGGGCCATCACCGGGAAGGCGCGGGCCGCGATGCGCCAAGGGCATGGGGCGAAGCCGGTGCCGCCCCCCATGGCTTCCCTCTATACTGGGTTGGGTCCGGCCCCGGCCATGGGTACGCATCGGGCTGGCGCGGCTGCGACCATCGGGAATCCTCGTCATGGGAGAGGTGGTCAGCCTGAACCCGTTGCTTGCCCCCGACACGCCCCGGGCGCTCATCGCCCTCGAAGACGGCACCGTCATGGAGGGTCGCTCGACGGGCGTCCCCGGAGAGGCCTTCGGCGAGCTGGTCTTCAACACCGCGATGGCCGGCTACCAGGAGATCATCACCGATCCCTCCTATGCCGGCCAGATCATCCTCTTCACGTTTCCGCAGATAGGCAACTACGGCGTCACCGAGGCCGACGAGCAGGCCGGCGTCCCCGCGCTCAAGGGCGTCGTCGTCCACGACCTCGTCCGCACGCCCTCCAACTGGCGCATGGCCGAGTCGCTCCCCGCCTACCTCGAGCGCCATGGCATCGTCGGCATCGAGGATGTGGACACGCGCACGCTCACCCTGAGGGTCCGCGACCGCGGCACGATGCGGGCCGCCATCTCCACCGAGGACCTCGACCCCGAGAGCCTCGTCCGCCGCGTCCGCGAGGCGCCCACCATCTCCGAGCACAACTACGTCCGCGAGGTGTCCACGCTCGAGGCCTTCGACCAGAGCGGCGAGGGGGAGCGCGAGGTCTACCGCATCGTCGCCCTCGACTGCGGTGAGAAGCGGGGGATCCTCGACCACCTCACCGAGGTGGGGCTCGAGGTGACGGTCGTCCCCTGGGACACGACGGCCGACGAGATCCTCGCCCTCGAGCCACAGGGGGTGTTCCTCTCCAATGGCCCCGGCGATCCCCGCGAGCTCGACATCCCCCAGTCCGTGGCCGAGGGGCTCCTCGGCAAGGTGCCGCTCTTCGGCATCTGCCTCGGGCACCAGATGATCTGCGCGGCGGCCGGCGGCGCCATCGTCAAGCTCCCCTACGGCCACCATGGCGGCAACCAGCCCGTGACGAACCTGCTCTCGGGCATGGTCGAGGTCACGGCGCAGAACCACAACTACGGCCTCGACTTCGCCAGCCTCGGCCCGATCGTCCCGGAACTCTCCGACGGCTTCACCGAGCACGTGGACGACCTTCGCGTGTGGGTGAATCGCCACGTGGCGCCGGTCGTGGACTCCCCGAAGTTCGGCAAGGTCCGCCTCACGCACGTGGCCCTGAACGACGGCACGCCCGAGGGCATCCAGTTCCTCGACATCCCCGCCTTCTCGGTGCAGTACCACCCCGAGGCCAACCCCGGTCCCCACGACTCGGGCTACCTCTTCGAGAGCTTCCGCCGGCTCATCGCCGGCGACCCCGCCTATCTGGACATCGACGTTCGAGATGGGAGGCCCCGCTAGTGCCCGCCCGCACCGACATCAGGAAGATCCTCATCATCGGCAGCGGCCCGATCGTCATCGGCCAGGCCTGCGAGTTCGACTATTCCGGCACCCAGGCCTGCGAGAGCCTGAAGGAGCTGGGCTACGAGGTCGTCCTCGTGAACTCCAACCCGGCCACGATCATGACCGACACCCGCAACGCCGACCGCACCTACATCGAGCCCCTCACGCCCGAGTTCATCGAGCGCGTGATCGAGGTGGAGCGCCCGGACGCGCTCCTGCCCAACATGGGGGGCCAGACCGGGCTCAACTGCGCCGTCGAGCTCGCCGAGCGCGGCGTGCTCGACAAGTACGGCGTCGAGGTCATCGGCTGCGAGATCGACTCGATCAACATCGGCGAGGACCGCCAGCGCTTCGCCGAGGCCATGGCCTCCATCGGCCTCGAGTGCGCCCGGAGCGAAATGGCCTATTCCGTGGCCGAGGCCGAGCAGGTGGTCGAGCGGCTCGGCTATCCGGTCGTCATCCGCCCGAGCTACACCCTGGGCGGCGCCGGCGGCGGCATCGCCTACGACCATGAGGACCTCCGCCGCATCGTCTCCCAGGGCCTCGACCTCTCGCCGGCCAACGAGGTCCTCGTCGAGGAGTCCGTGGAGGGCTGGAAGGAGATCGAGTACGAGGTCATGCGCGATTGCGAGGGCAACGGCATCGTCATCTGCTCGATCGAGAACCTGGATCCCATGGGCGTCCACACCGGCGACTCGATCACCATCGCGCCCTGCCTCACGCTCTCGGACGTGGAGCTCCAGCGCCTGCGCGACTACTCGCTCGCCATCCTCGAGCGCGTGGGCGTGGCCACGGGCGGCTCCAACGTGCAGTTCGCGGTGAACCCCGACGACGGCCGCGTCATCGTCATCGAGATGAACCCGCGCGTCTCGCGCTCCTCAGCCCTCGCCTCCAAGGCCACGGGCTTCCCCATCGCCAAGGTCGCGGCCAAGCTCGCCGTGGGCCTCACTCTGGCGGAGATCCAGAACGACATCACCGGCGAGACCCTCGCCGCCTTCGAGCCCTCCATCGATTACGTGGTGGCCAAGGTCCCGCGCTTCGCCTTCGAGAAGTTCAAGGGGACGTCCTCCACGCTCTCCACCCGCATGAAGGCGGTGGGCGAGGTCATGGCCATCGGCCGGACCTTCGAGGAGTGCCTGAACAAGGCGCTCCGCTCCCTCGAGACGGGCGAGCTCCTGAACGGCGCGGTCTCCCTGAGGGACGTCTCGGGCGTCGAGTTCCGAAACCGCATCTCCGTGCCCACGCCGGAGCGCATCCACTACGTCTTCGAGGCCCTGCGCCGCTCCGTCCCCGTGAAGGAGATCTACGAGCTCACGGGCATCGACCCGTGGTTCCTCGACCGCATGCGCGACATGGTCTCGGTGGAGCGCTGGCTCGCCGAGCGCCACCTCGACGAGATCTCGCCCGACGAGATGCTCCACGTGAAGGAGATGGGCTTCTCCGACGTGCAGATCGCCTTCTTCCTCGGCTGCACCGAGGACGAGGTCCGCGCCTGGCGCCGGGCGATGGGCGTGACGCCGCTCATCAAGACGGTGGACACCTGCGCCGGCGAGTTCCCGGCGCGGACGTCCTACCACTACAAGTGCTACGACTCCGGCGATACGGAGCGCCTCGAGACCGAGAGGCCCCGCGTGCTCATCCTCTCGGCCGGCCCGAACCGCATCGGCCAGGGGATCGAGTTCGACTACTGCTGCTGCCACGCGGCCTACGCGCTCTCCGACGCCGGCTACGAGACGGTGATGGTGAACTGCAACCCCGAGACCGTCTCCACCGACTACGACACCTCCGACCGCCTCTACTTCGAGCCGCTCACCTACGAGGACGTCATGGACATCGTCGAGATCGAGCGGCCCGTGGGCGTCATCTGCTCCCTCGGCGGCCAGACGCCGATCAACCTCGCCGAGCGCCTCCGGGCGTCGGGCGTGCCCATCATGGGCACCCAGCCCGAGGCCATCGACCTCGCCGAGGATCGCGAGCGCTTCAGCGCGCTCCTGGACGACCTTGGAATCGCCTATCCCGCGAGCGGCGTCGCCTCGAACCCGGAGGAGGCCCTCGAGGTGGCCGAGCGCATCGGCTTCCCGCTCCTCGTCCGCCCGAGCTACGTCCTCGGCGGCCGGGGCATGGTCATCGTCTGGACGCCGGAGCAGCTCGGGACCTACATCGAGGAGGCCACCCGCATCTCCGACGACCATCCCATCTACCTCGACAGCTTCCTCGATGGGGCCGTGGAGCTCGATGTGGACGGCGTCTGCGACGGCGAGACCTGCTACGTGGGCGCCGTGCTCGAGCAGGTGGAGGAGGCGGGCATCCACTCCGGCGACTCGGCCTGCTGCATGCCGCCCTACTCGCTCGCCGAGGACATGCTCGGCCGCATCCGCGAGACGTCCCATCGCCTCGCCCTCGCCGTGGGCGTGGTCGGCGCCTTCAACATCCAGTACGCCGTGCTGAACGACGTGCTCTACGTCATCGAGATGAATCCGCGCGCGAGCCGGACGGTCCCCTTCTCGTCCAAGTCCACCGGCGTGCCGCTGGCATCGATCGCCGCGCGCGTGATGGCGGGGGAGAGGCTCCGCGACCTCGACCTCCCTCCCGAGGATCGCGGCTTCCCGTACTTCTCGTGCAAGGAGAGCGTGCTGCCCTTCGAGCGCTTCCCGGGCGCCGACACCGCGCTCGGCCCCGAGATGAAGTCGACGGGCGAGGTCATGGGCGTCGCCACCACCTTCCCGGCGGCCTACGCCAAGACCCAGCTCGCCATCGCCTACGGGCTCCCCGAGCACGGCGAGGTCTTCGTCTCCGTCCGCGATGCCGACAAGCGCGGGATCGTCGGCGTCGCGCGCGAGCTCCACGCCCTCGGCTTCAAGATCCTCGCCACCCGCGGCACGGCCAAGAGCCTCCGGGCGGCCGGCATCGACTGCGAGATGGTGCGTCGCTGCTCCGAGATGCGGCCCAACATCGCCACCATGGTGGCCGGCGGCCAGGTGAGCCTCATCATCAACACGCCCGGCGGCTACGACACGCGCGAGGATTTCTACAAGCTCCGCTCGCTCGCCGTGGCCAACCGGGTGACGAACGCGACGACGCTCGCCTGCGCCCAGGCCATGGCCGACGCCATCCGCACCGTCCGCGAAGGGCCGCTGCCGCTCCTCTGCCTCCAGGATGTGGAGAGGCTCCAGGCCGAGGGGCTCTAGGGCCATGGGGAACGGGCACCAGGGCGCCGCCCG
>CANRLS010000030.1 GCA_947631545.1 uncultured Atopobiaceae bacterium
CGCAGCCCTAGAGCTTGGTGCGGCGGAGCAACAGCGAGTTCGTCACCACGGAGACGGACGAGAGGGCCATGCAGGCGCCGGAGACCTCGGGCGCGAGGATGCCCACGCAGGCGAGCGGGATGAGGCAGCAGTTGTAGGCGAGCGCCCAGAAGAAGTTCTGGTGGATCTTGCGCATCGTGGCGCGGGAGAGGCGGATGGCGCGCGAGACGTCGCGGACGTCGTCGTGCATGAGCACCACCTGGCCCACCTCGAGGGCGGCGTCGGAGCCGGCGCCCATGGCCATGCCCACCGTGGCCGTGGCGAGCGCGGGCGTGTCGTTGATGCCGTCACCCACCATGAGCACCTTCTCGCCGGCGCCCACGAGACCCTCCACCACGCCGGCCTTGTCCTGGGGCAAGACCTCGGCGATCACGTCCTGGGCGCAGAGGCCCACCTTCTGGGCCACGGCCTGGGCCGCCCCCTTGGCGTCGCCCGTGAGGAGCGACACGGAGAGCCCGAGCCCCTTGAGGTCGGCCACGCCCTGGGAGGCCGTGTCCTTGGGAGCGTCGGCCACGTCGATGGCGGCCACGACGCCGTGCCCGGCCGAGGCGAGGTAGGTGACGGTGACGCCGGCGGCGGGATCGCCCGCAGCCCAGGCGGGAAGGTCGCGGCCGGTGGTCCGAAGGGCGAGGCGCTCGTTTCCGAAGATCCATCGCTCGCCGTCGATGACGCCGGAGACCCCGAGGCCGGGGATGGCCTGGAAGTCCTCGGGCTTGCCTGCCGGCTCCACGTCGTGGGAGGCGGCGGCGATGAGGATGGCCCGGGCGAGCGGATGCTCCGACCCGCGCTCGAGCGCCGCGGCGAGGGCGAGCGCCCGGGCCTCCGCGCTCGCGAGGGGGCGCTCGAGGAAGGGGTCGCCCGCTGCGGCCGCGCCCGCCGCGCTCGCGGGGCCGTCGCTCTCGACGCCCGTTCCCGGCGCCACGCGCACGGCCGTGACCTCGGGCATGCCGCGGGTGATGGTGCCCGTCTTGTCGAAGACCACCTGGCTCACCGATCCCGCGGCCTCGAGGGCGTCGCCGTCCTTGACGAGGATCCCCATCTCGGCGCCGCGCCCGGTGCCCACCATGATGGCCGTGGGCGTGGCGAGCCCGAGCGCGCAGGGGCAGGCCACGACGATCACCGAGACGCCGGCCATGAGCGCGGCCTCGAAGGCCGCCCCGTCGTAGCCGCCGTTCACGGCGCCGATGATGCTCCACACGATGAAGGTGACGAGGGCGATGCCGAGCACGGTGGGCACGAAGATGGCGCTGATGCGGTCGGCGAGGCGCTGCACCGGGGGTTTTGAGCCCTGGGCCGCCTCCACCATGGCCACGATGCGCGAGAGCGTCGTGTCGGCGCCCGCGGCCGTGACCCGGAACTCGAAGGAGCCGGTGCCGTTCACGGTGCCGCCCGTCACGGCGTCGCCCTTCGACTTCTCCTGGTACATGGGCTCGCCCGTGAGCATCGACTCGTCCACCGACGAGAAGCCGAAGGTCACCAGGCCGTCGGCGGGGATGCGCTCGCCGGGGCGCACGAGCACCACGTCGCCCGCCACGAGCTCGTCGGTGGGAAGCTCGACCTCCTCGCCGCCGCGCCGCACATGGGCGGTGCGGGGCGCCAGGTTCATGAGCTCCTCCACGGCGCGGCCGGCCCGGCCCTTGGCCCTATGCTCGAGCATCTTGCCCAAGAGAACGAAGGTGATGAGCATGCAGGAGGTCTCGAAGGGAGCCATGCGGCCGGCCTGGGCGGGGGCGAAGGTCACGTAGACGGCGTAGCAGAAGGCCACGGTGGTGCCGGTGGCCACGAGGGTGTCCATGTTGCCCGCGCCGGCCTTGAGCGCGCCCCACATGCCCTTGTAGTAGCGGGCGCCGCACCAGAACTGCACCGGGACGGTGAGGACGAGGCAGACGAGGTTCATGGCGAACATCATCGCGTGATGGTCGGAGGCGCCCCAGATGAGCTGGGCGAGGCCCATGCCGGCAGCCTCGCCGGCAGGGGTCATGGAGATGGTGACCACGATGACGGTGAGGACGAGGGCCACGGCGAACGTGCGCAGGTCCCTGCGCTCGGTGGCGGCCTCCTTGGCGCGGCGCTCCTCGTCGAAGGCGGCGCGGCCCTTCTCGGGGATGACCTCGCCGACGAAGCCGAGGTCGCCGATCTGCCCGAGGATCTGGTCGATGCCCACCTCGGAAGGGTCGAAGGTGACCTCGCCGTTGTTGGCGGCGAGGTTCACGCGCATCTCCTCCACGCCGGGCATGCGGCCCACCATGCGCTCGATGATCGACGAGCACGAAGCGCAGCTCATCCCCTCGATGGCAAGACGCGCGGTGGTCATGGCGGCTCCTTCGGAAAGCTAAATACCCATGAGCAGTTGGTATTTTAGTCCGCCTGTCGCGGCCCGCAAGTGGCGGGCGATGCCCCCGCGGACGAGCCGTGCGGCGGCGCCGGGACGGGCGCGATCGCCGTTTCCCTTGGGCCGCCCGCTTGTGCGCCCCGGGCTTCCGAGCGGAGACGCGCGGAAGGCGCGGGGCGGCCCCTTGCGGAGCCGCCCCATGCATGGTCGCGCTTTCTGCGCCCTTCCTAGCCGCTGGGGATGTCGGCGGCCCGCCAGCACGGGCCCTCGCGCCTCCAGCCGAGGTCGCCGAGCACCTCGTACTCGTGGGCGTCGGTGGTGTAGTGGTGGCTGGCGAACCCGCCGTTGGCCGTCCTGTTGGGGTTGTAGAGGCGGTAGTAGGGCTTGGAGCCCTCGTCCGCGGCCGGGGCGCTGGCGAAGAGCGCGCCCTCGGAGTCCCAGCCCCGGCGCACGAGGGTGTTCATCTCGTTGAGGTCCATCGTGTAGAGGTGGTCGCCGTTGCTCGGGTTGTAGAGGCGATAGACGAGGTCTTGCCTGGCCGCCTTGGTCGCGAGCGGCACCGTCTGCTGCCCCGCCTCGATGGGCGGCTGCCACGACTCGACGCCCTCCTGGTTCCAGCCCCTCGTGCCGAGCGTCTCGTACTCGTTGGAGTCGTCGGTGAGCAGGTGCTCGCCCGTCGCCGGGTTGTAGAGGCGGTAGACCGGCACCAGCCCCGCATGGGGATCGGCGGGCTTCGCGGCCTCGAAGGCGAAGGTGAAGGTCACCGTGTCGCCCTTGGGCGAGGTCGCGAGCAGGCGGTAGGAATCGCCCACGAGGTCGGAGCCCGTCGGCTCGGAGTCGTCGGTGGGGTCGGCGAGCGCGATGGCCTGGAGCCGCGTCCCCGCGCCGGCGATGCCGAGCTTCGCGAGGATCTTATCGAGCGCGCCCTTGGGGAGCTTGCCGCTCCTGAGCGCGACCTCCACCTCGGGCGGCACGCCCGTGAGGGTCGAGACCTTGGAGACGGCCTCGGGCCTGGCGGCGACGGACTCCAGGAAGGAGCCGATGACGGCCGCGCCCACCTCCTCGGCGGGCTCCGCCTGCGCGGTCTCGCTGAGCGCGACCGTCCAAGTGACGGCGTCGTCGTCGGTGACCTCGGCGGCGATGGAGACCGGCGTCTCCTCGTCGGTGTTGGCCTCGGCGCGGCCGGGCTCCGCGGCCTCCACGATGGAGACGGCCTCGGGCGCGAGCTCGGAGAGGTCGGGCTTTCCGGGATCGACGTCGAAGGAGCAGGTGAAGTGCACCAGGAGCGTCGCCTTCACGCCCTCGTGGAAGCCGGTGCCGGCTACCGTGAGCGCGCCGGAGTGGCCGGCGAGGTCGGCGCCCGTGGCGCCGTCTCCGCCCGCGGCCGCCACGAGGCCGAGCGCCTCGGCGAGCTTGCGGACGTCATAGCCGGTGGGCTCGTTCTCGAGCTTGACCTCGTAGGCGCCCTCGCCCGTTCCGGCCGAGACGGTGCCCACCATGTCGTTGTCGCGGTAGAGCGCCTCGAGGAGCGCCTTCACGACGTCCTCCACAGCCTCGACCGCGGGGTCGCCGGACCGCTTCTCGTCCGCCAGGTCGACGTCGAGGGCGATGGTCGTCCCGTCGGCGGCCGTCCTGGCCGTCATGCCGTCGAGGTCGCCCGTCTTCGCGGCAGCCGACGTCACGGCCTTGGCCAGCTCCTCCTCGGGGTGGAACTTGCTCTCGGCGCCATCCCAGAGGATCTCGCCGCGGACTGAGATTTCGTACTCGTGGCCGGGGCAGTCGATCTCGAGCTCGTGCGGTATCTCGCGGACGAGCGTGATGGCGTCCTTGCCCGTATGGGAGCCGTTGGCCTCCTTGGTCGTGGCCTCCCAGGCCGCGTCGAAACGGGCCTCGTGCACGTCGGGACCAGCCGCGTTCACCTTGCCGGCGAAGGTGCCGGCGTTCGTGAGCGAGGAGTCCTTGTCGAGCGTGAGCTCGGCCGCGGGGCGGCTGCTGGGGTACTGCGTGTCGCCGATGTCGGGCGTCGCGCGATCGTCGAAGGGCTCGTAGAGGACGACGGTCTTGCCGGCGGCCACGGTGAGGTCGGCGTCGCGCGCCTCGATGAGGGCGCCCGGCATGAACTTGAGGTCCTCCGTGAAGGTGTAGTCGCCGCCGTTCAGGATCCAGTCGGTGTCGCCGTCGATGGGGAAGACGAAGTCGCCCGTGGAGAGGTTCACCTCGATGATGTAGAGGGTGGAGCGGCTGAAGTCCGCGCCGCCGGTGATCTCCCAATGCTCGCGCCTCTCGCCGTCGCGGGTGACGATGGTGCGCGTCGCCGATGCGCCGCTCTTCAGCCTGATGAGGCCGTTGGCGTTATCCACCTGCGGGAATCGCGTTGAGTAATACGCACTGTAGGCGTTCATGGTGACGAGGCCGTCCAGCCTGCCGCCGCTCTGGATGGTGAGCGGAACCTCCACGTGGCGGCAATCGGTCTCGTTCATGGGATAGATGCCCACACCGTAGACGTCCAGTGCCTGCGAGCCGCCCCGCCAGTGCTGGACCACGTAGAGGTCGCCCACGGTGCCGCCGCTCTCGGCGGTGACCGATCCGCTCCCCCTCACGTAGCCGTGGCAGTCGAGCGTGCCGCCGTCTTCGACGATGACCTCGCCGTCCGCTTGGAGAAGGCCCCAACCACCGGTGACGTCCTGCACCTGGTAACCACCAGAATTCCTGCCGATGAGGGCGTTCACGAGCACGGTGCCCTTCACATCGAGCGTGGCTCCCGCCGGCACCTCGAGCGCACTGTAGGGCATCGCGGCGGCGATGCCGGTCGTCGTCGGGTTCACCGGCGGGCCGGCGAGCCCTTGGTTGCCGTTATCCGCAGTGTCGTAGCCCGTATCGCCGTCGGTGTACGGGAGGAGCAGCATGACGCTCTCGGGCACGGTGAGGCCCTCGGCGGGGACGCTCACGGCCTCCATGGTGCCGTCGGCTTTGGCCTTGCCGTGGAGCGAGACCATGACGCGCGGCTCGCCCGAGACGGGGTCGGCGCTGATGTTCGAGCTCGCGGGTGATGCACCCGAGAGGAGCTCGGGCGCCTGTTGCATGGCGATCTGGAGCGTGCGCCAGGTGGTCTTCCCGTCGGGCGTCTCGGCCTCGAAGGCCTTGTCGAGGACCGCCTGGAAGACGAGGTCTCCCTTCACCTCGGGCATCGACGCCAGCTTCTCGGGCGCGCTCCCGTCATCGGTCGCGTACCCCCAGCCGTCGAGCGAGGCGCTCCAGGCGTCGTTCTCCCAGGCGTTGGGATGCCCTGCGGTGCCGCCGGCGTAGTGTGCGACCTCGCCGTAGAGGAACGTGTCGCGCACGTCATCCTGGCGCTCGACCCGCCAGGTCACCGTGTATTCGTTTCGGTCGTAGACGACCGTGAGGACGGTCCTGGGCGCGCCGTCAGATGAGGCCTCGAGTTGGGCCTCGATCTTGCTCTCGCCCTCGTTCAGATGGAAGCCCTCGGGCACGTGGACCGGCGCGACGACCGTGGATCCCACAGCGCTCGTGAGCTCCTCAGTCCGCTCGTCGTAGCCGCCTTCGAGGTTCTGGGTCTTCGTGATCACCGTGTAGGGCGTATCGCCCGTGGCGTTCCATTCGGCCACGAGGGTGTGATCGCCCGTCTGGGAGACGACGGTCTCGTCCGAGACGTGATCGCTCGAGCCCTGGACCATCCAGTTGGCGAAGGTGAAACCGGGCTTCTCGGGCACGGGGAGGCCCTGGCCGGCGAGCTCCGGCGCGTCCTTGTAGGCGGCGTCGTAGGTGACGGTGATCTCGTTCGGAACGCCGGCGGGCAGCGCGGCGCCCTCGCCCGGGACGAGCTGCACGGTGTAGCTCTGGGGCTGCCACTGGGCCACGAGAGTGACCGTGGCCGGCTCGCTCGCGAGGCCCGACACCGTCGCATCGGTCTTGTAGAGCGCACCGGAGGCGTCGCCCTGGACCTTC
Source organism: uncultured Atopobiaceae bacterium (assembly GCA_947631545.1). Classification (GTDB taxonomy): domain Bacteria; phylum Actinomycetota; class Coriobacteriia; order Coriobacteriales; family Atopobiaceae; genus CANRLS01. The sequence goes on from CANRLS010000030.1 coordinate 6,338, forward strand.
CAGCCGACGAAGTCGTAGCCGGTCACCGTGACGCCGCACTCGGGGAGCTCGGTCTTCGCATCGAAGGCGAGGTCGCTCACGGCAACGGGCGGCTCGCCCTCGACGGGTTTGGTGCCGGCCGTGCCCAGATCGAATGCGATGGCGTAGCGGATGGGCTCCCACTTGGCATGGAGGGTCAGGCCCTCTGCGGGCATCGTGCTCTCAGAACCGAACACATAGGGATCGCCCGTGAAGGCCGCATCCCGGTACCAGCCGTCGAAGACGTAACCCATCCTCTCGGGCGCGCCAGGATCCTGCAGGACCGAGCCGACCATGGCGGTGACCTCGCTCGCACCGATGCCGCCGCCCAGATCGAAGGTCACGGTGGCCGTGTTCTTCTGGCCCTGCGCGTGCGCGGCATCGTAGAAGCTCACGCTGTAGGTGGGCCCGGTGCCGTGCGCGTCGATGAGCTGCGCGGGAACCCTGTTGCCGGCGAGCACGCCGATCTCGAGGGTCTCCTTGTTCTGCTGGAGCCAGGTGTAGAAGCCATCCGCGTCGGCCGGGGCACCCTCGTACTTGCCGGCCAGGACCGCAGAGGCCACCTGCAGCATGATGTCGAACTGGACGTTCTTGGGAGCCGACTTGCCGTTGATCCTGAGCGACGCCACCTCGTCGGCGTTGAAGAGCTGCGTGAGGAACTGGATGGACAGCATCTCCCTCGCCTTGGTGGTAGGCGTATCCATATAGACCTGGATCGTCGTGGGGTCAGCGGGATCGAAGCTGAGGGTGGCGATATCGCCGAGCATCCGGTTCACCTCGCCGAGGGCGCTGTGCACGATGGCGTCGATGAGCTCGGTGGCGTCATAGGCCCTTTTTTGCTCTTCCGTGAGCTGCTTGAAGTAGCCGCGGGCCGTGTCGAGGTTCGCGCCCTCGAAGCTCTCCATATCCTGCAGGAGGTCGAGGTAGCTCGTCCACTTCGCCGTGAAGGTGAGGGCGTTGTCGGGCATGGCGAGCGCGGCGATGGCGTCATGGTCGTACGCCTTGCCATCGCTTCCCTGCCAGCCGTCGAAGCGATAGCCAGGGCGCTCGGGATCCGGCTGGACCTCGATCGGGCTCTGGTAGGCGTAGGAGGCCTTCAGGTCGGCCGCGCCGTTGCCGAAGACCCACGTCACCGTGCGCTCGTTGGCCTTCCAGACGGCCTTGTAGCTGTGGCTGCCCACGCTCCCCTTCTTCACCTGCACCGAGCGCTGGGGCAGATCCTCGTCGTCGACGAGCCAGCCCTGGAAGACGAAGCCATCGCGCTCGGGCTCGGGAAGGGTGAAGGTCTCGGATTCGATGGTGTAGGTCGCGTGCTTGCCCTCCCAGTCGGCGTCGAGGTCCGCCTGGCTCCAGTGACCTTGGTCGAGGTCGTAGGAGAGGTCGTAGACCACGGGCTTCCACGTGGCCGTGACGGTCTTGGCCTCGGTGAAGTCGATCGCCACGTCCTCGGTGAAGGGCGCCTCGGTCCCCTCGAAGACCCAGCTATCGAAGTCGTAGCCCTCGCGGGTGGGCTTGGGCATCGTCCGCTCGCCCGCCTTGAGCGCATCGCCCACGGTCTTGTCGAAGGTGACGGTGAGCTCATCGCTCACACCCTCGGCGAGCGCGCCCGGCGCGGGATCGAAGGTGACGACGGACTCGATGGCCTTCCACGTGGCGGTGAAGGTGATGTTGCCGGTGGTGCCCCGCTTCACGGTGCCGGGATCGCTCGCGTCCCATGTGCCGGAGCCCTCGCGCGTCCAGCCCGCGAACTCGTAGCCGTCCCGCATCGGGCTCGGGATGGTGAAGTCCGGGGTCTCGATGTTGTAGGTACCGCCGGGCTCCTTGCCGTCCGGCCACTGGGCCTCGGTGCTGCCCTCCTCATCGTTCAACTTGAAGGTGATGGAGTAGCCGTCACCCAGGCTCCAATCGGCATCGAGCGTGGCGTTGCCGGTGATCTTCACGGGCGAGACATTGGTGATGTCATCGCCATTGAGCTTCCAGGCGCCGAACTTGTAGCCCTCGCGTATAGCGGAGGGCAGGCCGACCGCCTCGCCGCTGCTGTCCTTGACTGTGGCATCGCCGTAGGTGGTGTCATAGGTGACGACGAGGGTGTAGCTTGGATCCAGGGGTTCGGTGCCGCTAGCATCCTTTGCGAGCGTGCCCTCGCCCGGATTGAAGGTGACCTCGAAGGTGAGGGGCGTCCAGCTTGCGGTCGCGATGAGGTTGCCGATGGTGCCGGCGGGCACGGTGGCGCAGTTCTCGCCCGTGCCGATGTTCTCGGAGCCCGCATCGCTCTTGGTGATGGTCCAGCCCGTGAACTTGTAGCCCGTGCGGGTGGGCGCGGAGAGCGTGGGGGCGCTCTCGATGGTGTAGGTGGCGGGGCCCTCGGCATCGCCCCAGCTGAAGCCCTCCGTCTCGCTGAGGGGCTTGCCGTCGTCGTTCCGGTAGGTGATGGTGTAGGGCTTTGGCGTCCAGCGGGCCCTCAGGCTGTGCGAGTCGCTGACGTTCGTGAGGCTCTCGACCTTCGTGCCGGTGCCCTCCTCGTCGCTCTCGTACCAGCCGTCGAACGTGTAGCCGCTTTTTTCCACGGCGGGCAGGGCATCGAGGCTCTCCCCGTAGGTCACCTGCTCGGTCTTGACCTCGGACGTGCCATCGTCAGTGAATGCGCCGCCTTCCGGATCGAAGGTGATGGTGTAGCTGTCGATGTCCCAGTGAGCGTAGAGCGTGAGCTCGTCGCGCGGCATGGCCTTGGTGGTGAACTCATCGCCACCCTCCTCGCTCGTGTACCAGCCGCGGAACGTATAGCCGGTGCGCGTAGGTTCTTCGAGCGCGATCTCGTCGCCGGGCCCGAGGTAAACGGTCTTATCGGCGGTGCTGTTATCGCAATACTTGTACGTGATCGACGGCCGCACCCACGTGCCCTGCATAGGTTGGTCGATAGTTTGCGGAGCCGACGAGACGCCCGTGCCGTTCATGGTGTAGCTCTCGAGCGTCCAACCGGTGTCGCCCGTTGCCGCGTAGGTGGCTCCCGGCTCGACCTTGATGGTTTCGCCCCCGTGGCGGATTCGGGCGGAAGCGTCGAATTCCACCTGGTTGTTCGAGCCGTTATAGCCGCTGTCGGTTCCCGCCTTAAGCGTGCCCGAGAGCACGGAGGTGGCGCCGGTCTTCAGGATTCCCGTGGAGCCCGTGGACTGGGCGATGCCGGTGAGCATGCCCCCGTCCGCAACGTTCAACGTGCCGTCGACCACGAGATTCCCGCACTTCGAGAATCCCGCAGCTTCGAGCTGCGCGGTCGTGGGGTAGCCGGCGTTCGAGAGAGTAGCTTGCTGCCATCCGTCCACCACGTCGATGGCGCCGCCGCTCTGCACGTCGATCGTGGCGCCGTTCGCCACCGTTACCGTGGCGCCAGGCATGATGCGGTACCAGTGCGCCGAAGGCACGACGAAGGTCCCGGACTCCACGACCAGATCGAAGTTATAGGGCAACGTCAGGTATTTGCTCAAGGAGCCATACCCGTAAAGATCAAAGGCCCCTCCCTGCGCCGCACCATCGATGGTGAGCGTCTGCTTGCCGAAGTCCTCGTAATGGTGGAGGCCGATGACGGACTGCACGTACTTCGCGTCTTCATATGTGGCGGTGAGCGTGGAACCGCTCCCCAGGAGGATGAGACCCTCGCCACCCGCTGGCCCCACGAGCGGTATGTCCTGCTCGTTTATCGCACTCATGGCATAGATGGACGCGGAGCCCATGACGGTCGCGCCGCCCTCAACTTGGAATTTGCATTGCACGTTGGGTGCGGCGTACGTGTGGAAGGGGAAGTCCCCGTCGTAATACAGGCCTTGTGTGTTGGTGCCACCCGAGAAGTCGTTCACCGTATAGGGCACCGTGGACTTGGAGCCGCTTTTCGCCGTGACCGTGCCCGTGCCATCGACGAGGCCGTGCACGGTGAAGGTGCCGCCGGAAGCGACGGTGATGCTGCCGTTGTTCACAAGTCTTGCGTACGCGCCCGAGGTGATGCCCTGGGCCGCCTGGTTCTTCGCGTGCCGCGTACCGCCTACGACGAGCGTGCCCTCGACGTTGAGGCTGCCGGTCACGGTGAGCGTCTTATAAGCATGCGTGTCGGCTTTCCACGCCTCACGCACGGGCGTCGCAGTGTCGTTCACCACATACCCGGTGCTATCCGTCGCACTCAGCGGCAGGAGGAGCGTCACGCCCTTGCGCACTGTGAGGTTGCCATCCACTGCCGTGTCACTCACGAGCACGACCGTTTGCCCGCTCTGGGCCTCCCCAATCGCGTCGGCAAGGTTTCCATAGAAGTCCCCGCCGATACGGGCCACATACGTGTTGGCAGGCCCGAAGTACGCCTCGATGTTCCTACTCCTCGCCACCTGGAAGGAGTAGGTCGTCTCACTTGACAGGAACGCATGGGTGGTCGCGTCAACCCAGCCGTAGAAGACGGCGTTGCCGGCAGGCTTTGCCGTAAGGCTCAGCGTCGTGCCCACCATGGCCTTCAAGGTCTCCGACTTCGAGTTCGTTATCTCATATTGCTGGCTGCCCGATTCGCTTGTCACGCTGGCAGACACCGAGCCATAGTTCATATCCAGTTTCGAAGGCGGGTTCTTCACAGTGACGCCGATGTCTTGCTCTCCGGTGCTGAGCGACATGTCGCGGACGCTCACGAACTCGCCATCAGCGGTCTTGGAACCGTCCTTCTTATAACTTAGATAATACGTTCCTTCGCTTACGACGAACTCCGCCGATTGCCACTCGCTATGCGTCCCTGAGTAGTCCGCCTTGTCATTCAGGGCGCCTTCCGCCGAACTCACCGTAACGGGATTCGAGCTTGGGCTGAGGTAGAGGACATCGAAGTTCGCTTCGGTGTTCATCTTGTACTCGAAGCACAATATGCCCGGCTTCTTCGCGTCAATCACGAGCGTCGACACGGAAAAATCGACGCCGTAGTTTCCAGGATGCAGCACCGGCCCCTCAGTTGTTTGCTCGATGGTCCAGAAGGGATAGGAGGTCGAAAGGGAAAGGAGGCCCTCATCGTCATCATCGAGGAAGCCTTGGATCGGCGGGTTCTCGCTCGTCGTGAAACGGGCCTCGAGGGTCGCGTCCTTCACATCGAAAGTCCGCACCAAGTCTTTGCCCATCGGCTCGTCATCCAGGTACCAGCCATCGAACACCGGCTTCATCACGGAATCGCCATCCGAAGTGGTTATGTCCTTCAGTTCGACTTCTGCCTTGAAGGTATCGTCCGTCAGTGGAAGCTCCACTTGCCCGGGCGCCGTGCTCGTCCCATTGATCTTGATGTCGGCGAATGAAGTGTCGTAGGACAGTTCCACGAACCTGGTGGTCCTGGCCATATACGACAGATCCTTGATGTACACCGTGTCCTTGCCGACGTTCGTATCGCCATTCTTCCGGAACGAGAGGAAGACGGTGGTCTCGATATCATCAACCGAGCCCTCTTCGGCATTGGGCTTCACGAGGATCTTCGCGCTCTTCCAGCCGGCGTCCTGGCCGCTGAAATCGCTCAGATTGCCGCCGTTATCCGCATCCGCGTAGGCAGCGGCGGCCGTGACCTCGTGACCGACTGAATACAGGAGGGCATCGCGCTTGGCCTCCGAATCGGTCTTGTATTGGAAATGGATCTCGCCCTCGCCCCGTACGGTCACGGCGAGCGTGGAAATCGAGCTATCCTCGCCCGAATTGCCGGGTTGCAACACCTGGACAGAATCGAGCGTCCCCACCGCCCAAGGGTAGCGGCTTCGCGTTTGAAGGTCGTACTCCCTAGAGCCGTCCGGCTTCGTGTAGCCGTTGACGGGTTGCAACGTGGATTCGGATGACGACGCGTAGATAGTGGCATCGGTCCTGGCCATCGTATAGGCGGTGTTGACCGTAGTCGACGCTAGCTCCTTGAAACCGGCATCTTTATACCAGCCCTCGAAGTAGTGGCCCGGTTCAACGATGGCTTGCACGTGCACGACATCGGTCTCCGTGAGGTCGGTGATCTCACCACTGGATGTCGCGTCCTTCCAATCGCCTTCCGCATCGTTCAGGTAGTAGCGGACGCTCACTCCCTTGGCCTTGGAGAGATCCGCATGGAGCGTAAGTCCGCTTTCCTTCTGGCGGAACTTCGCGATGACGACCTTCTGGCTGTTCTTGATGGTATAGGCGAACTTGCTCGCCTTCTTCGAGATGAGCTCGCCATCGCCCTCGGCACCGGCATCCTTCTCATACCAGCCCTCGAAGACGGCATTCGCATTCGGCTTCGCGGTGAGGTAGCGCGTGTCGCCCTCGAAGATCTTGCCGGATTCGAACCCATTCTCTCTCTTCGTATACCCGCTGTTCTTCTTGCTGCTCATCTCGACGGAGCCGAGCGTATCGTCGTAATTGATGGTGACGGTGTACTTCTGGGATTTATGATATTTGGCGACCAGCGTCTTGGGTCCATCCATCACCACGCTGGTCTTCGCATCTTTGCTCAGCGTCGAGTACGTACCGTCGTCGTTGAGGATCTGCCACTCGTCGAACGTGCAGCGATGATCCGAATCGTCATAAGCCAGAGCCTTGAGTTCTACTGTTGCTCCACGGGCGAAGGCCTTGGAGCCCTCGATCTTGTCCACGTCGAAGAACGTATCCGACTCATCATTAAGCACACCCGCCGCAGAATAGAGGATGTCCATGTCTTGATCGGTAAGCTCAGCATCCGCATCCGCGCACTCGGCTTTTATCGAGAGTACTTCGGGCTCTTTGAGTTGGAAGTTCGACACCCATACGGCATCAGCGCCTTCTGCAGCGCCGTCCCTGTTATAGGACAACTCCAAGAGGTGCTCTCCGGTGGCATGGATTTGCGTGGAGGCATGATACATCTTCTCTTTCGAAGGCTCATTGCCCTGCTCGGTGCCCGAATAAGCGGCAAAGGGCACGGCACCCTCATAGGCTTCGGAATCCGCCCCTTTAGGAAGCTCGACGAAGTCATCCATGAAATAGTTGTCATCAGAGCATGAGGTGAATACGTCAAACGTGAGGATTTGGCCTTTTTTTGCATTGAACCGCACATAGAGATTGGTGGCCTCGTCCACCCCCACCGTCCCGCTCTTATAGCAGTCATTTGCGTAATCGTATGCCCACAGAATCTCGTCGCCCCAGCCTTCGGGATCGTCATAGTTCGAACAGAACGTGAAGTCATCGGAGCTACCGCTATCCTTTGGTCCGAACTTCGCATACAGCTGCATGTCATTATCAAGTGCGACCGTAATAGACTTCTTCGTGTAATCCGACGATGCCGGTGTCGTGTAATCGGCGTCAAGATACCAGCCAACGAAATCATTCAACTTACCGGGAGCCGCGGTGAGCGTGACCTTCGAACCATTCGCATACTTCTTTGATTCTGTCGTCTTATTATTATTTAGAAGTGTCGTTTCTTTACTATCCGCTTCACCTTTGACCTTGATGTTCCCCGAATTTTGTCCGTACGCATTCCTCGTAACCTTGACGACCTTCGATTCAATGCCCTTGAAACGCGCCTCGATGGTGTGATCCTTGCCTGCCACATTCAGCGTGAACTGACGATTCTTCGATAGTTCCGTATCGCCCTCGTACCAACCCACGAATTCCGTGTTCTCATCCGCGGGAGTGGCTTCGAATACGATCGACGCATCAGAGGCGAGGCCCTTCGTGTTCGCAGCCTTCCATGTTGTTAGCGCATCCGCCGATATGCCTGATTTGATGGTTCCACTTCCCGCACCATCGACAACGGTCTTCGCCGTCACATCGAAGAGCACGACATTGAACTTCGCCCATAGCTCGAGGTCCTCGGTGAGGGTGATCGTCTGCGTGGTCTGTTTTGGTGAGTCCCCATACTTGTGGTTCTTATCACACTTCGAATCCGTATACCAACCTTTGAAATTCGTATAGGCGAGCTTCCCGTCTTTCATGGCCTCTGCTTGCAAGATCACTACGGTTCCCTCGGCGAACTCCTTCGTCGCCGTCTCCTTGGTCTTTGTGACCATTCCGCCATTCGCACCATTCAGATTCACCCGTGATTGATGCTTGCCGCCATCGTCTTTATGCACCGTGAGCTTGACGGGTTTCGCCAGCTTGAGATTCTTGATCGTTACATGGCCATCGTTCGCATTATTCGTCGTGCAGTTCACGATCCATTCAACGGTGTTCTCGCCCTTTGTGAGAGAGACCTTCGATCCGGGAAAGTCATTGATCGCATTCCCATCCGCATCCTCGCCTGGACCGATCTTCGTTGTCGTGCCGTTGACGGAGACCGAGAGCACGCCCTTAGGCCTCGTCGTCACCGCATCGAAGTAGAGGTTCACATCCTTTGTGACATCGATCTTCAGTTGCAGCGTCGATTTCGTGTTCTTTGCGACGCTCTTGATCGGGTTTGACGTCGCTTGGGAGTTCTCCTTATCCCATTCCCAGGGATTCTTCTCTGTCGTCGTCGTGAAGTTCCACGCGTCGTTGGTGCAATACGTCTCGTTCGGCTTCTTGCTCTCGCCCCAGAGGTTATCGAAGTCGCTCTCCGTATGCGTCACGGCGTTAGTCGCCAAAGTCTCAACCTCAGATTGAGGTTGAGCGGTGGAGGCTATGCTCGCCGTAGGCTTGGAGTTCGTGGATGCGGACTGCTTTTGCTCGCTCGGCGCCGGCTGTTGCGCGCTTTGCTGATCGGGCTCGGTAGCTGCGGGTTCGCTGGGTTGCGTTGCATCCTCGCCACTCGGCTGCGCGGCATCGGCGCCATCGCCAGACTCCGCATCCTCCACGGGCACGACGGTCACGTCAGCGCTCTCGCCCTCCCCTTCCCCATCGGCCT
>CANRLS010000031.1 GCA_947631545.1 uncultured Atopobiaceae bacterium
CTGACCGCATCAGTCATCGGTGCCGAGGGGGAGAGCGAGGCTTTCCATGCAGGACACGATCTTTCGCCCGGCCTTCGGCACGCGCCCCGATCGCATCGTGGGCCGCGACGCCATCATCGGAACCTTCGTCGACGGCCTCGCGGATCGCGTGGGCGCGCGCGACCGGGCCACGCTCTTCCTTGGCCAGCGAGGCATGGGCAAGACCGCGCTCCTGCTCGATATGGAGGAGCGGGCTCGAGTCCTCGACTTCGTACCGGTGCGCGTCACCGCCTCGGAGACGATGCTCGAGGAGATCGTCGAGACGGTGCAGATCGAGGGCGAGCTCATCCTCGGTCGTGATCGCCACCGCCTCTCCGGTCTCTCGGCCAACGCCTTCGGCTTCGGCGTCGGGCTCACCTTCGAACGGAGCGTGCGGGAGAATTACGGCTTCAGGGTGAAGCTGTCACTGCTCCTGGATCGGCTCGCCGAGGCAGGTCTCGGCATCCTCCTCCTCGTGGACGAGGTCCGCTCCACCGGGCCTGAAATGCGAACCCTGGCCACCACCTACCAGCACCTGGTGGGGGAGGAGAAGAATATCGCAATCGCCATGGCCGGCTTGCCTGCCGCCATTTCAGATGTCTTAAACGATGAAGTTCTCACGTTCCTCAACCGGGCCCGGCAGGTGCGCCTCGGTCCCGTTCCGGTGCCGGAGGTCGAGGCTTATTACGCCGAGGTGTTCGAACGGCTCTCGCTCAACGCTCATCCGGTGACCCTTCGATCGATCGCCAAAGCGACGCGCGGGTTCCCATATCTGCTCCAGCTGGTCGGCCACTACCTGCTCCTCTACGAACGCGACGGGGCCATTGAGGAGGATGTGGCCGATATGGCGGTGAGGAGCGCGCTCGAAGACCTTGAGGAGACGGTCTTCCGGCCGGCGCTGGCGCCGCTCTCGTCGAAGGACCGCGAGTTCCTGAGGGCCATGGCCGAAGACGAGGGGCCGAGCCAGGTGGATGCCATCAAAGAGCGAATGGGCGTGAGCGCCAAATACGTTCAGACCTATCGACGCCGCCTCATCGACGCCGGCACCGTCGTCCCGATTGCCCGGGGCACGCTGGACATCGCCATCCCATACCTGAAGGAGCACCTTCGCAACGAGCTCTGACGTTCGAATCCTGCCAGTCACATGAGTGCGCTCTACGGAGCTGAACTACTACAGAAGCTTCCGAAGCGCCTAGTACTCCTCGAAGATCGTGGCGCAGAAGCGCTCGAAGTGCTCGATGACCTTGGGGTTCTTCCAGTCGCCAAGCTCCTCGACGATATAGAGCGGCGTGTCGAAGTGGCTGATGGTGACGAGCGGCTCGATGTCGTATTTCCGGAGCTCCTCGAAGACGCTCCGATAGAAGTCCAGGCCGGCCCGGTTCGGCTCCTCCTCGATTCCCTTCGGGAAGATGCGGCTCCAGGAGATGGACATGCGGAACATGTTGAAGCCCATCTCGGCGAAGAGGGCGATGTCCTCCCTGTATCGGTGGTAGAAGTCGGTGCCGATGTGGTTCGGGTAGTAGGCGTCGTCCAGCACCGCGTAACGGGTGCCCTCGGGCAGTTCGCCGCCCCAGTTGACGTAGCTGCCGGGCTTCCCGTCGGCGTCGATGCAGGTGACCATCTGCGGCGTGTCCTTGGTCCCGCCGAGGGTCACGTCGGTGAGCGCGGGCCCGCGCCCACCCTCGTCCCAACCGCCCTCGTACTGGTTCGCTGCGGTCGCGCTGCCCCAGAAGAACCCCTCCGGAAACTTGGCCATCGGATCATCTCCCTCTACGTGCCATAGATACCTGTCTGTCATTAAAACTGAAAGGAGAGGTCTCTTTAAGGGGCGCGATCCTCTAAGCGATGGTTCGTTGACAGGGCAGCCATCAAGGGCTAAGTTACCTACCATTAAGGTAGGAGATGAGAGAGGGGAGCGAGCCATGGAGGAGCCCGGCTTCGACACGGCGGCCTTGATGGCCCTGGCCATGGCATCCGACTGTCGCGCCTGAATCTCGGCGATTCCCGCGTCCGTCATCCCCCTGTTCGTCGGTTCATAACTCGATGGTCATCGTGTCGGTTCCTTCCCGAAGGGGAGGGGCGTGTCGACCATGGCTCGGTGAATTCGCATGGCGATGAGCGATGAGGCGAAGACGGACGCGACGGAATCCGAGCGATCACATGGGCAATCCGATGCCGTCAGTGAAGGCCATCACCGCATGAAGGGAGCCACCGCCATGTCCGACTACCGTTTCGAAACGCTCCAGCTCCACGTGGGCCAGGAGGAGCCCGACCCCGCGACCGACGCGAGGGCCGTCCCCATCTACGCCACCACGACCCACAGCCAGCTCAGCGAGGAGGAGCTCCTGGACCAGGGCATCGGGCCCAACACGATCCGACTCTCCATCGGCACCGAGCACGTGGACGACATCATCGACGACCTCGCCCGGGGTTTCGCCGCCGTCGAGGCTCTGGAGACGGCAGACGAGGATTGAGACCCTCTGCCTGCGGACGATGCCCGCAGGCGCCGGGTAGACTTCAGATTCAGCGGCCTAGACCACGAAAGGAAGCGCACCATGACCATCGCAAGGAACGCCTCGGACCTCATCGGGCATACCCCGCTCCTCGAGCTCACCCACATCGAGGATGAGCTGGGGCTCGACGCCACGATCCTCGCCAAGCTCGAGTACTTCAATCCCGCGGGCTCGGTGAAGGATCGCATCGCCCTCGCCATGATCGAGGACGCCGAGGAGCGCGGCCTCCTCGTCCCCGGCTCCGTCATCATCGAGCCCACCAGCGGAAACACCGGCATCGGCCTCGCCTCGGTGGCGGCTGCCAAGGGCTATCGGATCGTCATCGTCATGCCCGAGACCATGAGCGTCGAGCGTCGCCAGATCATGCGGGCCTACGGGGCCGAGCTCGTGCTCACCCCGGGCGCGGAGGGCATGAAGGGTGCCATCGCCAAGGCCGAGGAGCTCGCGGCGGCGACTCCCGGGAGCTTCATCCCCGGCCAGTTCGTGAATCCGGCGAACCCGCTCGTCCACCAGCGCACCACCGGGCCAGAGATCTTCGCCGACACCGCAGGCGGCGTGGACATCTTCGTGGCGGGCGTGGGGACCGGCGGCACCATCACGGGCGTCGGCCGCTACCTCAAGTTCCAGAAGCCCGAGGTCGAGGTCGTGGCGGTGGAGGCGGCATCGTCGCCCGTGCTCTCCGAGGGCAGGGCTGGCGCCCACAAGATCCAGGGCATCAGCGCGGGCTTCGTGCCGGACGTGTTGGATACCGATGTCTACGACGAGGTCATCCCCGTCGCCGACGACGACGCCTTCGCGACCGGTCGCCTCGTCGGCCGCAAGGAGGGCATCCTCGTGGGCATCTCCTCAGGTGCCGCCGCGTGGGCGGCTATCCAGCTCGCCAAGCGCCCCGAGAACGCGGGCAAGACCATCGTGGCCCTCCTTCCCGACACGGGCGATCGCTACCTCTCCACGCCGCTCTTCAAGGGCGCCGGCGAGTAAGTCGATGCGCATCGCCATTCGCCCGTTCGCTCCCTGGGGCATGGAGCTGACGGACGGACCGCCTCCTCCGGGTCATCCGGAGGAGGCGGTCGCTTCGAATCAATGCCGCCGATTCGAGAGCCGCAAGACGGTGCATATGAAGGGGTGCCGATGAGGATCTCCACGCGCGGACGCTACGGGCTGCGCTTCCTGCTCGACCTCGCCGAGCACTCGGGGGAAGGCTACGTGCCGCTCCGCGAGGCGGCCGAGCGACAGGAGATATCTCCCAAATACCTGGAGCGCATCCTGCCGGTGCTCGTGAAGGCGGGCTTCGTCGAGGGCGTCCAGGGCAGGGGAGGCGGCTACCGTCTGGCGAAGGATCCCGCCGACTGCACGGTGGGCGACGTGCTTCGGTTTACGGAGGGCGACCTCGCCCCCGTGGCCTGCCTCGCCTGCGACGCCGAAGCCTGCGACCGCGCCGGCTTCTGCAAGACGCTTCCCATGTGGCAGCGCCTGGAGCGGGTCCTGAACGACTTCTTCGACGGTCTCACCCTCGCCGACCTGCTCGCGGGAGAGACCGGAGTTCAGTCCGGCTAGCACCTCATCGGCTCGATGGCGGGCGGAAGTCGACCGTCACGACGGTGCCGTGGCCGGGCTCGCTCTCGAGGGAGACGGTGGCATGGTGGAAGGTGGCGGCGTGCTTCACGATGGAGAGGCCGAGGCCCGTGCCCCCCAGCTCGCGGGAGCGCGAGGCGTCCACGCGAAAGAAGCGCTCGAAGACCTGACGCTGGGCCTCCTTCGGGATTCCCTCGCCGGAGTCGGCCACCGTGAGCCGCGGATGGCCGTCTGCCGTGATAAGGGCCACGCGAACCCAGCCGCCGCGGTGGTTGTAGCGGATCGCGTTCTCCACGAGGTTCGAGACCAGAAGATCCAGCAGCTTGGGGTTGCCGGTCGAGACGAGGGGCCCATCGGGGACGGACACCTCGAGAGCGACGTGCGCCCTTATGGCTTGGGGCTCGAGCCGTGCGACCGCGTCGCGCACCACCGCATTCAGCTCGAGGGATTCCGTCGCGCCCACGATGCTGCGGTCGCCGGCGCGCTCGGATTCGTCGAGGCGCGAAAGGACGAGCAGATCCGAGACGAGGGATTCCATGCGGGAGGCCTCCGAGTGGATGCGCTCGGCGAATCCCGGGACGTCCAGGGGCGCGCACATCCCGTTCTCGATGAGCTCGCTCGCCATGAGGATGGAGGCGAGGGGGGTTTTGAGCTCATGGGTGACGTTGGCCGTGAATTCGCGGCGCATGCGGACGGCATCCGCCATCGTGGCGAGGCGCTCGGCCTCGGCCGCGCGGGCCTCGCGTGCGCGGGCGGCCAGGGGCTCCAGCTCCTCGTAGCCCGCCTCGGGATCGTCCGACGCCAGGTCCATCGCCGCGATCGGGGCGATGAGGCGCCTCGCGACGAAGCCGGAGACGATCCAGGCGGCCGTGACGACGAGCGCCACCGCGACGAGGTCGTACCCGATGCCGCTCCAGACCTCCGCTGCGACGTCGGCCCGATCGACGGAGAGACGGACGACGTCGCCGGAATCGATGCGTCGAGCCTGGTAGTGGCTCACGTAGCCGACGGTCTCGCTCGGGCGCTCGGCGACGCCGATGCCGTCCTTGAGCGCGCGGGCCACCTCGGGACGGTCGGCGTGGTTGGGCATCGCGGAGGCATCGGCCTCCGAATCGTAGAGAATGGTCCCATCGGGGGATATGAGGGTGAGGCGGGCATCTTCCGGGACGAGGGCCGCCACCTCGCTCTCCGGATCGGGTGAGGCGTCGAGGGCGGCCGTGATGATGCCGGCTTCGCGGGAGAGCGTCGCGCGGGCCCTGGCGGCGAGGTTCGCCTGCTCGGCCCCCACTTGGGCCACCGTGCCGACGGCGACCGCGACGGTGGCCATGATCGCGAGGGCGAGGAAGATCCGGTGACGCAGCGACGGGCGCTTGACGACGATGCCCGTTTGTCGGGAGGCGCTCATGAGGCGGTCTCGAGCGCTCGCCCGTCCCCCGGGAGGTCGAGTCGGTAGCCAACGCCGCGAAGCGTGTGGATGGACCCCGACCACTCGGCGAGCTTTGATCGGAGCGTCTGGACATGGACGTCGACGGTGCGGCTTCCGCCGTTGAAGTCCCAGCCCCAGACATCGCGCAGGAGCTCGTCCCGGCTGCAGGTCTCGCCGGCGTGGGCGAGGAGGTGGGCCAGGAGGTCGAATTCGCGCGGCGTGAGGTCGACGGCGCTCCCCTCGAGGTGCACGGTGCGGGCGCTGGGGGAGAGGACGAGCCCGGCGGCCTCCACGTTCCTTCGCTTGCCTGACTTCGGCAGCCGACCCGCACGCCTGAGGAGCGCCTGGCAGCGGCTCACGAGCTCGAGCATCCCGAAGGGCTTGGCGAGGTAGTCGTCGGCACCGGAGTCCAGCGCGTCCACGACGTCGAGTTCGGTGTCGCGGGCGGTGATCATCATCACGGGGATCGCCTCGGTGGAACGATGCGAGCGGATCCAGTGAAGGAGCTCCAGCCCATCGGTGCCGGGGAGCATGATGTCGAGCAGCACGGCGTCCGGCATCCGCCTCTTGAGCGCCTTCGAGAAGGCGGCGGCGTCCTCCAGACCCTCGGCCTCGATGCCCGACTGCTGGAGCGCATAGACCGTGAGGTCGCGGATGTTGCGGTCGTCCTCCACGTAGTAGATCATGCGTGAGCCCTTTATCCCATCGATTCGTGCCAGCTGCCGTGCCGCAGTCCATTCTGGGTGCGGTCTCGCAACCGGGGGAAGCGGCGGCGTGCTCGAGGCCGCTCGTCGTCAGCCGAATCTTCCCGTCAGATAGTCTGACAGCCGCTGTGTCCTCGGCGCGTTGAAGAGCTCCAAGGTCGGGCCCGATTCCACCATCGTACCGAGGTAGAAGAAGGCGCACCGGTCCGATACGCGGCCCGCCTGCTCCATGTTGTGGGTGACGATGATCACGCAGACGCCCGAGGCGGCGATGTCTCGGATGGTCTCCTCGATGGCGAAGGTTGAGATTGGGTCGAGGGCGGAGCAGGGCTCGTCCAAGAGCAGCACCTCCGGCTCCATCGCGAGGGCGCGGGCGATGCAGAGGCGCTGCTGCTGGCCGCCGGAGAGGGCGAGGGCGCTCTTCTTGAGGTCGTCCTTCACCTCGTCCCAGAGAGCTGCGCGACGAAGGGCCCGCTCGACGAGGTCCGCCTCGCGGGAGGCGGCAAGGCCGTGGTGGCGGGGCCCGAAGGCGACGTTGGCCGCGATGGAGAGCCGGAAGGGCGTCGGCTGCTGGAAGACCATGCCGATGGAGGTGCGGAGCTCGTAGACGTTCACGTCGGGGGCGAGGATGTCGCGTCCGCGGTAGAGGATCCGACCGCCCATGGTGCAGCCGACGACCTCGCGGTTCATGAGGTTCAGGCAGCGAAGCAGCGTGGACTTGCCGCAGCCGGAGGGGCCGATGAAGGCCGTGACCTCGCCTTTCCTGAAGGAGAGGGACGTGGGGTGCAGGGCTTCCTTGGCGCCGTAGGAGACGGTGAGGTCGCGGGTGGCGAGCAGCGCAGACGCGGGCGCGGACGTCGCCGGGGCCCCTAGGACGGCACTCGATGACGCGTTCATGAGGCGGTGATCCTCCTCTCGAGGGCGCGCCCGACGACGCGGGCGAGCAGGTTGAAGGCGAGGACGCAGACGAGGAGCACGGCGGCCGTGCCGTTGGAGATGGCCGAAAGATCCGGCACGACGCCTTCGGAGTTGATCTTCCAGATGTGGACCGCGAGGGTCTCCGCCGGACGCCAGACGTTCCAGGGACAGGCAGGGCTCGCAAGGTCGAGGCTCGTGAAGTCGAGCGCGGGCGCGGACTGGCCGGCCGTATAGATGAGGGCCGCCGCCTCGCCGAAGACGCGTCCGGCCGAGAGCACGACGCCGGTGACGATGGCGGGCATCGCGGCTGGTATCAGCACGTGGATCGTCGCTTCCCAACGGGTGAGGCCGAGGGCGAGGGCGGCGTCGCGCTGGCCCTGGGGCACTGCCTCAAGGGCCTGGCTGATCACCCGCACGAGTATCGGGATGTTGAACATCGTGAGGGCGATGGCCCCGCTCATGATCGAGAAGCCCCAGCCCATCTGCAGCACGAGGAAGAGGAAGCCGAAGAGGCCGACGATCATCGAAGGCAGGCTCGAGAGCGTCTCGATAGCGGTCTTGGCGAGGGCCGTGAGGGCGTTCGCCGGCGCGTACTCCGAGAGGAAGATGGCACCGCCGAGCGAGAGCGGGAGCGAGACGAGGAGCGTGAGCACCAGCAGGTAGAAGGAGTTGAAGAGCTCCGGGCCGATGCCGCCGCCCTCCTTGAACTGCTCGGGCTTGCCCGTGAGGAAGTTCCAGTCGAGGAGCTTGTCCCATCCGTCGATCACGATCTTCGCGATGAGCGCGGCGAGCATGATGACGACGAGGCCGGCCACGATCTCGATGGCGATGCGTGCCATCTTGTCCGAGACGAGGGCGCGGCGCGAGGCGCGGGCGAGGTCTTCCAGGCCCTGGAAGTCGACGGGCACGTCAACAGGCGTTCCCTCGAGCGGTTTGGGAACGTCGGCTTCGGGACCCTTCCCGTACCTCTCGAACATCGAAGGCTTCGACGAGAGGGCTATCGGATCCTTGGACAGGGGTTCCGCATGCGGCTTCCCCTCGATCGCGACGTCGCATGGCGCCGCCTGCGTCGGGCGATCTTGGACGCGCTCCCGCACCTCAACCATCGGTGACCTCCTCCTTCTTGCCGATGAGGTGGACGATGAGGATGAAGGCGAGACTCATGACCAGGAGCACGAGGGCCAGCGACCAGAGGGCGTTGGCGTAGACCGTGCCCGAGGCCTCGTTGCCGATGCCGAGGGTGAGGATGGACGTGAGCGTGGCGGCTAGCTCGAAGAGCGAGGCCGGGATCTGGGCCGCGTTGCCGATGACCATCTGCACGGCGAGCGCCTCGCCGAAGGCCCGGGCCATGCCGAGCACGAGGGCCGTGAGGATGCCGGGGATGGCCGAGCGCACCACGACGGAGCGGATGGTCTGCCACTTGGTGCAGCCGAGGGCGTAGGAGCCGTTGCGCCAGGCGTCGGGCACCGCGGCGAGGGCGTCCACGGTGAGCGACGTGATGGTCGGGAGGATCATCACCGCGAGCACGATCGAGGCGCTGAAGATGCCGTAGCCGGTGCCGCCGGCCCAGGAGCGAGTCCACGTGACGACGACCTCGAGCCCGACGAGCCCGTAGACGACGGACGGGATGCCCACGAGGAGCTCCACCACCGGCTGGAAGTACGTGCGGCCGATCTCCGGCGCGAGTTCCACCATGAAGATGGCGAGACAGAGGGCCACGGGGAGCGCGATGGCGCAGGAGAGGAGCGTCACCGCGAAGGAGCCGAAGATCATGGGCAGCGCGCCCATGAGGGGCTGGCCGTCCGCTGCGGAGGCATGGGGGTTCCAGACGGTGCCCGTGAGGAAGGCCCAGGGGTCGACGCCATCCACGGTGAAGGTCGCGAGGCCCTGGCCGCAGACCATGACGATGAGCGTCGCCACGAGGACGATGACCAGCACGACGCAGGCACCCGTGACGCCGATCCCGACCTTCTCGAGCTGGGCCTTGGGCAGGGGGCGGCGGCGCGCGGCGGTTCCGCGGCCCCCGCCCGCCAGTCCGGCGATCATGAGGAGATCTCGCTCACGGTGCCGTCGGCCGCCTTCTGGACCTTCATGGAGCCGATGGGGATGTAGCCCATCTCCTCGACGAGCGAGCCCTGCACCTCGTCGCCGAGCATGAAGTCGATGAAGGATCGGGTCGCAGCATCGGCGTCGGCCTTCGTGTACATGTGCTCGTAGGCCCAGATCTTCCAGTCGTTCGTGGCGACGTTGTCCTCCGTGGGCTGGACGCCGTCCACCGCGAGGCCGAGCAGGTCATCGTCGTAGTAGGAGAACGCGAGGTAGGAGATGGCCCCGGGAGTCTCCTTCACCATCTTCGCCACGGTGCCGGAGCTGTCCTGCTCCTGGGCCGTGAAGTCCGAGGGCGGCTCGCTCCCCTCGAAGACGGCCGCCTCGAAGGTTGCGCGGGTGCCGGAACCGGATGCGCGGTTGATGACGACGATGGGCAGATCGGCACCGCCCACGTCCTTCCAGTTGGTGATGGTGCCGGAGAAGATGCCGCGGAGCTGGTCCATCGTGAGGTCGGTCACGCCCACCTCGGGATGCGCCACAGGTCCCATGCCCACGACGCAGACCTTGTTGTCCGTGAGCTCGGCAGCCTTGGCGGGGTCGTCGAGCTTCTCCTCGGCGAAGACGTCGGAGTCGCCGATCTGGACGGCGCCCTCGGCGACCTGCGTGATGCCCTGGCCCGAGCCGCCGCCTTGGATGGAGATCTGCACGCCCGCGTTCTCGGCCATGTAGGCCTCAGCCGCCGCCTCGGCGAGCGGCTGGAGCGCGGTGGAGCCGACGGCGGTGACGGTGCCGGAGACCGCCTCGGCGGCGCTCGCGTCGGAGGACCCGTCTGCGGCTGTGCCGGTCGAGGCCGGCGCCCCACCGCAGGCGCCGAGCGCCAGGCAGAGGGCCACGGCGCCGATGCTCGCGCCGAGGACGCGCTTCTTCAGGATGGATGTCACGCTCATGGGGGTTGCTCCCTCTCTCGACCCGCGCGATAGGCGGGGTAGGCGAATGCCGGGCGTCGCCCGGCTGAGAGGAAGATAGGAAGCGGAATCGACGCGAAAGGGCTCGCCAGCGAACCCTTACGTCCACCTGACGGGCCCTTACGAAGCGCTTACAAAGCGATCGCGCGGAAGCCGCGGGATCGCGCGCCATCGGATCGGGCCGGTCCTGCGGCGCTGTCGTTTGAAGTCCCTCACCCCATCGGGCGCCTACGCTTCCCTCCAATACTCCCGGAACCGCACTCAGATGAATGGTCGTGCAAGGACTGAAAGGGCTCGATCGTGCTCTCTTTAGCAGAGGTACGGAAGAATTCGGCGTTTCCCTGGGGATTCCGGCAGCGCACGGCTATAAGAAGCTATAGAGTGCCGAAGGTCCCTTTCGGAACGGTGGGAGCGCATGTCCGATAAGCATGTAATGGAAGTCCCATGACGCAGGATGAGCGGAGGCTGTGGCTCATCGAGGCGATGCTCACGGAGCGATCCCAGTACCAAGGTGTGGAGATGCCGGAGGATGCCGAGGAGCAGTGGCTGCTGCTTCGAGCACTCATGAACGTTCGGCCGCCATGGCCGGTGTCTGCCGAGTTCATCGCCATGCAAGACGCCTATCTGCAGGAACTCATCGCAGACAAGGGCGTCACCGACTACCGGGCCCTCGAGCCGGTCGAGCCGGGAATCTATCTCTGGCGGGGCGACATCACGATGCTCGCCGTCGACGCGATCGTGAACGCCGCGAACAGCCGGATGCTCGGGTGCTTCGTGCCGAACCATCGCTGCATCGACAACGCGATCCACACGTTCGCCGGCGTGCAGCTGCGGCTCGCCTGCGCGGAGCTCATGGAGGCCCAGGGACATCCCGAGCCGACGGGCAAGGCCAAGATTACGCCCGCCTTCAACCTCCCATCGCGCTACGTCATCCACACCGTGGGGCCCGTCGTCCAAGGGCCTTTGACGGATTGCGATCGGGGGCTTTTGGCCTCGTGCTACGAGTCCTGTCTCGAGGCGGCCGCCACACGCGGTCTCTCGAGCATCGCCTTCTGCTGCATCTCCACGGGCGAGTTCGGCTTCCCGAAGGATGAAGCCGCAAGGATCGCCGTCACCACCGTCAGGGACTGGCGAGGGGCGCACTCGAGCGCCATCGACGTCGTCTTCGACGTGTTCAAAGAAGAGGACTATGGGCTCTACCAGCGGCTTCTCTAGGAAGACAAAGGGCTTCGAGGCGGCCTGCGCGCGTTTGGCCGACTCGGTCGCCGCCGCCGACGACATCGTGATCGGCGCCGGCGCCGGACTCTCCACCGCCGCGGGTCTCACCTATGGCGGTGAGCGCTTCCGGCGCTTCTTCGGCGACTTCGCCAAAGCCTTCGGCATCACCGACATGTACAGCGGCGGCTTCTACCCCTTCCCGTCGCCCGAGGTGACTTGGGCCTGGTGGTCGAGGCAGATCTACGTCAACCGCTACCTGGATCCGCCGAAGGACACCTACGAGCGACTCCGAAACCTCGTCGACGGCCGCGATTACTTCGTCATCACGACGAACGTGGACCACTGCTTCCAGCGTGCCGGGTTCGATAAGGAGCGGCTCTTCTATACCCAGGGCGACTACGGCCTCTGGCAGTGCTCCGTGCCCTGCCACCAGCTCACCTATGACAACGAGCCCGAGGTTCGGCGCATGCTCGCCGAGCAGCGCGACATGCGCGTCCCCTCCGAGCTCGTGCCGCACTGCCCCCGCTGCGGGGCGCCGATGGCCATGAACCTCCGGGCCGACGTCACCTTCGTCGAGGACGAGGGATGGCATCGGGCCGCCCGGCGCTACGGGGACTACCTCGACGCCCATGACGGCAAACGGGTGCTCTACCTCGAGCTGGGTGTGGGCGCGAACACGCCGGTCATCATCAAGTACCCCTTCTGGCGCCTCACGGCCGCCAACCCGCGGGCCCGCTACGCCTGCGTGAACCTGGGCGAGGCCTTCTGCCCCGACGAGATAGCCGAGCGCTCCATCTGCATCGATGCCGATGTGAACGATGTGCTGGATGCTCTTGGGGTGTAGCCCCATCACTGCGAAATCAAGACCACCTGCGTCACCATGGGGAAGCTGTGGAGCCCGGAGAGCTCATCGGCGTCAGGTTCAACATGCGCGACTGGTACGCGGTTTTCCGCGCGGAGTGCGTTTCCGGCGAGGAAGGCCGGGCGCTGCTGGGCGCCCTCGGCGTCGAGGCCGTGCATCCGACGGAGCTAGTGCTGAAGCCCGAGATACTCGACCGGGAGCGCTGGGCGCACGGCAAGGCCCCGCTCACGAAGCTCACTTAGGGTCGGTGACCGTTGCGCTTAGCCCGGAAGTCCGCCCCGTGTAGGCCGCTCTGACAGCTTTCGAACTAAGCGCAACGGGCCGACTTCGTGTTCCGACAGCTCGAGGACGCTGCCGCCATCCCTGGAACCATTGCATCTGCCGTGGTAGGGAACCTTGTCAAGAGACAATGCAGTTACTCTAGAAGGTTACCCCAAGTGCAGTCACCGCATCCGCCGCCAGCGACGACCGCCAACTCCTCGTCCACGAGTTCGCCCTCCGCAGGGGTCTCGATGACGAGGTCGTCCTCGGTGAGCGCGAAGCCATTGTCGTTCGCGAAGGAGATGATGCGGGCGACCACCTCGGGGCGGTCCTCGCCTACGGCGGCGTCACCGCCACCTTCTCGCTGGGGCCTAGCGGTCGAGGCGGTGCATGGAAGGCCCCTCGCCGCGACCAAGCCACTCGCGGATGCCGTGGACCTCGACGAAGCCCGTGGGATCAGTCAGCGCCCGACTCCGGGCCGCTGGATCCTCGAGATTGACGTAGTCGTAACCCGTGAAGACGTGGTGGGCCAGCGTCGACTTACCGCTCTGGCGAGGCCCCGTCAGCGAGACGACGGGATACCACCTCGCGAGCTCCAGGAGCCTTGGACCCAATGCCCGCTCGATCATGGAGTTCCCCAAAACTCGGCGTCCGTCCCGCGGTTCCGATGGCTATGACTACCTAGGTCGTAAAGTAGCGGGCACCGAAATCGTAATGTAGATGATGCCGCAAACGGAAAGTAGGGGAGCCCGTAATCGTAAAGTAGGGGCAGCCGCAAGCGTAAAGTAGCCCATGTGGGATACCCGACTCAGCGTTCAATGATTCCGATTCAGTGAATCTGATACAGCGAAGGCGGCCGAGTACCTTGCGGCGTAGCACAGGATGGGAATCGCTCACAGGATCGGCAGAGGGGCTCGGGTTGGAGCAACCCGCACGGTGATATTGCCGAAGGCCCTAGCAGAGGCCGAGCGCGATGAGCGCGTTCCAGATGCCGTCGGTGTCGCAGGCGCTCGTGACGTAGTCGGCGACAGCCTTAACCTCTGGGGCGCCGTTGCCCATGGCCACGCCGACGCCGGCGAAGGCGATCATGTCCCGGTCGTTGGCGCCGTCCCCGAAGGCGAGGCACCGCTCGCGGGTGGCGCCGAGGGCGTCGAGCACGGCCGCCATGCCCGCCCGCTTGCCGCCCTCGGCCGGCACGATGTCGGCGAACCGGTCCGTCCAGCGGGCGCTCTTGAGGTGGGGCAGGTGGGCGAGCACCTCGGCGTCGCGCTCCGGCGGCACGGCGACGTCCATCTGGTAGACGGGCCGGCCGAGGTCGAGCTCGGAGTAGTCGACGGCCCTCGAGTGGCCCCACGAGCCGTTGAGGACCGAGCGGTCGCCGCCCGGCGTCCCCACGGTCATGTGGTCCTCGTAGAAGAGCGCTATCCCGTAGCCCTTCTCGGCCGCCTCGGAGACGGCGGTCTTGACGTCGTCCCGGTCCAGCTCCTCGGCTCTGACCAATTCGCTGCCGAGCACACAGTAGCCCCCGTTGGCGCAGAGCCATCCGTCGAAGTCATGGAAGCGGCGGATCGTTTGGGCGCGCTCGAGGACGCGTCCTGTGCAGACGACGATTCTCACGCCCCGGCTCTGCAGAAGGTCCAGGGCTCGAGCGGTGGATGGCGGCATCTCCTTCGTCTCCATGGGCAGGAGAGTGCCGTCGATGTCGAAGAAGGCCACCTCGGCACCCGCAGCCCTCTCGAGGGATTCGAAGGGGGCCCGCTCGGGCCAGACGGGGACGCGCGCCTGCCCTTCGCAGGACTTCCCGCAATCGACGCCACAAGGCACCATGGTCAGCCACCTACCCTTGGAATGCCGCTCACCCGGTCATTGTCTCACCGTACGACAAAGCCGCAGGCCTCCGCGAACTCCTCGCACGGGAGTCCGGCGAGATAACATGACAAGCCATCTGCGCTGGGCAGATGCCCTGTCAATTTCTGGTAGCCCGTGCCGGATTCGAACCGGCGATCTCCGCCTCGAGAGGGCTTTCGAACGGTGTTGCGAGTCGTTGCGAAACGAACGGAATCGAACGTCTGAGCTGGGAAAACCGTTGCGGAACGTTGAGAGTCGTTGCGTTCCGTCGACGGTGGGAATCGCACCGTTGTGACACCGGGCCTCATCCGGCCAAGAGGCTGGGGAGGCCCTTACATGTACGGGTCTCTGTAATGACTACATTGAGGCCTGAAGCCTGGGATCGGGGACTCCGAGCGTGATATTCCTGCAAAACCC
>CANRLS010000032.1 GCA_947631545.1 uncultured Atopobiaceae bacterium
GGCGTCGACGAGCTTGGCGAGCTCCTCGTCCTGGCCCATGCCGGTGAGGAAGGCCACGCCGTTGAACACCGGGATGCCGTAGTCCTCGTCCACCTTCACCACGGCGATGTAGGCGTCGGCGCTCTTGATGTAGTGCTTGAGCGAGTGGATGTCGACGGCCTCGACGTCGGCATCGATGCCCTGCTCCTTGAGCAGCTTGCCCACCTTGTTGGCCACGGTTTGCGACGTGGCGATGCCGGATCCGCAGGCGACGATGATCTTGGCGGCCATGGATAGATCCTCCTTCTCATGCAAGGGCGCCGGCGCGCCCCACAGGCAGGCCGAAGCGTCCTAGAACGGTTCTCTCCATGTATGAGATTACTCGTCGAAGCGTCCCGCTATGGCCGAGACCATCCCCTCGCCGGTCGTCTGGGCCATTATGTCGGCCACCGCATCCTCGTCCTGGAAGAGGTTCATGAGCTCCTGGAGCACCTGGACCTGGCCGCCATCCCGGGTGATGCCGAGGTTGACGATGAGCTCGGCGGGCACCGGGTCGCCCATGCCCGCCATGAACTCGAAGGTCACGGGGCGAGGCGGCTTGATGACGGCGATATAGGGCCGCTCGATGTGGGCCGGATCCACATGGGGGATGGCGACGGCGGCCGTGGGGGTGAGGAGCCCAGTGGGATAGTCGCGCTCGCGCTCCCTGATGGCCTCGGGCCACGACTCCCTCACGTAGCCGGCCTCGCGGAGGCGCTCGTAGAGGGCGTCGAAGAGGGCGTTCGCATCATCGGCTTCGATGTCGAAGAAGACGAGCTCGGGCTTGAAGAGCGCGGCGTCGGCCTTGGCCATGGGACCTCCCTGCTACGGATGGCGGATGCCAAGAGTGTCCCACACCGAGGGAGCCGTCGGGGCCGGTCGCGGCGCGCGGCGGCAGGCGCCCTCGCCTCGCTAGCGCTTGGTGCGGCGCTTGGTGTAGCGGCGGCGGGTGGCGTGGGTGGAGCCGGCCCGCGCCCCGGCCCTGAGGCGCGCCATGACCTCGTCCTCGGGCGAGCCCTCGAGCTTGGCCCGGATCTCGACGATCTGGTCGCGGACGGCGGCCGCCCGCTCGAAGTCCATGGCCCGCGAGGCCTCCGCCATCTCGTCCTCCAGTGCCGAGAGCACCCGTTGCGCCTCCTCCTTCGGAAGCTCCGCGAGCTCGGCGGCGATGCGCTCCGCCCCCGTGGGCTCCATCGCCTTCAGCTTCTCGTCCCGGCGGTGCACGTCGGCCGCATCCTCGATGAAGCCCGAGATGTCGTTGATGGCCTTGCGCACCGTCTTTGGCGTGATGTGGTGCTCTTCGTTGAAGGCCTCCTGCAGGCGGCGTCGCCGGTTGGTCTCGTCGATGGCCTCGCGCATGGAGTCGGTCACGGTGTCCGCGTACATGATCACCTGGCCCTCGGCGTTCCTCGCCGCGCGCCCCATGGTCTGGATGAGCGAGCGCCGGTTGCGCAGGAAGCCCTCCTGGTCGGCATCGAGGATCGCCACGAGCGAGACCTCGGGGATGTCGAGCCCCTCGCGGAGCAGGTTGATGCCCACGAGCACGTCGATCTTGCCGGTGCGGAGGTCGCGCACGATGTCCACCCGATCGAGCGTCGCCGTGTCGGAGTGCATGTAGTTCACCCTCAGGCCCTCGTCGAGGAGGTGGTCGGTGAGGTCCTCGGCCATGCGCTTGGTGAGGGTCGTCACCAGCACGCGCTCCTTCTTGGCCACGCGCTTTCGGATCTCCTCGGTGAGGTCGTCCACCTGCCCCCTCACGGGCCGCACGTCCACCTTGGGATCCAGGAGCCCCGTGGGGCGGATCACCATCTCCACGTCCTGCTCGGAGACCGCCTCCTCGTAGTCGCCGGGCGTCGCCGAGACGTAGATGAACTGCGGGATGCGCTCCTCGAATTCGTCGAAGCGAAGGGGGCGGTTGTCGAGGGCGCTCGGCAGGCGGAAGCCGTGCTCCACGAGCGTCACCTTGCGGGAGCGGTCGCCCTCGTACATGCCGCGGACCTGCGGCACCGTCACGTGGCTCTCGTCGATGATGCAGAGCATGTCGGCCGGGAAGTAGTCGAGGAGCGTGTAGGGCGGCTCGCCGGGGGCGCGCCCGTCGAGGTGGCGCGAGTAGTTCTCGATGCCCGAGCAGAAGCCCATGGTGCCGAGCATCTCGAGGTCGTAGTTGGTGCGCTGCGAGAGCCGCTGGGCCTCGAGGAGCCTCTTGTCGGCCTCGAGGGCGCCCACGCGCTCGTCCAGCTCCTCCTTGATGGTGTCCAGCGCGTGCGAGATCTTGGGCCGCTCCGTCACGTAGTGGGAGGCGGGCCAGATGGGGATCGCGTCGAACTCGCGAAGGATCTCGCCGTCGAGCTGGTCGATCTCGGCGATGCGCTCCACCTCGTCGCCGAAGAACTCGATCCGCACCGGATGCTCGGCATAGGGCGGGTAGACGTCCACGGCGTCGCCCCGCACGCGGAAGGTCCCGCGCGAGAGGTCGAGGTCGTTGCGGTCGTACTGGATGGCCAGGAGGTCGCGGATGAAGTCGTCGCGCTCGAGCGGCACGTCCTTGGCCACGTTGGGGGCGAGCCCTGCGTAATCCTGGGGGCTCCCGATGCCGTAGATGCACGAGACGCTCGCCACCACGATCACGTCGCGCCGGGTGAGGAGCGAGGTCGTCGCCTGGTGGCGGAGCTTCTCCACCTCCTCGTTGATGGAGGCGTCCTTCTCGATGTAGGTGTCGGAGGAGGGCACGTAGGCCTCGGGCTGGTAGTAGTCGTAGTACGAGACGAAGTAGACGACCGAGTTCTGGGGGAAGAGCTCGCGCATCTCGGCCGCGATCTGGGCGGCGAGGGTCTTGTTGGGCTCGAGGATGAGGGCCGGACGGTTCACGGCCTCGATGGTCTTGGCCATGGCGTAGGTCTTGCCCGATCCGGTGACGCCCATGAGCGTCTGGTAGCGAAGGCCCTCCTCGACGCCTTTGGCGAGCTTGGCGATGGCCTGGGGCTGGTCGCCGGCGGGCTCGAAGGGCGAGACCACCTTCAGCGGCTCCCCCTCGGCCGAGATGCCGAAGCGCTTGAGCGCGCCCCCTAGCCGCTCCGACGGGGCGATGCCCCGTCGAGCCGCCTCATCGACGGAGATGGCCTGGGGATTCTCTCCGTGCCGCTGCAAAGTGGACCCCCTTCCCACTGCTTCCGCGCCTGGGGTTCAGGCAATCAAGATACCCGCGCGAGGCGGCGCCTGTCCCGTGGCGCCTTGGCCCCTGCGACTGCCGGCGGGCGACTCCCCGGGGAGGCGCTCGCGCAGACGGCGATCGGACGGACGCCGGCGCCTAGGGCTCGTACGGGATGCCGTCCGGATAAGTCCGCTGGTAGCGATCGTAGGCGCTCGTCACCCGCTCGAGATAGGCGGTGGTCTCGGGGAACTGGATGGCCTCCTCGAAGGGGGTGTCCGAGGCGGCCCACTCCTTGGCCTGGGCGACGCCGGCGTTGTAGGCGGCGATGGCCTGGTCCAGATCCTCCGTGTTCTGGATGCACTGGTTGAGGTAGGCCGTGCCGTAGGCGATGTTGGTGGCGGGATCGCCGAGGTTCTGCGGGTTGTAGACGTTGGGATCCACGAGCCCGGCATCGGCGAGCTCCTGCGCGGTCTGGGGCAGGAGCTGCATGAGGCCCCGGGCGCCGGCACTCGAGAGCGCCTCGGGGTCCCAGCCCGACTCGGTGCGTATCACGGAGGCCACGAGCAGGGGATCGATGCCGTAGGCGTCGGCCGCGCTGGTGACGATCTCGTTGTAGTCCAGCGGGTAGAGCATCTCGTTGATGCCGAAGAGCCCGAGGTTCACCACGACCGAGGCGGCCGCCAGCAAGATCATGGCGAAGATGGGGAGCACCCGGAACCAGCGCCAGAAGTGGAGTTTGGCACGGGGGATCTCCGGGAGCCTGCGGCCGCGCCGGCGCGGCTGGGGCTGGCGATAGGCGCCGTGGGCATCCGGGCGGTCGTAGGCCGGCCGCATCCCGTCGTCATGGGCGCGCCGGGCCCGCTCGGCTCGACGGAGCCGCTCTTGGGAGGCGCCATCGAGATAGGTGGCGGGCCGCGCCGGCAGCGGCGCCATCACGGTTCGCTGCGTCTCACGGGAGGGCGGGACCGCCTCGGGGCGCCTCTGGGTGGGCGGCACGACCTCCGTGCGCGACGGCGCGTCCGCCGCCCCCTCGTCCGGGAGCGATCGCACGGGATAGGCCGAGCCGGTGCCCTCGAGGACGTTCTCCAACCCGTCGTCCAGGGCATCGCCCGGGATGTCGAGGTAGGGGTTGCCGTCCGAGGGCTCCCACCAGTCGTAGCGCTTCCGGCTCTGGTGCTTGGGCACGTAGGCCCCGGCTGTCTCCCCTTGCCGCGGGCCCGCGTCGGACGCGCTCCCCCGCTCAGCCATCGGAGGCCCCTTCGACGGGGTAGCCCCGGGCGGCGTACCACTCCCTGGCGCGTTCCCTCAGCGCCTCGATATCGCCATCGTTCACGAGCGTTGCCGTGGCGTGGGCGGCGAGGTACGCCTCGTCGGGCTGCCGGGCGCCGCGGCGCCCGAAGTCCTCGGCCGAGACGCCGCGCCCGGCCGCGAGCTCCCGCCGCCTCTCGGGCGCGCAGGACACCACGAGCACCTCGTCGGCCAGGCCCAACAGGTCCTCCACGCGGTCGAGCAGCGGAACCTCCACCACGAGGCAGGCGTCGTGCTCGGCGACGGTCGCCGCATAGGAGATGCCCTCGACGAGGGCCCGCTTGATGTAGGGGAGCTCGATGGCCTCGAGCCGCTCGGCCGACTCGGCGCTCGCGAAGGCGCGCTCGGCCAGCGCGGCCCTATCGAGCGTACCGTCCTCGCGGACGATGTCGGCGCCGAAGGCACGGGCCAGCTCGCCGAGGCAGGGTTCGCCGGGCCCGGTCACGGAGCGGGAGACCGCGTCCAGATCGATCCGCCAGGCGCCCAGGTCGCGCAGCTCCTCGGCGACGGTGCTCTTGCCCGAGGCCATGGGCCCTGCCAGGAAGACGACGTCCATTGACGGCTCTCGGAATCGGATCCTGGCCTCAGACGAGGGCCGCGGTCCTGTCCGGATCGCTCGCCTCGACCCCGGGCTGGGGCACGGCGTAGCGCCCCACGAGGTCGACGAGCACGTCCACCATGGTCTCCATGTCCTTCACGGGCACGAACTCCTTGGGGCCGTGGGCGTTGAAGGAGCAGGCCGAGAGGTTGGGGCAGGGAAGGCCCCGGAACGTGAGGCGGGCGCCGTCCGTGCCACCGCGAACGGGCTCGGAATAGGGCGTGACGCCGCAGTCCTCGAAGGCGAGCCGGGCATTCTCGACGAGGTGGGCGTGGGGCTCGATGGCCTCGCGCATGTTCTGGTACTCATCGCGGATGGAGATGGTCACGTAGTCGCCGCCCTGCTCGGCATTGACCAAGGCGACGGCATCCTCGAGCTCGCGCTTCCTTCCCTCGAAGCGCTCGCGGTCGTGGTCTCGGATGATGTACTCGCTCGCCGCCGTCTCGTTCGATCCCTCGAAGCGGTCGAGGAAGAAGTAGCCCTCGCGCCCCTCGGTGAACTCGGGACGCTCGAGGGGCGGCAGCTGTGCGTGTACCTTGAGCAGGAGCTCGAGGGCGTTCACCAAGAGCCCCTTGGCGTAGCCCGGGTGCACGGCCTCGCCACGGGCGCGGAGCTTCGCCTCGGCGGCGTTGAAGGTCTCGTAGCTCACCTCGCCGAGCATCCCGCCGTCAACGGTGTAGGCCCAGCGGGCGCCCCAGGCGCCGAGGTCGAGGAGCTCGGCGCCGTGGCCGATCTCCTCGTCGGGGACGAAGGCGATGGCGAGGCGCGGGTGGGGCAGCGACGGATCGGCGGCCAAGCGGACGAGCAGGGAGACGATCTCGGCCACGCCGGCCTTGTCGTCGCCGCCCAGAAGGGACGTGCCGTCGGTGCAGACGATCTCCTGGCCCACGTAGCCGGCGAGCGCCGGCACCTCGGCCGGCGACGTCTTCACCACGCGGCCGTCCACCTCGCCCATCACGAGGTCGCCCCCCTCGTAGAGGACGACCCGCGGATGGACGGGATTCTCGTGGGCCTGCCACGCGGTGTCGATATGGGCGATGAGCCCCAGGCACGGCAGATCCTCCGCGCCCGAGCTCGCCGGCCAATGGGCCGTCACGTAGGCGTGCTCGTCCACGCGCACGTCCAGGGCGCCCACCGCCAAGAGGTCGTTCGCCACGACCTCGGCGACGTCGAACTGCGTGAGCGTCGAGGGCGTCTGGGCCGCGTTCAGCGGGTCTGATTGCGATGAGATCTCCGCGTAGCGGAGGAACCTCTCGATGACGTCGGTCAAGAAGCCTCCTTGGTTGCGGAAGCCCTACTCCGCAGGCTCGTCGGTCTTTCCGGATCCGTTCGCGGCGGGGAGCTCGGGTTCGGCGTCGGCAGCGGGGAGCTCGGGCTCGCGCCGGGACCTCGCGCCGTCGGAGCGGCTCGAGCGCGAGACCTCCTCGCCCGGCGCCAGCGGCTGCACCTCGACCTCGATGCCGAGGGTCTCGGCGGCGCTCTTCATCGAGAGGGAGATGCGGCGACGGTTGAGGTCGATCTCCATGACCTTGACCTGCACCTTGTCGCCCACATGCGCCACCTGGGAGGGGGCGTCGACATGCTGGCGCGCCATCTCGGAGATGTGCACGAGGCCCTCGATGCCGTCGCCAAGGTCCACGAAGGCGCCGAAGGGAACGAGCTTGGTGACGGTGCCCTCGACGATGGCGCCCACGGGGTAGCGCTTGACGAGCGTCCTCCAAGGATCCTCGGTGGTCTGCTTGTAGCCGAGCGAGATGCGCTCGCGCTTGGTATCGACGTCGAGGACGAGGACCTCGATCTCCTGACCGACCTTGACCACCTCGGAGGGATGGTTCACGTGGTTCCAGGAGAGCTCGGAGATGTGCACGAGGCCGTCGATGCCGCCGAGGTCGACGAAGGCGCCGAAGTCGACGATCGAGGAGACCTTGCCCTTGAGCTTCATGCCCGGGGCGAGCTTCTTCAGGATCTCGGCCCGCTCGGCCTTGCGCGCCTCCTCCAGCACCACGCGGCGCGAGAGGACGACGTTGTTGCGGTTGCGATCCATCTCGATGACGCGGGCCTCGATCTGCTTGCCCAGGTAGTCGTTGAGGTTCTTCACGCGGCGCAGGTCCACGAGCGAGGCCGGCAGGAAGCCGCGAAGGCCGATGTCGAGGATGAGGCCGCCCTTGACGACTTCGATGACCTCGCCCTCGATGTTGCCGCCGTTGTTGAAGATCTCCTCGACGCGATTCCACGCGCGCTCGTACTCGGCGCGCTTCTTGGAGAGGATGAGGCGACCCTCCTTGTCCTCCTTCTGGAGGACCATGGCCTCGAGGGTCTCGCCGAGGGCGACGAGGTCCTCGGGGTTGGCGTCCTTGCGGATGGTGAGCTCGCGCACGGGGATGACGCCCTCGGACTTGAAGCCGATGTCGAGCAGCACCTCGTCGTGCTCGATCTTGACGACGGTGCCCGTCACCAGGTCGCCTTCGTCGAAGGCGGTGATGGTCTCGTCGATGAGCTGGTTCATCTCATCGTCGGAGACGTCATCCATGGAAAAGACGGAGGAATTCTTGATCTCACTCAACGTGGACCCCTTCCGGTTCGGGGCCCCAATCCATGATCATCGCGATAGAGCCTGGCTGGGCCGTGCTCGAGGACGGACGGACATGTTCGGGGGCCGACAGATGCTTGCGCGGGCGCTTCGCCCACAAGTGCCAAGGATACTTGGAGAGGGCTTTCCTGTACAGCAGCGAGGGCGTTGGAACTCAAGGCCGAAAGCCCTCGTCCTCGAGAAGGCCCTCGCCCTGGGCGGCGGCCCTGGCGAGCTCGTCCGCGCGCTCGTTGAGCTCCGTGCCCTCGTGGCCGCGAACCCAGAGGTAGCGCACCTCGTGAGGGGCTTCCGCCGCGAGGAGGCGCCGCCAGAGGTCGACGTTGGCGACGGGCCTCTTCCGGGCGCCCGTCCAGCCGCGCGCGAGCCAGCCGGCGATCCAGCCGTCGGTGTGGGCCTTGACCACGTACTGGGAATCGCTGTGGACGGTCACGGAGCAGGGGCGCTTGAGCGCCTCGAGCGCCTTGGCGGGCGCGAGGAGCTCCATGCGGTTGTTCGTGGTGAGCCCATAGCCCTCGGAGAGCTCCAGGCGATGCTCCTCGCCCGAGGCGTCCTCGAAGAGGAGGATGGCCGCCCACCCGCCCGGGCCGGGATTGCCGAGGCTCGAGCCGTCGGTCCATATGTCCACCCTCGGTAGCGCCATGGCCCTCCCCTCTCGGAACGCTGCGCGATAGTGTCCCATAGCGAACTCGGAAGATGGGCGGTTCCCTTGGGGAAGCGTCCCGCTCGGAAGGGGTAGGAACGTCGAAGGGCATGGAAGGGGGGATCGGTGCCGGCCGAAGCTGACGCTCAGACGAACGGCAGGGACGAGGTGCTCGAGCGCTCGAGGCGCATCCGCTCGAAGCTCCTGGGCACGCGCCACACGGGCCAGGTCGGCGGCCTCGAGATCCTCCGCTACATAGGTCCCGGGCTCCTCGTCACGGTGGGCTTCATCGACCCCGGCAACTGGGCCTCCAACATGGCGGCCGGCTCGGAGTTCGGCTATGGGCTCCTCTGGGTGGTCACGCTCTCCACCATCATGCTCATCATCCTGCAGCACAACGTGGCGCATCTGGGCATCGCCACCGGCGAGTGCCTCGCCGAGGCCGCGAACAGGTACTTGCCCAAGGTTCCCGCGAAGGCCGTCCTCTTCACCGGCTGGCTCGCCACCGTGGCCACCACCATGGCCGAGGTCCTGGGCGGGGGCATCGCCCTCGAGATGCTCTTCGGGCTCGACCTCAAGATCGGGTCGGTGATCGTCGCGGCCGCCTCGCTGGCGCTCCTGCTCACCAACTCCTACAAGCGGGTCGAGCGCTACATCATCGCCATCGTCTCCATCATCGGCATCGCCTTCCTCGTGGAGCTCGCGCTCGTGAAGGTCGATTGGCCGCAGGCGGCCGTGGGATGGGTCGCGCCCCATGTGCCCGAGGGCTCGCTCCCCATCATCATGAGCGTGCTCGGGGCCGTCGTGATGCCTCATAACCTCTTCCTGCACTCCGAGGTCATCCAAAGCCGCCAGGTGAACGCCGAGGGAGAGGAGGCCATCGAGAAGGGGCTCAAGTACGAGTTCTACGACACGCTGCTCTCGATGGTCATCGGATGGGCCATCAACTCCGCCATGGTGATCTTGGCGGCGGCCACGTTCTTCCAAGTGGGAAGGCCGGTGACCGACCTCCAGGAGGCGGCCCAGGTGCTCGTGCCCATCGCCGGGCAGGCGGCCTCGTGGATCTTCGCGGTGGCGCTCCTTCTGGCGGGCCTCTCGAGCTCCATCACGGCGGGCTTCGCCGCCGGCACCATCTCGGCCGGCGCCTCGGGCGAGCCCTACGACATCCACGACCGCCACTCGTCGATCGGCGTCATCTGCGCCTTCGCGGCGTCGCTCATCGTGATCTTCTGCCTCACCGACGCCTTCGAGGGGCTCATCTGGAGCCAGGCGCTGCTCTCCATGCAGCTCCCCATCACGATCTTCGTGCAGATCTACCTCACCTCGAGCAAGCGGGTCATGGGAAAGTACGCTAACTCCACGCCGCTCAAGGTCGTGCTCATCATCATCGGCGCCATCGTCACCGGGCTGAACGTGGCGCTCCTCGTCTCGATGTAGGGAGGCTCCGGGGCGGGGGGCTAGGCGAAGAGCGGCGCCATGGCGAAGGGCACGATCGTCGTGGCGAAGACCCAGGCGAAGAGGGCGAGCCAGAGGCAGAGCACCGTGAGCGCGACGATGGACGAGAGCCGCCCGGCGCCCGTGGAGGGCGGGGAATCGAGCGAGCGGCTGTGGCGGCCAACATCTTGGGCGGGCGACAACGTGCCGCCGTAGCCGTACGCCACGATGAGCATGATCGCCGGCAGGGCCGCGATCGCGTAGCGCCCTTGCGGCTGGTAGTCCGTCCCCCATGAATAGAGGAGCGCGAAGCCGACGCTGATGGCGATGAGGATCACGCAGCTCCCGGCCACGAGCGCCCTCCATTGCGGGCGGGCCCTTCGGCCAACGGAGTCGACGGCGAAGCGCGCGATGCCGGCCGCGCCGCCCACGCCGATGACGAGCGCGTACGCGGCGTACTCCAACCGCCCCAGGAAGATCTGCATCATGCCGAAGACGCCGACGAAGCTCTGGAACGTCCTCTCCCCCCACGGCGCGAACTGCCCGCCTCCGCCGCTCAGCACCATATCGGGCACGGACACGCCGAGGCTCTTGGGCGTGACGCGATTCGACGGCTTGAGCTCCTCAAGCGCGTAGCGCTCGCTGAATTCGCTGATGGTGCGCATCCCGAAGAGGTCGCCATGGAGGATGAGGTTCCTCACGAAGAACCAGCCGCAGACCGCGAAGGCGACGAGCGCCACGATGAGGGGCCGCGCGATGAGGTCGCGCCCGACCGAGAGGTCGCCCTCCCCGCGCCGGATGCGCCAGACGGAGACGTAGTAGACGACGATGCTCACGGGGAAGAGCGCGTAGGCGAAGTAGTAGCTGAGGGCGCAGATCCCGAGCGCCGCGCCGAGGGCGCAGCAGTGGACGAGCCGCCAGCGCCCCTCCACGCCCTTGACGAGGCAGAACGAGACGAGCGCCACCGAGAAGAGCTCGAGGGCCTCGCAGTTGAAATAGCTCGACAGGAACATGAACTGCGGAAGGAAGGCGACGAGGCCGACGAAGAGGAACCGCGCGGCCGCCAGGGCGAAGAAGCGGTCGGAGAGACAGAAGAGGATCGCGAGGGTCGCGATGGAGAGGCCGACATCGGCGAGCCGGGCGGCGAGGACCATGCCCTCGGCGCCGGCCCCGAGGGCATGGGCGATGGCCGCGCCCGGGACGGCGAGGAGCGTGGAGCCGTAGACGCTGAAGCCGTAGGAGAACCCCCAGCTGCTGTTCAGAAGCTCGGGCTCATCGCCTCTGGGGAGCGCCCCGTTCTCCACGATCCACTGCAAGAGGTCGAACCTCATGCTCTCGTCGGGGCCCATGCGCTCGATGAAGAGCGCGGGCTCCCCGTAGGGGGTGTAGGGGATCTGGCAGGCCCACCAGACGCAGAGGGCGCCGAAGACGATGAGGAGGATCGCGCGGAGGACGAGCTCCGCCCTGCGCCCCGGCGCTCGAACGGCCGCCCTGGGACCGGCGGGCGAGCCGGTCCGCCGCCCCGTCGCGCTCGCCGGCGACGTCGCCATGGCCGGTCTCACTTCGCCTCGGCCCAGGTAGCGCCCCAGGAGCAGTCGGCCACCAGGGGCACCTTGAGCTCCACGACGTCCTCCATCGTGCGCTTGACGAGCTCCGACACCTCATCGAGCTCCGCCTTGGGCACCTCGAAGTCGAGCTCGTCGTGGATCTGGAGCACGAGCTTGGCCGCGTAGCCGCCCCGGGCGAGCTCGTCGGCCACCCTCACCATCGCGATCTTGATGATGTCCGCCGCCGAGCCCTGCATGGGGTGGTTCATCGCGGTGCGCTCGGCGAAGGCCTGCTGCTGGAAGTTCCTGCTCGCGATGTCGGGCACCGGGCGCCTGCGGCCGTACATGGTCTCTGCGTAGCCGAGCTCGCGGGCGCGCTCCACCGTCTCGTCAAGGTAGCGGCGCACGCCGGGGTAGGCGGCATAGTAGGAGTCGATCATCTCCTGGGCCTCGCCGCGGCCGATCCCCAGGGTCTGGGAGAGCCCGAAGGCCTGCTGGCCGTAGACGATGCCGAAGTTCACGGCCTTGGCCCGGCTCCTCAGGGCCGGGGTCACGTCCTCGACGGCGACGCCGAAGACGCGGGCCGCCGTGGCGGCGTGGAAATCGGCCCCGGAGTTGAAGGCGGCCACGAGCCCCTCGTCGCCCGAGAGGTGCGCCAGGAGCCGGAGCTCGATCTGCGAGTAGTCGCAGGCGAGGAAGACCTCGTCCTCGGCCACGGTGAAGGCCTGGCGCACCCGACGTCCGAGCTCGCTTCTCACCGGGATGTTCTGGAGGTTGGGATTGGAGCTCGAGAGGCGCCCGGTGGCGGCCACCGTCTGGTTGAACGTCGTGTGGATGCGGCCGTCGGCCTTGATGAGGCCCGGCAGCGCCAGGAGGTAGGTGGAGCGGATCTTCTCGAGCTCACGGTAGGAGAGGATGTCGCGCACCACCTGGTGGTCGCGGGCCAGCTCCTCGAGCGCCTTGGCGTTGGTCGAGTAGTAGCCGCGCTGGGTCTTGCGGAGCCCCGCCGTGGGGAGCCCCAGCACGTCGAAGAGCACGTGGGAGAGCTGCTTGGGCGAATCGAGCGAGAAGTCCTCCCCCGCACGGTCGCGGATGGAGCGCACGAGGCCGTCGATGCTCGCCTTGAGCTCGGCCTCCTCCTCGTCGAAGACCGCCGCGTCGGCGCGCATGCCCAGCCGCTCCATGGAGCAGAGAACCCCCACGAGCGGCATCTCGATGCGCTCGAAGCAGGGCGCCGAGCCGCTCTCCTCGAGCTTCCTCCGAAGGACGGGCAGGAGCTTCGCGGAGGCCCAGGCGGCGAGCGCCGCCTCGGAGGGCACGTCGCTCGGCCGGGGGCAGTCGAGGCCGAGGTGCCGCATGACGAGCGAGCGGGGCGCGTAGTCGGCGATCTGGGAGTCGATGAGGTAGGCGGCGACGCCGCAGTCGAAGATCCTGTCGCCCGCCACGTCGCGGATGTCGAGCTCGGTATCGAGCGTGAGGTCGGTGGGATAGACGCTCTCCACGAGCGATTTCACGTCGCAGGAGGCCACCCGGTGCTCGCGGAGCGCCTCCAGAAGGAGCCTCGTCGCATCGTCGCCCTCGAAGTGGAGGAGGCCCGCCTCGCAGCCCACCCAGAGCTCTGAGCGGGGCCGCTCCAAGTCGAGGATGGTCAGGGCCTCGCCGTTCGCCTCCATGGCCGCGGAGAGCCACTGGCCCTCGGCGGCGGCGCGCTCGAAGGCCTCGAAGGCAGCGCTTCCCTCCAGAGGTTCCGGCAGCTCGAGCCGGGTCTCGGCAACGACCTCGGAGCCACCCTCGCCCACGAGGGCGAGCACGCGCCGGGTGAGCGCCGAGAAGCCGAGGGCCCCGAAGGCGTCCTTCACCACCGCCGGGTCGAAGCGGGGGAAGCGGCTTTCGGCGAGGTCGATGTCCACCGGCGCATCGGTGCGGATGATCGCCACCTCGCGGGAGACGAGGGCATCCCGCACGTGGGCGCGGAGATTCTCGCCCATCTTGCCCTTGACCTCGTCCGCGTGCTCGATGACCGCATCGAGCGAGCCGTACTCGGCGATGAGGGCCGCCGCCTTCTTGGGGCCGATGCCCGGGACGCCGGGGATGTTGTCGGAGCTGTCTCCCTTGAGGCCGTAGAAGTCCGGCACGAGCTCGGGCGTGACGCCGTTGTAGAGGTCGGCCACGCTCTCGGGCGTCATGATCTGCACGTCGGTCATGCCCTTGCGGGTCGAGACCACCTTCACGTGGTCGGAGGAGAGCTGGTACATGTCGCGATCGCCGGTGATGAGGAGCACGTCGTAGCCCTCGTCCTCGCCGATGCGGGCGAGGGTGCCCAGAAGGTCGTCGCCCTCCCAGCCCTCGATGCCCACCACGGGGATGGCGAGCGCCCCGAGAAGGTCCTCCGCCATGGGGAACTGCACCCTGAGGGCCGGATCCATGGGCGGGCGCTTGGCCTTGTAGCTCGGGAGGAGCGCGAGCCTCCCCTCCGGCTTGCCCTTGTCGAAGCAGCAGACGATGCCCCAGGGCGCATAGGAGTCGACGAGCTTCACGAGCATCGACACGAAGCCGAAGACGGCGTTCGTGGGCTCACCCGAGGGCGACGTCATGTTGGCCGAGATGGCGTGGAACGCACGATGCATGAGGGAGTTGCCGTCGATGACGGCGATCGTCTTGCGCTCTGACATGGGGCCTCCCGTCCGATCCTGTGATGCCCCCATGCTAGCAAGTGCGCGCGACGGCCATTCGGCCGTCATCGTCCATCGCCCGCGCGATGGCGGCGGCCGCGCTCCCTCGAATCGGACCGAAAAGAGCATCCCTTTCCTTCCGAAAGATAGGATCCGTTCCGCCGCTCCAAAGCGTTTCTGTGCTGCATACTGGTTGTGCGCGACTCGAAAAGCCGAGGAAACATTGGACCGATAAGTTCTATCCCGAAACGGCAGGGACGCCGCGCCCGGGATCCTCCCCGAGCGCGACCGAAGAGGATGCGAGGGACCATGGCAGACAAGGTCAGCGAGGAATTCGGCAGTCTCGTCTTCAACGATGCGGTCATGCAGGAGCGGCTGCCCCGTCCCACCTACAAGGAGCTCTCCCGGGTCATCAAGGAGGGGATCCCCCTCGACCTCGAGATCGCCAACGAGGTGGCCCACGCCATGAAGGAGTGGGCGCTCGAGAAGGGCGCGACCCACTACACCCACTGGTTCCAGCCGCTCACCGGCATCACCTCCGAGAAGCACGACAGCTTCATCGCGCCCAAGGGCGACGGCACGGCCCTCATGCAGTTCCAGGGCAAGGAACTCGTCCAGGGAGAGCCGGACGCCTCGAGCTTCCCCTCGGGCGGTCTCCGCGCCACCTTCGAGGCCCGCGGCTACACCGCCTGGGATCCCACGAGCCCGGCCTTCATCAAGGACGAGGTGCTCTG
>CANRLS010000033.1 GCA_947631545.1 uncultured Atopobiaceae bacterium
GAGCCCCTACCAGTCTATGGGGCCGAGGTCGGCGCGCACGATGCCGATGCGATCCTCGCGCTCGGCCACGGCGACGCCGGCTCCCTCGAGATAGCGCACGGGATCGCGCATGAGGTCCTCCATCGGCACGAGCACGAAGTCGCGCTGGCCGAGGTCGGCGTAGGGCACGGTGAGGTGGCGGCCGGCGTGCCGTTCGCCCTCGTAGAACACGAGGTCGAGGTCGATGGTGCGCGGCTGCGGGCCCTCTGAGGGATCCTTGCGCATGCGGCCGAGGGTCTTCTCGACCTCCTGCAGGTGCCCGAGGAGCACGCGTGGGGCGAGTTCGGTGCGAAGCTCGCAGACGGCGTTGGCCACGGGCGTGGCGATGCCGAGGGCCGGGTCGCTTTCGTAGGCGTCGGAGACGGCGCTCACGCAGGTGAGGGGGATCTCGTCCATGAGCTTCACGGCGCGGGCGAGGTAGCCCACGCGATCGCCCACGTTGGAGCCCATGGCCACGAAGGCGCGGCTCTGGGCGTCGGAGCTCATGGCGCGCCAGCCGTCGAGGGCCTGGACGAAGCTCGCCACGTCATGGGTGCGCACGATGCGCGCGCCAGCCGCCACGGAGGCGAGCGCGACGCCCAGGCTGGCGGCATCGCGATCCTGTGCGGCCGTGACGTCCGCCACGGCCCCCACGAAGCGCTTGCGAGAGACGGCGCAGACGAGCGGATAGCCCATGGAGACCATCTGGGTCGTGGCGCGCTGGATGACGACGTTCTCGTCGACGGTGGTGCCGAAGCCGGCCCCCGGATCGATGGCGATGCGGTCGTGGGCCACGCCGTGGCGCATGAGCTCGCGGGCCTGGTCGCCGAGGAACCCCATGACCTGGCGCATGATGGGCGCCGCTTCGGGAAGCGTGAAGCGCCGGCGGGGAAGACGCGGCGAGACGAGCCGCGTGGTGGGGGCGCCGGCCGTGGAGCCCCGCAGCCGCATCGCCGCGTCGCCCATGAGCGCCTCGAGACGATCGGCCTCCTCGTCGAAGGCCGCATCCTCGGCGTCGGTGGCAACGACCTCCGGCTGTGCGAGCCCGGCTGCGGAGAGCAGGTCCTGGGGCGCGTCGGCCATCTGGGAGGCCTTCGCGCGCGCCCGCTCGCCCATCTTCGAGCGCGGGTCGGTGTCGAGGTAGGTCATGCGCCGGCTCCGCACCGGCGCATCCTGGGTGCGCGACACCGAGCGGCAGACGATGAGGCCGCACCCAGTCTCCGCCGCCACATCCACCATCGCGGGATCGGTGAAGCCGGTGACGTCGTTGATGATCTGCACGCCCAGGCGGGCGCAGAGCTTGGCCGTGGCGGCATGGCGCGTGTCCACCGAGACGATGGCGCCCGCGGCGAGGAGCTCGCGCACCACGCCCACGATGCGAGCCGCCTCCTCCTCGGCGCTCACCGGAATGAAGCCGGGACGCGTCGACTCGCCGCCCACGTCGATGATGTCGGCGCCCTCGTCCAGGAGCTTGAAGGCATGGTCGAGCGCGGCGGATTCGCCTCCATGGGCTCCGCCGTCCGAGAACGAGTCGGGCGTGAGGTTCAGGATGCCCATCACGCGCGGCCGCGCGAGCGAGAGCTCGCCACCCGCGATGCGCCACGTGGATTCGTCTTGGCGAGGCATCGTCTCCCCCTTGCCTAGGTCGTCGTCCGGCCGCCGTCGAAGATGAGCTTCATGGCCTCGGAGCGCGTGGTGGCGTTGTTGCGGAAGGCGCCCCGCACGGCCGACGTGGTGGTGATGGCGCCCGGCTTGCGCACGCCGCGCATCGTCATGCAGAGGTGCTCGGCCTCCATGACCACGAGGACGCCGAGCGGCTGGAGCGCCTCGTCCACGGCGTCCGCCACCTGGGAGCAGAGCCGCTCTTGGAGCTGCAGGCGCTTGGAGTAGACGTCAACGGTGCGCGCGAGCTTGGAGATGCCGCAGACCCGGCCTTCGGCGCCTGGGATGTAGGCCACGTGGGCGCGACCGAAGAAGGGCAGCAGATGGTGCTCGCAGAGCGAGAAGAACGGGATGTCGCGCACGACGACGATGTCATGGCAGTCGGCGTCGAAGCTCGTCTTGAAGAGCTCGCCCGCGTCCCGCTCCATGCCGGCCAGGCACTCCTCGAGAGCGCGGGCCACCCGGGCGGGGGTTTCTCGCAGACCCTCGCGAGAGAGGTCCTCGCCGGCGCCTTCGAGGATGAGGCGTACGCCCTCTTCGATCTTCGCCTTGTCCATGGGCCCCTCCCCTCGCCAGTCGCGCGCCCCGGACGATGCGAGCGCTGCCAACGCCCCGATTGTACCGACCCCGCAGAAGGGGATTCGCGGTGCTCCGCTGACGGAGGGTCGACGTGGAACGGCTCCCCTGGGAAGCGCCCCCGAAGGGATGCTCCGCTAGAGGTTCAGCTCGAGGAGGATGGGGCAATGGTCGGAGCCCTCGATGTCCATGAGGCAGTCGGCGGCGACGATGCGGTCCTCGAGCTCGTCCGAGACGAGGAAGTAGTCGATGCGCCAGCCGGCGTTGGTGAGCCGGGCGCGCCGCTGGTAGCTCCACCAGGAGTAGACGCCCTCCTGGTCGGGATGGAGCGAGCGGTAGCTGTCGACGAAGCCCTCGGCCAGAAGGTCGGAGAAATCGTCGCGCTCGATCTGCGAGTAGCCGGCGTTGCCCTCGTTGGCCTCGGGATGGCGAAGATCGATGGGCTCGT
This sequence comes from uncultured Atopobiaceae bacterium, assembly GCA_947631545.1. Classification (GTDB taxonomy): domain Bacteria; phylum Actinomycetota; class Coriobacteriia; order Coriobacteriales; family Atopobiaceae; genus CANRLS01. Next base: position 2,705 of record CANRLS010000033.1, read on the forward strand.
GGGCCACGTTGAAGTCGCCGCAGACGACGACCGGCTTCTTGGCCGCGAGCTCCACGAGGAAGTCGGTGAAGCGCGCGTCGAAGACCTCGCGAACGCCGATCCGGGCGAGGCCTCTCTGGCTGTTGGGCACGTAGACGCAGACGAACCAGTGCTCGGCGAACTCGCAGGCGCAGATGCGCCCCTCGGTGTCGGCCGCCACCTCACCGATGCCCGTGACCACCGAGAGCGGCTCCTCCTTTGAGAAGACCGCCGTGCCGGAATAGCCCTTGCGTTCGGCGAAGCTGTAGGCCTCGTGGTACTGGGGCAGGTCGAGGACCGCCTGACCCTCCTGGCACTTGGTCTCCTGGATGGCGAAGACGTCGGGGTCGAGGTCGGCGACCACGTCGAGGAAGTTCTTCTTCAGGATGGCCCTGAGGCCGTTCACGTTCCACGAGACGAACTTCTTCATGGGTCGCCTTCCCGCCTCTCTCCACGTGCGCTCCGATGTCCGGCGTCCGGCGTCCGCCGGCGCCACCCCCGCAGGCCCGCTAGGCGCCGAGGAACGCGGCGACGCGCTCCCGCTCCCGCTGGCCCTGGGCGCTCCCCGCCTTCCAGGCGCTGTCCAGCTGCCGGTAGTCGATGGTCGTGCTCTTGAGCGGCATCTCGTCGGGATAGATGACGAGTGCCCTGCCCTCGCGCTCAAGGGCGTCCAGCGCCTCGATGGACTCGTTGTAGGCGAAGGGCCGGTCGATGAGGGCCTTCGCCACGAGCGGCCACTCCTCGGCCCAGCGGAAGTAGACCTCGGCCATGGCGCGGCTCACCGGCTTCTTGCGGTACTCCTTGACGCGGCTCCGCACCACGATGAAGCGCTCGTAGCCGAGCGCTTGGGCGATGGTGTAGGGGATCCCCGCGCCGCGCCCGAGGCCGCCGTCGAACATCAGGTGGCCGTCGATCATGATCGGGCGCATGGCGAGCGGCATGGTCGACGAGGCGCGGATATGGCTCGCCATATCGATGACGTCGGTGAAGTCGCGTTTGCGCCAGATGGCCGTGCGGCCGGTGTCGGCCTCGAGGGCCTGACAGGCGTAGTCGCAGTGGCTCTGGCGGAAGCTCTCGTAATCGAAGGGGTAGGAGCCGTCCTCGATGCAGCCCTCGTAGAGGTAGTCGGCGTTGAAGTAGCCGTGGCCGCGAGCGAGCTCGCGCACGCCGCCGAAGCCCTCGCTCGTGACGGCGTCCACGAACATGGCGCGGGTGCGCCAGGGGACGTTGGCCACGAAGTTCGCAGTGACGCTGGAGCCGGCGGAGATGCCGCAGGCGAGCGTGACGCCGTTGCCCGCGGAGAGGAGCCCGTCCTCGGCCAGGGCGCAGACGAGTGCCCCCATGTAGGCCATGCGCATGCCGCCGCCCTCGACGCAGAGCGCGACGGCGTCCGCCGAAGGCGCCGCTGAAGCGGCCTGCGCGGGAGTATCGTTGTCCATGGCCATGCCCCCTATCGGTCACCCCCATCCTAGCGCGAGAAGGCGAGATGCCCATGGCTGCGATCACCGATGCTCGGGAAGGCGCCCAGGCGCTGGAGGAGGCGGTGGAGCGCTCGAGCTCCATGGTCTTCCTCGGCGGGGCCGGCGTGTCCACGGCGAGCGGCATCCCCGACTTCCGTTCGGCGGACGGCCTCTACAACCAGCATTTCGACTATCCGCCCGAGGTCATGCTCTCCCACAGCTTCTTCGTGAGCCATCCCAAGGAGTTCTTCGACTTCTATCGCGAGCGCATGGTGGCGCCCGACGCCAAGCCCAACCAGGCCCATTACAAGCTGGCCGAGCTGGAGAGGACGGGACCTCTGCAGGCGGTGCTCACGCAGAACATCGACGGGCTCCACCAGATGGCGGGAAGCAAGCGGGTGCTGGAGCTCCACGGCTCGGTGCACCGCAACATCTGCCAGCGGTGCGGGGCGGTCTACCCGGTGGAATGGGTGCTCGCCAAGGAGGGCGTGCCCACCTGCGACGCCTGCGGCGGCCCCATCAAGCCCGACGTGATCCTCTACGAGGAACCGCTCGACCAGCGGCTCCTGCGCGAAGCGGTGAACCTCGTCGCCCGAGCCGACCTGCTCGTGATCGGCGGGACGTCGCTCGTGGTATGGCCGGTGGCCGGCCTCGTGGAGTACTTCCGGGGCGACGAGCTCGCCATCGTGAACCTCGGCGAGACGCCCTCGGATGGCATGGCCGACCTCGTCATCCACGCCGACATCGCGAAGGTCTTCGACTGGTAGGGCCCGCCATCGGCGGGGACGTGCCCGCCGCTGCGGGGTCGCGCGCTCGTTTTCTTCGATTCTCTACCGCATGTCCCAGCTCGCTTCGAATGCCAACTGGGATTTTGCGTGCGAGGTGCCACTCCGATTCAGCCGCGAGACCCCTCCGAGCCGAGCTGCTCTAGTCTCACCTGCGGTTTTTCAAGGCCAACGACGCCCGCACCGGATCCGAGCGGTAGCAAATCGAAGAATCCATGCAACGAGCCCGCCGAATGGCGACAGCGCGGTAGCGAATCGAAATAACTGAGCGATCCCTAGCCTCCGACAGCGGTAGCAGCCGCCTTTTTGCGCTGGCTGGGGCGCAGGCGTCAGCGGCTTCCGTCCCGCTCAGCCTCGCAGGTCCCCCACGGGGCCCACGCCGCGCTCGACGGCGGCGAGGAAGCTCTCGGCGTCGGTGGTGGCGATGAGCTCTTGGGGAAAGTCGATCCCCTCGAGAAGCGCGAGGGCGTTGGGCACCTGTCCCACCTCGCAGGAAATGTGCGCATCGGTGTTCACGGCCACCGAGACGCCGGCCTCGGCGCAGGCCTCGGCGAGTTCGCGGCAGCGGCTCTTGGTGGCCAGGAGGCGCTCGCTCCCGGGCGCTCCGAAGTGGAAGCTATGCTCGTTGATCTCGATGAGCTTATGGGTCTCGGCGCAGGCGCGGATGATGGGGGCCACCTCGTAGGAGAGCCCCGTCCGGCCCAGGTGCCCCAGCATGAGGACCTTCTCGTGCTCGAGCGCGCCCACGTACATGGCGGTGATCTGGGCCGAGGTCGCGTGCTTGGTGAAGTCGCGCCCGTGGACCGAGGCGATGACGTAGTCGCTGTGGAGGAGCGCCTGCTCCTCGAGCGAGCGCGGGATGCGCCAGACATCCCCCGTCTTCCTGGGGCTGAACGTCATCTCATGGCCGAAGAGATGCCCCTTGAGGTCGATGATGTCGGCTTCGGCGCTCCGGAGCACGTGAACCCCCATCCAGCGCCTCGGCACGATGCCGAGGTTGAAGAAGTGCTGGTATTCCAGCGGACGCACGTCGCTGGCGATCATCGGCGAATAGTGGTCGGAGATGCCGATGAGCTCGAGGCCCACGCGAGCGGCCGCGCGCACGTCCTCCTCGATGGTGGAGTAGGCGTGGCGCGAGAAGATCGTGTGGACGTGGGCGTCGCAGAGGTTGCGCAGCACGGATCGGGGCTCCTTCGGACGGTGGTTGAACACGGTCATGCGGCAGGTCAGGCGAAGGGTATCTGACGAGCCGATGCGGGTCTAGGGGGAGGGTGCGGCTCGCGACGGCTCGCAAGCCGCGACGCACGGGAACGGGCCGCTCGCGACGTGGCGGGTCTAAGAGGCCTCGGCGTAGGACTCCGCGAGGCTCTTCCAGGCCGGCATGGAATCGACGATGGTCTGGTAGCTCACGCAGTAGCCCACGCGCACCCAGCCCGGGCAACCGAAGCTGTCGGAGGGCACGGGGAAGAGCTCGAGTTCGCGGGCCCGATCGCAGAAGGCGCTGGCGCTGGGCTCCAGCGACTTCAGCCAGAGGTAGAAGGCCCCCTGCGGCTCCACGAATTCGTAGCCGAGCGCCGAGAGCCCCTCGGTGAGGGCGTCGCGGTTCTTGGCGTAGCTCTCCACGTCGCAGGGCACGTCGACGCAGTCGGCGAGCACCCGCTGGAAGAGCGACGGGGCGCACACGTGGCCGCTCACGCGGGAGGCGCCGGCCACGGCCTCGTAGAGGGCGTCGTGCTCCGGGTGGGTGGGTGGCACGAGCACCCAGCCGATGCGCTCGCCGGGAAGCGAGAGCGCCTTGGAGTAGGAGTAGGTGACGATCGTGCGGTCGTGGATGCTCGGGATCCAGGGCACCTCCACGCCGTAGGCGATCTCGCGGTAGGGCTCGTCGGAGACGAGGGTGATCTGCGTGCCGAAGCGGCGCTCGGCCTCGTCGAGCGCGCGCGAGAGCTCGCGAAGGTTGCGCTCGGGGTAGACGGCGCCGGTGGGGTTGTTCGGGGAGTTCACCACGATGGCGCGGGTGCGCTCGGTGAGCGCCGCGGCCACGGCGTCCACGTCGATGTCGAAGGTCCGCTGGTCGGCGAGCACCTCGACGCAGGTGGCGCCGGCGCACTCGATCCAGACCTTGTACTCGGGGAAGTACGGGGCGATGACCACGATCTCGTCGCCCACGCCGGGCTCGGCGAGCGCCTTGAACGTGGCCACGAGGGCGGGCGCGGCGCCGCAGGTGAGGAAGAGGTCGCCGGCCGCGTAGTCGGTGCCCCAGCGGCGGTTGAGCGAAGCGGCCACGGCCTCGCGCGCCTCGAAGATGCCCACGGCGGGCGTATAGCCGTGGAGCTGCATCGAGGGCAGCGTGAGCGCCCGCTCGATGGACTGGCGCACCTCGTCGGGCGCCGGAGCCGTGGGGTTCCCGAGCGAGAAGTCGAAGACGTTGGCGGCCCCGATGGCGGCCTTGCGGCCGGCCGCAGAGGCGCTTATCTCGCGAATCGAGGACTTCTCGGCGCCATAGCCGCGCATGGTGGGGTTGATCATGGTCTGCTCCTCGCATAAACGCTGGGCCCGAGGGCCCAAGAGACGGCGTGGGGATAGTGTAGTGCGCTTTCGCGGCGCCGCGCGAAAGCGCCGCACAGCGGCACGCCGCGATGGCCGCGCTGGCCGCGATGGCCGCGCTGGGTTGCGCGCCGCGCGGGGTTGCGGGGCTGCGGGAAGGCGCTGAGGCGAACCCGCGCATGACCGAAGGCGCCTGGGACCGCATGGCGCCACGAGATGCGACGCGAACGGCGCCCCGCGGCAAAAGAGGCGCCATATGCGAGCGTAGTCGGTGCGATTCCCGCACCAGGCCGAGATGCCCACCTCCGCTACCTAGGACTTTGCGAGCGCGGTATCCAGCCGGTGGCGAAATGGCACCGCCCGGACTCGCATACGATGAAACTACTGGCTCCGAAACGGCTTTCCGTTGCGGCGCGGCGCCGAATCCGCCTACGGGGTGACGCCGGTGGATGAGGGCTCGGGATCGGCGCCCTCGGCTGCTGCGGTCTCGCTCGCGGTCGCAGCGGCTGCGTCCCCGGCGGGCATGTCCACGCACGCGGCTGCCGCACCGTCGCTTGCGACGGCCGCGGCGGCGTCCTCGCGGGCCGCCTCCTCCTCGGCTTCCTGCGCGGCGTCGGCGGCGATCACGGCCGGATCCTCGGACGGGGCGTCGCCGCCGTCGGCCGGGGTGCCGCTCTCCTCCTCGCCGGCCTCGTCGAGCCCGCCATCGTGGAGCGCGTCGCCGGCCGCCGGCTCCACGGCGCCGGCCTCGGCCGCCGCCTGGTTGGCAGCCTCTTCGGGATGCGCCGCCAGGTACTCGTCCCAGCGATCGTCCAGAAGCGCGTTCACGGCCTCGCCCTCGACGGTCTCGCGCTCCAGGAGCACGGAGGCCATGAGGTTCATCTGATCGGCGCGCTCCATGAGCGTCGTGCGCGCGAGCTCGTGGGCCTCGTTCATGATGCGGGCCACCTCGGCGTCGATGCGGTCGGCCGTCTGGGGCGAGTAGTCCTGGTGGTCGGCGTAGTCGCGGCCGAGGAAGACCTCGTGCTGGGCCTCGCCGAAGACCTGCGCGCCCAGGGCCTCGCTCATGCCGTAGCGGGTGACCATGTTGCGGGCGAGCTTGGTCGCGCGCTCGAGGTCGTTCGAGGCGCCGGTGGTGATGTCGTCGCAGAAGAGCTCCTCGGCGGTGCGGCCGCCCAGCAGCACGGCGATCTGGTCGAGCATGGCCTTGCGGCTCTCGAGGAAGCGGTCCTCCTCGGGGAGCGAGAGCGTGTAGCCCAGCGCCTGGCCGCGCGCGATGATCGAGATCTTGTGCACCGGGTCGGAGTTCTCGAGCACATGGCCCACGAGCGCATGGCCGCTCTCGTGGTAGGCGATGGTCTTGCGCTCCCTCTCGGTGATGACGCGGCTCCGGCGCTCGGGGCCGGCCACCACGCGCTCCATGGCCTCCTCGATCTCGTCCTGGCCCACCACGTCCTCGTTCCGGCGGGCGGCGAGGATCGCGGCCTCGTTCATGAGGTTCATGAGGTCGGCGCCGGTGAAGCCGGGGGTGAGCTTGGCGAGCTCGGCGTAGGAGACGCCCGGGGCGAGCGGCTTGTCCTTGCCGTGGACGCGCAGGATCTTCTCGCGGCCGGCCACGTCGGGGCGGTCCACCGTCACCTGGCGGTCGAAGCGGCCCGGGCGAAGGAGCGCCGGGTCGAGCACGTCGGGGCGGTTCGTGGCCGCGATGAGGATGACGGTCTCCTTGTCGTCGAAGCCGTCCATCTCGACGAGGAGCTGGTTCAGCGTCTGCTCGCGCTCGTCGTGGCCGCCGCCGAGGCCCGCGCCCCTCTGGCGACCCACCGCGTCGATCTCGTCCACGAAGATGATGGCCGGCGCCGCCGCCTTGGCCTGCTTGAAGAGATCGCGCACGCGGCTCGCGCCCACGCCCACGAACATCTCGACGAAGTCCGAGCCGCTGATGGAGAAGAACGGCACGCCGGCCTCGCCCGCAACGGCCTTGGCCAGGAGCGTCTTGCCGGTGCCCGGAGGGCCCACCAAGAGCACGCCATGGGGGATCTTGGCGCCCATGCGCTCGAAGCGCTCGGGCTCCTTGAGGAAGTCGCGGACCTCGCGGAGCTCCTCCACCGCCTCGTCGATGCCGGCCACGTCGTCGAAGGTGACCTTGGGCCTGGTCTCCTCGGTGGTCTTGGCCTTGGTCTTGCCGAACTGCATGGCGTTGCTGTTCTGACCCTGCACGCGGTTCATGAAGTAGAACATGATGCCCACGAGCAGAAGCGTCGGCAGCAGCGTGAAGAGCAGGTCCTGGGCGAAGGTCGACGACGCCGTGTTCACCACGTAGGTGACCTGCGGATGCTCGGCCATGAGCTGGGTGAGCGAGTCCTCGCCAGCGTAGGTGCTGGTGAAGCGCACCGTGGGCTCGCCGTTCTCCTTGGCCTCGGCGTTCAGCCAGACCTGGCCCTCGAGGGCGCCGTTGTCGGTGTGGTAGGTGACCGAATCGACAAGGCCCTGCTCCACCGCCAGCGTGAACTGGTTGGCCGGGATGTCGATGGTGGTCTGCTGCTGGGTGGGCATGCCCGCCGTCACGGACCAGAACATGTAGCCCACGCAGAGCACCGCGATGATCACGTAGAGGATGCTCGCGCGGCTGGCGCCGGGGCGTCGGGGCTGGTTGGGGCCGCCAGAGCCGTTGGGGCCCTGTCCGTCAGGGCCGGGCAGGCCCGGAGGCGTCGGTCGGTTGTCGTTTGCCATGATGCTTGGGGACTCCGTCGGTTCTAGGAATAGACCTCGGGCTTGAGCACGCCGAGGTACGGAAGGTTGCGGTAGCGCTCCGCGTAATCGAGGCCGTAGCCCACGACGAACGCGTCGGGCACGTGGGTGCCCACGTAGCGGGGGCGCACCGCCGGCTTGCGTCCGGGGACGTCCTTCACCAGGAACGCGGCGACCTCGATGGAGCGGGGACCGCGGCTCTCGAGGTTCTTGATGAGGTAGCTGAGCGTGATGCCGGAGTCGAGGATGTCCTCCACGATGAGCACGTCGCGCCCCTCGATGGGGGTGTCGAGATCCTTGACGATGCGCACGACGCCCGAGCTCTTGGCCGCCGCGCCGTAGCTCGATACGGCCATGAAGTCCATCTCGAGCGGGCAGTCGATGGCCCGCATGAGGTCGGCGACGAAGACGACGGCCCCTCGGAGGATGGCCACGATGAGCGGGGTCGATTCGCGATAGTCGCTCGAGATCTGCTCGCCCATGCGCTCGACGATGTCGGCGATGTCCTGCCGGGAGAGGATGACGCGCTCGATGTCCTCGTGGTTGGATTCCATGACGTCTTCGAGCTCCAAGTCTCGCCGCTCAGACCCCCAGCCAGGGGGTCACTCCAGTGATCCTCAATACTACCAGCGTTCTCGTGGCGCCCGTGACGCGCGACCGCTCATCCGCACGCAGACCACATACCCACACCATTCGGCCCATAGGTTCCGTGAGGACGACGGGCACGCCCGAGCGCTCCCGGCGCGCGATGCCGGCGCCCGAGAGGACGTCGGAGACGCGCTTGGAGCGTCCCCCCATGCCGAGCGGCTGCATGGTGAGCCCGGTGCTCGCGGAGGCGACCCAGAGCCGCGCGGCGCCGCTCGCCGGGTCGATGCCGAGGGCGTCGGCGTCGAGCATGACGGCGCGGCCCTCGAACTCCTCGCCGAAGGCCCGGGCGATCGCGACGGGGTCGGAGGACGAGACGATGGGTCGCACCTGGGCCTCCAGCACGGCGCCCGACGCGAGGCGCAGGCGCCCGGGAACGTCGAGCCAGGCGGCATCGACGGCCTCCTGGGCGCGCCGGGCCCTGAGCGCGAGGACGCCATGGTCGCAGGCCACGTCCACGCCCATGGGCGCCGTGAAGGAGCCCTCCCCTTCGGCCGTGAGCTCGAGGGCGCGGTTCACATGGCGGGCCTCCAGCCGCGCGTGGGGCTCGACGGCGAGGAGGGCGTCGCGCACGACGCGCCGCGCTATGGCCACGTCCACGCCCGAGAGCCGCTCCGCGTCGAGGAGGCAGAAGCCGTCGCCGGCGCTCAGGCGGCACTCGCGAAGGGTCCGGGCGGCCACGCCCGTGAGGTAGGCGTCCTCGTCCGAGAGGAGGTCGCAGGTGGTGGAGAGGGCGCGCACGAGCTGCGGGTTCCTCGCCTTGGCCGGCGCCACCAGCTCGTGTCGCACGTAGTTCCTGAGGAACTGCGGGTCGTCGTTGGTGGCGTCCTCGCGCCAGATGATGCCGTGCATGCGCAGGACGTCGCAGAGCTCCTCGTGGGCGCGGTCGAGGAGGGGGCGCACGATGCGGTTCCTGCGCCGGGGAATGGCCGAGAGCCCCGAGGGGCCGCTTCCGCGAAGGGCGTTCATGAAGAACGTCTCCACGCGGTCGTCGGAGGTGTGGGCGGTGAGGATGCGGGCGTCGCTCCGGCGGGTGCCGGCGGCGCGGGAGAGGTCGTTCGCGAGCAGGTGGGCCGCCTCGTAGCGCACGTCGCGGGCCACTTCCTCGAAGCTATGGCCCGGCCGCTGGCGGACGAGCGCCGGCACGTCCTCGCGCACCACCGTGACGGGGATGCCGAAGCGCCCGGCCAGATCCACCACGAACTCCTCGTCCTCGGTGGAGTCCATGCCGCGGGCCAGGTGGTTCACGTGGAGCACGTGGAGCCGCTCCCGGCCGATGCGCGCGGTGCCGCGGCCGTCCTCGATGTCGAGCGCGGAGGTGGCGGCCATGAGCAGGAGCGCGGAGGAGTCCGCGCCGCCCGAGACCATGAGCACCACCGGGGCGCCCGGGGCCGTGACCTTCTGGCCGCTGGGCCTCCCGTAGGGAGAGTCGTGGCGCCCGTAGCGCCTGGATACGCTCGTCATGGCCCGCCTCCCGATTGCCCTTCGCCACAGCCCGTACAATGCTCCGTGGCCGCACGACGGTGCGACCCGCAGCCCCGCGCTCGCGACTTCGCAGGGCTACGGTAGCGCAGCGCGCAGCGGGAAGGGAGCCGCCGTGGAAGCAGGCAGGTTGCGCCTCCATATCCTCGCCTCCGGCTCTCGCGGCAACGCCAGCATCGTCGAGGGGCCGGACGGGCTCGTCCTCATCGACGACGGCATCTCGCGCAAGTGCCTGCGCGAGCGCAGTGCCGAGCTGGGGGTCTCCTGCGACGACATCGCCTGCCTCGTCGTCACCCACGAGCACTCCGACCACGTGAAGGGCCTCGACGTGTGGTGCCGCCACTGGAAGGGCCGCATCGTGAGCGCGCCCGGCACCGCCCGGCAGCGCTGCCTCTGCGAGCGCGACGTGGAGGAGGTGCGCGGCGGCCAGAGCTTCGAGGCCTGCGGCATGCGCATCACCGCCTTCTCCACGAGCCACGACGTGGCCGACCCCCTGGGGCTCGTCTTCGAAACGGCCACCGACCGGCTGGCCTTCGTCACCGACACGGGCGTCTTTCCCGAGGAGGCGCTCGCGCTCGTGCGCGGCGCGCGGGTGATCGCGCTCGAGAGCAACCACGACCCCGCGATGCTCGCCCAGGGCGAGTACCCGGCCTTCCTCAAGGCCCGCGTGGGCGGCGAGCTCGGGCACCTCTCCAACGTCCAGGCGGCCGAGGTGGCCCGCCGCGTGGTGACCGGCAGCACCGAGGCGCTCGTGGCCATGCACATCTCGCAGCGGAACAACCTGCCCTCGCTCGCCGTGCGGGCGCTCGCCGAGGCCGTGGGGGCCACGGCGGCGAACACGACCTTCACCCGCGCGGTGCGGGCGGCCGAGCGCCCCGGCGGCGCCGTGCTCGAGGTGCTCGCCGCCTCCCAGGAAATGCCCATGACCGTGGGCTAGCGGCCGGCGGCGGAGCGGCTCCCCAGGGGGCGACCCTTGCGCCCGCGGCCGGACGAGTCCATACTGCGAACACGTGTTCGGTCTTTGCGGGGAGGCGGCCATGAGGGGAATCAACCATCGCGAGAAGCGCTACGTGGCCGTCAACGCCGATTTCTCCGCCGACGGCGCGCTCAAGCCCGTGGCGGTGACCTGGGACGACGGGCGGACCTTTCCCATCGACCGCGTGCTCGACGTGCGGCGCGCCTCCTCGCTCAAGACCGGCGGCGACGGCATGCGCTACACCGTGCGCGTGGGATCCACCACCACGTACCTCTTCTTCGAGGATCCGCGTTGGTTCGTGGAGGAGAAGGTCGCCGACATGCCCTGAGACGCCGCTCTCGCGCCGCTCGCGCGGCCGAGGCCCTCGCCTATCGGAGCGCGCGCCCGCCTGCGCCCCGCAGCCTCGCGTCCGATGCCGCGACAACGGCCCGCGTGCCCCGATCCCCAGCTTTCGCGCTGCTAGCGCGGCCAGAAGATGATGAGCAGGATGACCACCGCGATGATGATGCCGACGGCGATGAGCGTCGCGATCTGGGTGGCGCGGCCCCGGGTCTGGGTCGAGAAGATGGCTCGCTGGCCCTTGGGAACCTCCAGGTACTGCCCGTAGCGAAGGTCGCGCTTGAGGCGGTTCTCCTGCCGGCGGGAGCGCCTGTAGCCGGAACCCGAGAGCGCGCGACCGCCCTTGGCTGTGTAGCCGGTGCTCTCCGCGTAATCCTCCACGGCGAAGTCCTCGGCCGTCACAGACGAGGCGGGCTGGGTCTTGCGAGGCGCCGGCTCCCGCACGAAGGCCTCGCGACCGTTGCGAGCGGAGGGCCCGGGTGCCTCCCCATGCTCGGGCCCGAGGCCGGGCTCGCCCCCACCGGGCTCTTCGGCCAGAGGGCCTTCCTGCATGCTGGGATCGAGCGGGGACATCGCGCTCCTCGGAACTCCTGAACGTGCCGTGCGTCCTCCCGCATCATACCCTCACGCAACGCGCTCGCGATCAATCCCCCGAGCATCGCGCAAGGGCATCGCGGCAATGTGCGCGATGGTTGCGATTCATGCGACGAATGCCATGCGAAGTGCC
>CANRLS010000034.1 GCA_947631545.1 uncultured Atopobiaceae bacterium
GCCGTGCCGCCGATCGCTTCGGGATCGAGCGCGAGGCCCGCATAGACGCTGCCTCCCATGGCGAAGACCTCGGCGAAGACCGTGTCCACGATGGCCCGGATGCGCACCTCGCCGCCCACGGGGGCAACGGGCGCCGTCACCGGCCCCTGGGCGCTCTCCATGCGAAGCTCGCGCTCGGCGGCATCGTAGCGAAGCTCGAGCCCCCTGAACGAGAGCGCGGCGCTCGCGCCCGCCGGCACGCGGAGCTCGAGATCCACGGCGCGGGCCGGAAGCTCCTCCGCCATCCGGGTCGCGTCACGCCAGACCTTCGGCCCATCCCTGTAGAGTCCGCGCACCTCGGCCGCGGGCCAGGCGCAGAGCCTCGCCTCGCCATCGATGGTCGCGAGGCGCATCTCCTGGGGAAGCGTCAGGCACGAGGCCCAGGGCTCGCCGGCGGGCATCTGGTATGAGAACGCCATGCGCACGCGGCGGGGGAGGCCGCCCGTCCCGGGCCCGGGCGGCAGCTGGGTCCAGCTCTGGGCGGCGTAGGACATCTTGCCGGGGCCGTGCTTCAAGGCGAGCTCCGTCGTGTGGGGCGCGAAGCGCTCGCCGTCGAAGCTGCCGATGAGGTAGTGATCCGAGGCGGCGGAGAGCACCCAGCGGACGTCGTGCGGATCGCCGTCAACGGCGAGCGGATAGAAGTCCGGACACTCGGCGTCGCCTTCGAAGCGAAGCCGCTGGAGTTCGTCCCAATGCAGGAGGTCGCGCGAGCCGAAGAGGGCGAACCAGCGATCGCCCAGGTAGAGCGCCATGACGTATCGGCCGCTCGCCTCATGGCGGATGACCTTGGGGTCGCGGTTGCCGGGTGCGAACTCGGGAAGGATCGGGTTCGCGTCGTACTCGCGGAAGATGCGGCCGCCATCCGTGCTGTACGCGAGGTTCTGGGTGAAGGGCCGGCCGGCCGAGAGCTCGGAGGTGTCGCCGGCGCGCGTGTGATAGAGGAGCAGAGGCGGACGGCCGCCCTCGCCGAGGCCGCTCGCGTTTTCCTCGTCCACGAAGGCGCAGCCGGAGTAGGCGGTGCCGCGCTCGTCGGGGAAGAAGGCGACGTCGCCCTCGCGCCAATGGACGAGGTCCGCGCCCTCGGCGCGGCCCCAGTGCATGTTGCCCCAGGCGCATCCCACCGGATTGTGCTGGAAGAACAGCAGGTAGCGGCCATCGACGTGCGCGAGCCCGTTGGGGTCGTTCAGCCAGCCGCGGCGCGCGGTGACGTGGGCGAGGGGGCGAAGGCGGCCCTCGTAGCCGTCCGCGCGCTCGGCCACCGTGCGAAGGGGGCAGGCGCCGCTGGGCGCCGTGAGCGCGACGCCATCGACCTCCAGCCGGAGCGGCCGGCCGCCGAAGCGCTCGAGATCCACGGGGAACTCGCAGGTGGGATGGGCGAGGTCGAGGCGCACGTCGAGGTCGCAGACGAGCCGTTCGCCCTGGAAGAGACGGAGGCGGCGCTCTTGGGCGCCCGGATTCTCCGGGATCATCAGATAGCGCTCGTAGCTCGTGAGTTCCATGGCCCTCCCGGAGATCGACGGGGTGCCGCGCCATCGCATGGCACCGTTCGCCCGCCCATTGTCCCAGTTGCCCGCCGCTCGCGTAGCATGGGGGAGGCCGGGCGCGGGCGATGCCCGGCACTTGACACGCCCATGGCAGCGAGGAGGTGCCCATGAAGACCGTCCCGCTCGGAAGCACCACGCTCCGCGTCCCGCAGGTGGCCATCGGGTGCATGCGCCTCGGCGCCCTCGCGCCCCAGGAGCTGAACCGGCTCATCCACGCGTCGCTCGAGGCGGGGGCGAACTTCTTCGACCACGCCGACATCTACGGCGGCGGGGAATGCGAGACGCGCTTCGCCGAGGCGCTGGCGGGCGACTCCTCCATCCGCCGCGAGGATTTGATCCTGCAATCGAAGTGCGGGATCCGCCAGGGCTTCTACGACTCCTCGAAGGCCCACATCCTGGCGTCGGTGGACGAGATCCTCGGGCGCCTCAAGACGGACTACCTCGACCTGCTGCTCATCCACAGGCCCGATGCGCTCGTGGAGCCGGAGGAGGTGGCGGCCGCCTTCGACGAGCTGGAGGCCGCCGGCAAGGTGCGCTTCTTCGGCGTCTCGAACCACAAGCCGGCCCAGGTGGAGCTCCTCAAGACGTGCGTGCGCCAGCCGCTCGTGGTGAACCAGCTGCAGTTCAGCCTCGCCGTGGCGACGATGGTGGCCAACGGCATGGAGGTGAACATGGACACGCCGGGCTCCGTGGACCATGACGGCAGCGTGCTCGACTACGCGCGCATCCACGGCATGACGGTGCAGGCGTGGTCGCCCTTCCAATCGCCCGGCTGGCAGGGCCCCTTCCTCGGCGACGAGGAGCGCTACCCCAAGCTGAACGCCGAGCTCAGGGCCTCGGCCGAGGCCCATGGCACGACGCCCGGAACCATCGCCGCGGCCTGGGTGCTCAGACATCCGGCGAAGATGCAGCTCATCGCCGGCACGACGCGGATCGATCGGCTGGAGCGGATCTTCGCCGCGAGCGACGTGGAGCTGGATCGCGAGGAGTGGTACCGGCTCTACCTGGCCGCCGGGAATCCGCTGCCCTAGGCGCGCGCGGGCGCGGGCGGCGCGATCCCGCGCCGTGCGCGTTGTATGGCCCTGCGAGCGCCTGCCGTTGGAGCCGTGACGAGAGGCGTCGAGGGGGCGTCCGCGGCTTCCCCCTCGCGAAGCGCCCCGTTGGTCGGCGCCGTGGGGGAGAAGGCCGACGTCTCGCGCCATGGGGAGGCCGGCATCCGGCGCGTGGCGAGGGGAGACGACGCCGGGCGTTCCACCGGTGGGCGCGGGCGCGGGCGGCGGATCCCCCTCGGCAAGCCGGGGCCTCGCCATCGCCCTAAGCGCGGGCGGGTTCGCTGACGAGCGCGCTCTCCTGCGGATGCCCCCGCATCTCGCGGCTGCGGCGCGACCCTCGCGCTCCTTCGACGATGCGGGCAGCCTCGGGGACGAGCCGACCGCATCTCGCGGCTGCGACGCGACCCTCGCGCTACCCTTGATGGCTGCCGGCCGGGGGAGGGGGTCACATGGGCGAGAGACCGCGCGCCAAGCCCAGGCGGGGCGGCGGGCCCTGGCGGCGACGCCCCGGGCAGGTTCCGCTGGTCATGCAGATGGAGGCCGCCGAGAGCGGCGCCGCCTGCCTCTGCATGGTGTGCGCCTCCCACGGCCTCTGGGTGCCGCTCGCGCGCATGCGCGAGCTCTGCGGCGTCTCGCGCGACGGCTCGAGCGCCCTCAAGATGGTGCGCGCGGCCGAGCATCTGGGCTTCGAGGCCCATGGCTACGAGATTTCCGCCGACGCCATCGGCGAGCTGGCGCTTCCCTGCATCGCGCTCATGGATGCCGGCCACTTCACGGTGGTGCGGCGCGCGAGGGGCGGCTCCGTGGACGTGAGCGATCCCGACCGGGGGAGCTACCGGCTATCCCTTCGCGAGTTCGCCCGGCGCTTCGGCGGCGTCGCCCTCACGCTCGAGCCGGCGGAGGGCTTCGAGCCGGGAGGCGAGCCGCCGTCCATCCGGGGCTTCGTGGCGGAGAACCTGAAAGGGGCCGAGGGGCCGCTCCTCTGCATCGTCGTCGCCACGGCCATCGTGACCTTCCTCGGGCTCGCGGCGCCGGCGCTCTCCCAGATCTTCGTGGACTGGCTCCTGCCGGGGCGCGCGACCGGCTGGGAGGGCGCCTTCGTGGGCGTCCTCGTCGCGCTCTGCGTCGTGGAGGTGGCGCTCACGGCCATCAAGGCCGTCTACGGGCTCAAGGTCGAGGGCAAGTGCGCGGTGGTGCAGAACTCGACCTTCTTCTGGAAGCTCTTCCACCTGCCCATCGGCTTCTACGACCAGCGGAGCCTGGGCGACATCAACCTGCGCACCGGCTACTCGGTGACGGTCGATCACGAGATCGTGGAGCGGCTGGCGCCGCTCGGCGTGAACCTCGCGATGGTGGTGGTCTACTTCATCGTCATGCTCTGCTATTCGTGGGTGCTCGCGCTCATGGGGCTCGTCTCGCTCGCGGTGAACCTCATCATGGCGCGCCTCATCGCCCGCCGGCAGGCCGACATCATCGCCGTGCGCCTCCGCGACGAGGCGAACCTCGCCCACGAGACGCTCATGGACATCGCGACCATCGAGCCCATCAAGGCCTCCGGCTCGGAGCTGAGCGTCTTCCAGCGCTGGTCGGGGCTGCAGGCGGGGCTCGGAACCCAGCGTGTGCTCGCCACGCGGACCGATGAGTACCTGGGGCTCGTGGCCAAGGTGGTGAGCGCCGTGGTGAGCGCCGCCGTCTTGGCGGCGGGCCTCTGGATGGTCATGGAGGGGAGCTTCACGCTGGGCATGGTGCTCGCCTTCCAGGGCTACCTCTCGGGCTTCATCGCGCCGGCGCAGGAGCTCGCGGAGACCCTCAAGGGCTTTCTGCAGATGCAGGGCGTGATGGACAGGACCGACGACGTGATGGGCTACGAGGACGACCCGCTCTCCGAGGGCCGGGAGCTGAGCCTGGCGCCTGCGGCGGGCGCGGACGGCGCGGATGCGGCGGGCGCGGACGGTGCGGACGGTTCGGCCGTCGAGCCGCTGGAGAAGCTCCGCGGCGCCATCGGTCTTTCCGACGTGATCTTCGGCTACGCCCCCTTGGATGCGCCGGTGGTGGAGGGCATCTCGCTTTCCGTGGAGCCGGGCCGCTCGCTGGCGATCGTGGGCGAGTCGGGGTCGGGCAAATCGACGTTGGCGGGCCTCATCTGCGGCCTCTACCAGCCGTGGCATGGCGAGGTCGCCATCGACGGGCGGCCGCTCGCGACCATTCCCAAGGCCGTGCGCACGGGATCTGTCGCCGCCGTGGACCAGGACGTGGTGCTCTTCAACGACACCATCGCCGAGAACCTCCGGCTCTGGGACGACACCATCGAGGACTACGAGCTCATCCTCGCCGCGCGCGACGCCTGCGTCCACGACCGGATCATGGCGCGCCCAGACGGCTACGCGAGCGTGATCGAGGAGGACGGCGCGGACCTCTCGTCCGGCGAGCGCCAGCGGCTGGAGATCGCCCGGGTGCTCGCCATGGATCCCTCGATCCTCGTCATCGACGAGGCGCTGAACGCGCTGGATCCGGCGACCGAGCGCCGGGTGATGGAGAACATCCGAAAACGCGGCGTCACGCTCGTCGTGATATCGCACCGGCTCTCGACGGTGCGCGGCTGCGACGAGATCGTCGTGCTCGAGCGCGGGCGGGTGGCCGAGCGCGGCACCCATGACGAGCTTCTGGCCAGGGGCGGCGCCTACGCCCGGCTCGTGGCTGGGGAGTGAGCGCCGTGGCGACGTGGTTCCAGAGCCAGATCGAGGAGCGCGAGCGCGGGAACCGCGAGCGGCTGGCCGATGCCTTCCAGGTGCTCTCCGACGCCGTGACCGGGCGCGACACGGTGCTCGACCGCGAGCATCGCCGCCAGGCGAACCTCGCCATCGCGCAGGTGCTCGCGTTCTTCGGGCTCCGCCCCCGGCAGGCGCCGCGCGCCGCGGGCGGGATCCGCTCGCTCATGGACTACCACACGCGCCCGCTCGGCGTGATGTATCGGCAGGTGCGCCTGGACGCGGGCTGGACCAGGGACGCCATCGGCCCCATGCTGGGGTTCCTGGAGGACGACACGCCCGTGGCCCTTCTGCCGGGGCGCTCGGGCTATCGCTTCGAAGACCCCGCGAGCGGCGAGACCGTGCGGGTGGGGAGCCGGGGCGCCAGGGCCGTGAGGCCCGAGGCCTACTGCTTCTACCGGCCCCTTCCCGACCGCGAGCTCTCGGTTCGCGACCTCGTGGCGTTCCTCGCCGGCTCGGTGGGGCGAAGCGACTGGCTGAAGCTCCTCGTCGCCGTCGTTTGCGCCACGCTCGTGGGACTTCTCGTGCCGACCCTCACGCGCATGGCCTTCGGCCCCATCGTCGATGCCGGGGACGCGTGGGTGCTCGCGCCGCCCTTCGCCCTCTTCGCGGGCGTCACCGTGTCGAAGGCGCTCCTCGAGGCCATTCGGGGCCTCGTCGTGAGCGGCATCGGCACGCGCCTCAACGTGACCCTGGCCTCGGCGCTCGCGATGCGGCTCCTCTCCCTGCCCGCGCGGTTCTTCCGGGGCTTTCGCTCGGGCGAGCTGGAGCTTCGGCTCGAGGCGGTGAACGATGCCACGATGAGCGTGGCCGAGACCGCCATCGGCGTCGTGATGAACGCCGTGTTCTCGCTCGTCTACCTGGTGATGATCTTCTCGCTGGCGTCGTCGCTCACGCTGCCGGCCTTCCTCGTCACGCTGGGGACCGTGCTCGTGGCGCTCTTCACGGGCGTGGTGCAGGTGGGCGTGACGAGGCGGCGCCTCGCGCTCGACGCCGAGCTCAACGGCTGGCAGTACGAGCTTTTGCGCGGCATGCGCAAGATCAAGCTCGCGGGGGCCGAGGACCGGGGCTTCGGCATCTGGGCGCGCTCCTACGCCCGGACCGCGCGGATCCTCTACAACGGGCCGCTCGTGCAGCGGCTCGCGGGGGCGGCCTCGCTCGCCGTCTCGCTCGCGGGCACCATCGCCTTCTACGTGGTGGCGCTCGGCGCGCACGTGCCCGTGGACGACTTCGTGGCGTTCACCGCGGCGTTCGGCCTTTTGGCGGGCGCCTGCAGCGAGCTCGCGAGCACGGCGACCGACCTCGGCTCGGTCCTTCCCCGGCTCGAGATGCTCGAGCCCTTCCTCGCCGCCAGGCCCGAGACGGGCGAGCACCGGCCGGTCATCTCGCGCGTGCGGGGCCACGTGGCCTTCGAGAACGTCACCTTCTCCTACGGGCCCGGGCGGCCCGAGATCGTGAAGGACCTCTCGCTCACGGTGCCCGAGGGCCAGTACCTGGCGATCGTCGGCGAGAGCGGGTGCGGCAAGTCGACGCTGCTGCGGCTGCTGCTGGGCTTCGAGCAACCGGAGCGCGGCGCCGTCTACATCGACCGGCGAGACATCGCCTCGGTGGACGCCTCGAGCCTCAGGCGCTCGGTGGGCGCGGTGCTGCAAGGCGAGCGGCTGATGAAGGGCGACCTCTTCTCGAACATCGCGGCTTCGGATCCCTGGCTCTCGGAGGAGGAGGTGTGGGAGGCGGCCGAGCTCGCCGACATCGCGAGCGACATCCGCGCGCTCCCGCTCGGGCTCCAGACGCCGGTGGGCGAGGAGGGCGGCTTCTCCGGCGGCCAGCGCCAAAGGATCCTCATCGCGCGCGCCGTGGCCACGAAGCCGGGGCTCCTTCTCTTCGACGAGGCCACGAACTCGCTCGACAGCCTCTCGCAGAAGCGGATCGCCCGGGCGCTCGGCGCCCTCGACTGCACGCGCATCGTCGTGGCGCATAGGCTCTCCACGGTGCGCGACTGCGACCGGATCGTCGTCCTCGAGGGCGGCGCCATCGTGGAGGACGGCACCTACGATGAGCTCATGGCCAAGCGGGGCGCGTTCTGGCGCCTCGAGCAGGAGCAGCTGCCCTAGGAGCCGGGCGGCCTCTGCCGCATCTCGCGCACAGAGGGCACATCGTATTCGAAGGTGACGGCCGTCTCGCGTACGCACGGCGCGTACATAGCGCGAATCGACTCCGCATCGTCCGGTGTCGCCACCCTGATCGCCGGCGCAGCCGGCGGCGCGGTTTCGGGCGCGCGGGCCGTCATGCGGAAAGCTCCCGATCGTAGGCGGCGAGGGTCCGGGCGTCGAAGCAGCAGAAGATGACCTCCATCGGCCAATCGGGGCGGGCGGCGAGCCAGGCGCGCACCGTGGCCACGGCGACCTTCGTCGCGGCGGCGAGCGGGTAGCCGTAGACGCCGGTGGAGATGGCCGGGAACGCGATGGAGTGGAGCCCGAACTCGCGCGCGAGGTCGAGCGAGCTCGTATAGCACGAGGCCAGGAGGCGCGCATCCTCCTCCGGCGCGTGGTTGGCGTAGATGGGCCCGACCGTGTGGATGACCCACCTGGCCGGCAGCCGGTAGCCCTTGGTGATGACGGCCTCGCCGGTCTCGCAGCCGCCCAGGAGGCGACACGCCTCGAGGAGCCTCGGCCCCGCGGCCCGGTGGATCGCGCCATCGACGCCGCCCCCGCCCATGAGGCTCCGGTTCGCGGCGTTCACGATGGCGTCCACGGAGAGCTCGGTGATGTCGCCTTGCCAGGCGCGGAGCGCGCTCTTGGTCACGGCCTCCGCCGGGTCGCCCTCGGCGAAGGGATCTTCGGTGAATGCCCGATCCATGCTCGTCTTCCTCTCTCTGTCGCCCCGCGGCCGCCTTCCGCCCGCCCGCTCGCGCGCCGCCGGCTAGACGTAGGAGAGCACCGTCGCCAGCGCGAAGAGCGAGCTCGCCACGCCGAAGAGCACGTTGGCGCCGAAGGGCCCCATCGCCCGGAGCCCTTTGCAGATGGCGGGGTAGATGAGCCACACGTAGAGCACGCACATGACGCCCATGACGAGGTCGTTCACGATCCAGCCCTGCCCGAGGATGTTCCCGGGCAGCTGCGAGTTGTCCCAGAAGGGATAGACGCCGAGCTCGTTCGGCTGGTTGCAGATGAAGCCGAAGGCCGTCTCCAGGAACGCCGCCACGCCCGTGGCGATGGCGAAGGTCATGAGCGCCGCGCCCCACGTCGTCTTGAACTTGGCGAGCATCCACTCCTTGAGCGGCTCTATGACGAGCGTCATCACCACGACGCCGGAACCGTAGACCCAATAGGGCTTGAACCAGGGATCGGTCCAGAGCTCGTAGTTCTCGTCGACGATGCCGAAGCAGCGGTCCATGAAGGTGCAATAGGGGATCTCGGCCCAGTGGCCGAGGATGTTGAAGAGGTAGAAGTTGACGAAGAGCGAACGCCAGAACTCCCAGGTGAAGGGCTTGTAGTAGTCGGGCCCGTTCAGCCTCTGGATGAATGACCCGATCGCGCTCATCGCCGCTCGCCCGCCTTCCCGAACCGTCGCCCTACACTACTTACCCTACTCGAGCGGGCGCCGCCCCATGCCGGCTCGCCGGGGGCGCCGCCGCG
Organism: uncultured Atopobiaceae bacterium; assembly: GCA_947631545.1. Taxonomy (GTDB): domain Bacteria; phylum Actinomycetota; class Coriobacteriia; order Coriobacteriales; family Atopobiaceae; genus CANRLS01. The sequence goes on from CANRLS010000034.1 coordinate 9,042, forward strand.
GCGCGGGCGGGCTCCAGGGCGTGCGCTTCGAGGGCCTCGCCGACGTGCGGCCCAATCCGGGCGCGGCGGAGCCCAGGCATAGGAACTACCTCGTCGAAGCGGCGCTCGCGGAGCGCGCGCCGTCGGGGACGCGCTATCGGGACGGCGCCGGCCGTCCGCTCCGGAGCCTGGGCACGCTCTCGCCCGAGCTCGTCCGCGCGTTCTGAGATTCGGCCGCGGACCATCGGCCGTCGCGACGCCGGCTCACGTCTTGGATCGGGGTGCGGATGGCCCTTGCCACGAGGAAGGTGCATCCATCCGCGATGAACGGCGCCCCGGAGCGCAACCACCGCGGTGCGCGGTTGCGCGGTTGCGCATTCGGCGCGCAATCGTCCAACCAGCGCTCGCCCTTCCCTGGCGGCGCTAGTCGCCGCTCTCGTAGAACTTCATGAGCGCCTGCGTGCCGTTCTCGCCGAAGTCCCGGAGCATGAGGTTCTCGTAGTTGAGGAGCACCTGGCGGAGCATGTCGAGGTCGAGGTGCGCGTCCTCGGCCTCCTCGCGGGCGATGCGGAGGTCCTTGACGAAGTGCTTGATCTTGAAGCCGGGCGCCCAGTCGTCCTTGATGATGCGCGGCGCGTAGCCCGAGAGCTGCGTTCCCGCAGCCGAACCCGTCTTCACGGCCCCGAAGACGCGCTCCATGGGGATGCCCTTGGCCCTGGCGTAGGAGAGCCCCTCGCAGACGCCCGCCATGGCGCCCGCGATCATGATCTGGTTGGCCATCTTGGTGTGCTGGCCCATGCCGGGACCGCCCATGTGGCTGATGGCGGTGCCCATGGCGCGGAAGAGCGGCAGGCAGGCGTCGTAGTCGTCCTCGGCGCCGCCCACCATGATGGCGAGCGTGGCGTCGCGGGCGCCCACGTCGCCGCCGGTCACGGGCGCGTCGAGAGCATGGAGGCCGCGGGCGGCGGCCTCGGCCTCGATTCGCTGGGCGAGGGTGGGGCTCGACGTGGTCATGTCGATCACGTAGGCGCCGGGCCGGGCGTTGGCGATGATGCCGTCCTTGCCGAGGTAGACGGCCTCGACGTCGGGCGGGAAGCCCACGATCGTGATCTGCGCGTCCACGGCCGCCGCGCATTCGGCGAGGCTCTCGTGCCAGATCATGCCCCCCGCCACGAGCTCTTGGGCCTCCTCGGGATGGCGGGCCCAGATGTGGAGCTCGAAGCCGGCCTTCTGGAGGTTCTTGGCCATGGGCGCTCCCATGATGCCCAACCCCACGAACCCGACCCTCTTGATGTCAGCCATCTCGCGCCTCCCACGTCGCGCCACGGAAAAGGGACACTCCCCCTGTTCGGAGAGTGTCCCACAACCCGTGCGCCGGGCTCGCGCACGCGGCGGGCGGCGCCGTTCGCGCCAGCCGGTCGCGCGCGGCACGTGGCCGTGAGGCGCGATCCTGCCGCCGCTAGTGGTCGGAGGCGCTGAAGCGGTTCTTCATCTCGAGGCTCCGGTTGTAGAGCACGCGCGCCAGGAGGTCGTCCGTCTTGGCCTTGACGGCCTCGCAGAGGCGCTCGTTGCTCGCCTCCAAGAGCTCCCTCGCCGCCTCGTCCGAGACGTCGCCCGCGGCCAGCTCGGCGTCCATGCGGTGCATGGCCTCGTAGCCCAGGGCGAGAGTCGCCTGCTGGTAGGCCGTGATGTCGTTCTCGTTCTCGAAGAACTCCGGGTCGGCGAGGCCCGAGATGAGCCGGATCGCCCAATAGAAGTCGTCGGTGGAGATGCGCGGCGTCGTGTCGAGGTAGGCGGGGGCCTTCTCGACGTTGGTGAAGATCGCGATCGCCGTGTTGAAGGGCACCGACCCCATGGCCACCCATTGGATGGCGCGGCAGGCCTTGGGCGCGTAGGGGCGCACCGTCATGATGGAGGTCTCGCAGGTGCGGTTGATGCCCACCTGCCGGTAGAGCCGGCGGCTCTCCTTGGTGCCGAGGTTGCCGTAGCAGTTGTAGATGGTGCCGTTGTAGGTGGTGCCCAGCATCTGCTTGACGTCGTTCACCGAGATGAGCCGCTCGGGCTTCAGGCACCAGGGGATGTCCATCGACTCAACCTTGTACTTGGGCTCGGGACCTCGGAACTCCGGCGTGGTGTTGTTGAGCGTGGCGTAGATGTACCAGGCGCGCGGGTTGTTGTAGATCATGTCGAACCACGTGCGGCTGCTGAAGGCGTCCCTGGGGTTGAAGACCTTGGGCAGCCCGGCGTACTTGGGGGAGCGCTCGGCATCGTCCACGCCGTAGCTCACGTCGAGGAAGTTCTCGGCCATCCATTCGGCGAGATCGGCCGAGCAGAGGTAGTCCCTCTGCTCGCCGAAGGCGTCCTCGAAGTCGAAGCGGTCGATGCCCATGCGGTTGGGCTGCACCACGTAGCAGTCGTCGGGCACGCGCCGCGCGATCCAGTGGTGGCCGCCGATGGTCTCGATGTACCAGACCTCGTGCTCGTCGGCGAAGGCCACGCCGTTCATCTCGTAGGTGCCGTACTCCTCGAGGAGCCTGCCCATGCGCTCCACGCCCTCACGGGCGGTTCTCACGTAGGGGAGGATGATGGTGACGAGGTCCTCCTCGCCGATGCCGCCGGGCGCGCCGGTGGCGGGATCATAGACCACGAGCGGGTCGGCGCCGAGCACCCGGGCGTTGGACGAGATGGTCTCGGTGGCCGTGATGGCGACGTTCGCCGCGTTGATGCCGGTCTCGGCCCAGACGCCGTCCGACGGATCCACGTTGGGCGTGCAGGTGTAGCGGAGCGGGTCTTCGGGGAGCTCGATCGTGAGGTGGCTCGTCACCCCGGTGTAGGTGCGCGGCTGGTCCTCCGGCATCACCACGGCGAACTTCTTGACGTTGAAGTCGCCGTTCTCGCAGTCCTCGTTTCGGGCGATGATCGTCGATCCGTCGTTCGACGCCTTGGCGCCCACCAGCATCGTCGTGCAGGCCATGTTCGTTCCTTCCCTTCGTATCCGTGCCGCGCCGTGCGCGGTGGTTCGCGTGAATGCGCGCGGCAGTCGCCCGGCTGTGCGGGGAGGCGCTCGCGCGGCCTCCGGGCAGCGCTCCCTAGCTCGCGGCCTCGTCTTGCCAGGCCCGGTGGTACTCGTCCAGGATCTGGGCGATGCGCCCGCCGAGCATCGTGAAGTCGTCGGCGTCGAGGTTCGCGAGCGCCACGCGGATGCTCCACTTCCGGGCGTCGAACCCGTCGCCCGCGAGCACCACGACGCCCGTGTCCCTGGCGAGCCTGAGCACGACGTCGATGGGCCGGTAGCGCGCCTTGAGCCAGGCGAAGAACGCCGCGCCGTAGATGCGCGTGCACCAGATCTCGAGGTCGAGCATGGAGTAGTAGCCGGCGCGGAGCGGATCTGGCTCGAGCGTCCAGCCGAGCGAGCGCCAGAGCGCGCCCAGCCGCTCGCCCACGACCTCGCGCATCCGCGACTTGTAGGCGCCGCCGGCGTCCTTCGCGTCGAGGAGCGCGTGGAGCGCGAAGAGCGACATCTGCACCTGCTGGGGCGTGGAGAGCCCGGCCGTGCCGTTCAGGGCCACGAGGCGGGAGTCCGCGACGAGCCGGTCGCAGAACCTGAGCGCGGCGCCGTCCTCCTTGAGCTCGCGGTAGCGCTCGAGCAGCACCTGCCGCTCGTCATGCGGCAGCTTGGCGATCCTGGCATCGAAGACGTTCTCGTGGGCGAGGGCGATCGCGGCGAGCCGCCAGCCGGTGGCGCCGAAGTACTTGGAGAAGGAGTACACGAGCGCCGTGTTGTAGGGGAGGTCGTGCATGATCGAGCGGAAGCCCGGCACGAAGGTGCCGTAGACGTCGTCCGTGACGATGATGAGCTCCGGGTTGTCGTGCTTGACGATGTCGACGAGCCGTTTGCGCGAGCGCTCGTCCAGCGCGTAGCTCGGCGGATTCGACGGGTTCACGAGGCAGAGGAGCTTGATCGAGGGATCCCTCAGCTTGTCGAGCTCCTCGTCGGGATACTGCCAGGCGTGGAGGCCGTCCGCCGTCATGGCGCTGGCGTTCACCCGCGTGACGTCGAAGTGGAAGTCGTCGAGCGCGGCGATGTCGATGTAGGGCGTGAAGATCGGCGTCATGAGCGCGATCCGGTCGCCCGGATTCACGAGGAAGTTCGCCTTGAGGCTGTAGAAGAGGTAGCACATGGCGGCGGTGCCGCCCTCGGTGGCGAAGAGGTCGTAGGGCGCGCTCTGACCGACGGGCACGCTCGGCCGGCCGGCCTCGCACTCGCCGCCGTCCATCTCCTGCACGAGGTAGCGGCGAAGGATCTCCTGCGTGGCGCCGAGGATGCGGTCGGGCACCGGGTACTCGCAGCCGACGATGCCCTCCGTCCACTCATGGACGAGCGCGTCGGGCGCGAGGCCGAGCCCCTCGGGAACGGGCGCGGTGAGGTAGTCGAAGCCGCGCTTGAGGAACCGTGCGGCCTCCCGCTCGCTCGGCTCGTCCGCCGCCCCTTCCGCGTCGAGGAACGCCAGGAACCGCTCGGCCGAGCCGGCCTCGGACGGCTCGCCGGCGAGGCCCGCGGCGGGCTCGGAGGACGTTCGCCGGGCCTCGCTCATGGCGAAGCGACCCAGGCAGAAGAACGCGTCCCTCGGAACGGTGCAGATCCAGTTGGGGTTGCCGCGCCCCGCGTTCAGGAACGCGATCGCCTTCTTCTTGGCGTCGCTTCTGGCGTAGGAGATGAGGAGGTCCTTGACCTCGAAGGGGCTCATGGCGTCGAGGCCCTTCTCGAGCGCCGCGCTGTAGGGCGCGAGCTCGTCGGGGTGCGCCGGCGCCGACGCCGGCGAGGCGCTGTGCGCCGCCTTCGCCGCGGGCGCCGTTTGCGCTTGCGGCGCGACCTCGGGAGCCGCGGTCGGCTCCGTCTCTCGTTCTGCGCGGTGTGGATCGTGCGGGCTCTCAGCGGCCATGGCAGCTCCTTCGCGTGCTCTCGCAGGCAA
>CANRLS010000035.1 GCA_947631545.1 uncultured Atopobiaceae bacterium
GCGCGCTCTGCGGCCGCACGTCGCGAGCGGGCTGCTCGGTGGATCGCGCTTGACCCGAAGTTAATGTAGCGCTTTAATGAGTTAACGAGACACGTTAACTTCAATCGGGGAGGCCCGCTATGGCCTACTGCGGTTACCTGCTCAAGGCGCTCACGAGGAACGCGGCGCTCTACGTCTACGCGGTCGTCCTCGCGCTCCTCCTCTTCCTGCCGCTCCTCTGGAGCCTGATGTTCCCCAGCGAGCCTCTGGGGTTCTCGCGCCCGGTCTTCCGCCAGAACTACGCATCCATCTCCCATAGCCCGTCCAGCGACATCCTCGATGCCATGCCCGAGGCCACGCGCGAGTTCTACCGCGAGGAGGAGCGGCTTCGCGGGGCGGTCGGGGGCGCCACGGATGCCAAGGCCTTCTACGATGCGCTGAACGACTACCTCGCCTTCGAGGCGGAGCAGCCGGGCGGCCTTGCGCCCATGGACGAGGCGGCGCACCGCATCTCGCTCTACCTGGCCGAGCACCCCGATTCCGAGGTCGTCGCCATCGAGGAGCTGCCCTTCCTCTTCCACCTGCCCTATGCGCTCGGCGCCTCGTACCAAACCGTGCCCGTGGCCGTCTGGTACCTCGCGGCGGTGCCCATCACCCTCACGCTCGCCGACGCCACCAAGCGGCACAAGCTCCTCGGCGCGGCGCCCGTGCCCGGCTGGCGACGCTTCCTCTCCCAATACGGGGCGGGCTGCCTGGCCACGGTGGCGGTCCTCCTCGCGGCCTACCTGCCGTCGGCCCTCTTCTACCTCATGCAGAACGGCCTCGGCGACCCGGGCTATCCCATCGTCTTCTACCGTCAGGGCGAGTTCGTCGAGAGCACGGCCCTCGCCGCCTACCTCGAAGCGCTGGGGATGCTCGTCCTGGGGAACCTCGTCATCCTCTCCGTGTCGATGGGCGTGGCGCACCTCTCCAAGAGTGGCCTCGCAGGGGCCGTCTGCGCCCTCGCCATCGCCTGCGTCCCGCTCATCGACCGCTACTACGTGAACGGCCTCGTCCCCGAGGGCGCCATGGCCTGGCTTCCCACGTCGTACCTCGACTTCATGCGCATCGTCGCCTACCCGACGGTCTTCCCGACGACGGGGCCCGGCGGCGACGTGCCCCTCGTCTTCTCGCCCGAACGGGGGCCCTTCGTGCTCGCTCTCTGGCTCGTGGCCTCGCTTGCGGCCTTCACGCTGGCGGCGGGGGGCTTCACTCGGGCGCGCCCCGTCGTGGCGCGGGCGTGCGACAGGGCCCTCTCAGCGTCGGACGTGAGCCTCGCCTATGGGCGGCACGTGGTCTACGAGGGCGCGGACATCCGCCTGCCGGCATCCGAGGTGCGCGGATTCGTCGCACCCAACGGCTGGGGCAAGACGACCCTCATGCGGGCCCTCTCCGAGCAGCCGCTTCGGGGCCGCCGCGCCGTGGCGCTCACGCTCGACGGCCAACCGGCGAGCGACCTCGCCGTGCGCCGCGAGGTCCTCTACGCCGCGAGCGACGGCGAGCTTCTGCACCCCGGCTTCACGGTGCGCGACCACCTGCGGATGGCGAAGCGCCTCTGGGGCTCCGCTCTGGACGTCGACGAGGTGGCGGAGGCGCTCGCCATCACGGGATTCCTCTCGCAGAGGACGAGAAGGCTCTCCCAGGGCATGCGCCAGCAGGCGGTGCTCGCCATCGCCCTCATGTGCGGTGCCCGCTACCTCCTCCTCGACGAGCCCACGAACGGCCTCGACCCCACGAACGTCGTCGTCTTCGAACGGGCCGTGCGCCAGATGGCGGCCGCCGGGCGCGGGATCCTCGTCTCGAGCCACGTCGCGGACGTGCTGGACGAGCTCTGCGACGGGTGCTACTTCATCCGAGACCGGCGCCTCGTCTGGGTGGAGAGGTCCCAGGGGCTGGGCTCGGCGGATGGGCTCGTGGGGCTCTTCGAGGCCTTCTACGGAACGGCTCGGGAGCAGGGGGCGGTCGAATCCGCAGTCGGATACGCGGCCGAGCAGAGCGCTCCCGCGCCGCGCGCGCCCGGACGACCGGGCGGGGGAGTCGAGCCTCGCGTCGCCGCATCGCCCGCCCGGGGCGCTCGTCCTCGCGCGAAGGCGGCTTCGGGCGGCATGGCCTTCGAGCCGAACGGCGCCTCGTGGCCCGGCGTCGATCCAGCCGCCACGCAGGTGGGGGATCTCGCCGATCCCGCTCCCACCGCCCGAACGCAGCGGCCCGTCGGCGGCAGGCACTTCAAGCGCTGAGGTCCGAGGGGCTGCGCGCAGCCGCGAGGCCAAGCCGAGAACGGCACGTGGAAGCGAGGGGAGGAAGGCCATGATCTATGCGCGCTACCTGCTGAAGGCGCTCTCGCGCGAGCCCTTGCCCTATGCGCTCGCAGCCCTCCTCGCGCTCGCGCTCCTCGTGCCGCTCGTCGTCGGCGGCGAGGCCTTCGGGAGCCAGACGCTCATCGACGAGGCCATGGCCTACGAGCCGTACACCGAGGAGCGCCTTCGCGACCTGCCGCCAGATGCGAGCGCGGCGGAAAGGCAGATGAACGAGCGCATCATGGAGGCCCGTCGGGCGAGCGTCGCGGGTGAGGACGCCGCCTTCTACGAGGCCATGGAGGGCTACTTCGAGGCAGAGGGCCGGGCGGAGGCCGCATCGCCGGGCGCGACGCCGCATGCCAGCGCCTACGCGGCGTGCGCCGAGCGGCTCTGCGCCTGGCTCGCCGAGCATCCCGAGTCCGGCCTCGCCGGCACCGCCCAGCTGCCGCTGCTCTCGCTCGTGCCCGCCGCCATGGGGGCGCTCTCCGTCATCTGGTTCGCGCCGGCGGCCCTCGTCGCGCTCCTCGAGGGCGCGGCCACCCGGCGCGAGCGCCTCCTCGGCACGGCGCCCTTGAGCGGGAGGGCGCGCTACCTCTGGCAGCTCGCGGCGGGAAGCGTCGCCATCGCGGCCGTCCTCGCGCTCTCCACGCTCCCCGCGGGCCTCTTCGCGCTCATCGCCAATGGCATGGGGGACCCTGGCTACCCCATCGTCTTCACCCGCGCGGGCGAGGTCGTCCAGACCACGGCGCTCGCCGCGACCGTCGACGCGTGGGGCCTCATCCTCCTCGGAAACGCGCTCCTCCTCGCGGTCGGGCTCGGCGCTGGTCGGCTCTTCGGCGATGCGCGCGCCGGCGCGGGCGTGGCCCTCGCGCTCGCCCTCCTGCCCGCGCTCGGCGTCTACTACGGCAATCCCCTCGTCTCCCCGGAGGCCCTCGCGCTCATCCCCGTCTCGTACTTCGATGTGCCGAGGGTCGTGGGCTTCGCGGGCGCCGATCCCGTGCAATCGGTGGCGAGCCTCGCGCCGGCCGCCCTCGCGCCCGCCCGCGGGCTCTTCGTACTCGGCGTCTCGTTCGCGGCCGTGGCCTTCGGCGCCTCCCTCCTCGCGGGCGGCGACCGCTCGCGCCGAAGGGCGGCGGCGGGCCCCGTCGCCCTCGTCGCCTGGGACGTGGACCTCGCCTACGGGCGCCACGTCGTCTACGAGGGCGCGGACTTCCTCCTCCGCCCGGGCGAGGTGCGGGGCTTCGTCGCCCCCAACGGCTGGGGCAAGACGACCCTCATGCGGGCCCTCGCCGAGCAGCCGCTTCGAGGCCGTCGCGCCGTGGCGCTCTCCGTCGACGGCCGGATCGCGAGCGACGTCCTCGTGCGCCGGGAGCTCCTCTACGTCGCGAGCGACGGCGAGCTCCTGCACCCCGCCCTCACGCCGAGGGAGCACCTCGAGCTCGCCCGGGGGCTCTGGCACGCCCCCTGCAAGGTGGGGGCCGTCGCGGACCTCCTCGCCATCTCCAGCTACCTCGACCGACCCGTCCGCAAGCTCTCCCAGGGCATGCGTCAGCAGACGGCGCTCGCCGTCGCCCTCATGTGCGGCGCTCGCTACCTCCTCCTCGACGAGCCCACGAACGGCCTCGACCTCCATAACGTGCGGGTCTTCGAGCGCGCGATCCAGACGATGGCGCGGCAGGGGAGGGGGATCCTCGTCTCGAGCCATCTCCTCGGCACCATCGACGGCATCTGCGACGGGTTCTACCTCATCCGCGACCATCGGCTCGTCTGGCTCAAGCGCCGAGGCGCGGGCACGTGGGACGCTGCTCGCCTGAAGCGCCTCTACGCCCGGTTCTACCGCAGCGGTGACCGCCCAGTTGAATCTGGGCCGTACACGAAAGTTCGGAAATCGTTTGAACCTCATTCGAGAAGGGAGGTAATAGCCAAGGACGTAGTCTGAAAGGTCAATCATACATACTGAAAAGGAGAAACAAGTGAAAAGCATGAACCAGGGAACGAAACAGATTATCGGCAAGACTATGGTTGCTCTGTTCATCGCATTGACAGCCGTTTTGGGCATCTCACCATCTATAGCACGGGCAAGTGATGCGGGGATTGCCGCACCTTGCTCATTTACAGAGCGCGTATTATATCAATATAAGACGATTCAAGACTCATATATGAATGTTACAAGTTATGATTTCACATATAAGAATATAACCTACCAATCGACATTTGAGAAGAGTGGACCCTATCAAATCGATTCCTATTATGGTTGGGGCGATGGAAAATATGGACTGATTAGAGTGTATCAGTATGATTATATCTGCCATTAATAAAGCCCTGTTGATGCCGTTGCCTAGTATCTGAATAATGAGGAAGGTCTTCATCATTGCAAATATGCATATGGTCCTGTTCGTAAATTCAGATACTAGAAAGATAGATACGGAGGGGTAGCTATGGATTTGGCTAAAATGCGGCGAAGGGCGAGAAGCCTGCGGATCACCATCAACGTCTTTCTCGTGATATTCGCCGTCTGGATCGCGTTCTGCGCCTTCTGCATCGCGATGTACGCAATGGTGGTGCTGCCAGAGGGCATCCGCTACACGGACTATGACTTCATGGGAATCATCATCGTGCACAATGAATACATGATCAGCGATATCGGAGTACTGGCAACGCAGATCCTTCCAAGGTTCAAGACCATCGGCTACCTTGTCCTCGGCATCATCGCGCTGGTGTTTCTCAAGCGCATCGTGATGGCGGCAGAGGCAGGACGCCCCTTCGACGTCTCTGTGGGACGCAACATCAGATGCCTCGCCTTCGTCTGCCTCGCGCTCTGGATCTTCGCGTGCGTATGGAGCGTCTTCTGGACGCAATATGCGTTCAGCATCGAAGCCTCGGGTGCGGCGAACGGCATGACGCAGTTCATCGAGAGCGGACAGATCACCGGGGATCCCGTCATATATGAAGTAGACATCCCACCAGATCCTCCGAGTGCGAACCTCCCGCTTCTCTTCGCCTCGCTGACCCTCTTCTTGCTCTCCTATATCTTCACCTACGGCATCGAGCTGCAGCGGCTCTCGGACGAGACGGTGTAGCGGCGAGCGGGGCCGGCCCTATGGGGGCACGGGCCGGCCCCGCTCGCTCGCGTGATCGATGAGATTCTTCTTGACACTCGAACTCAACGATCGCGCCGACATCATCGGGAAATGGGAGATAGAACGATGGATATCGATCGAATGGTGAAGCTGGCCGGGAGGATCGCCGTCTTCATCCGGATCCTCAAGATCGCCTGCGTCGTGCTCCTGGCGCTCTGCGCCGTGAGCGTCGCGTGGAACGCCGCCGCGCTCCTCGACGAGGGCATCGGCTACGGGGGCTTCCAGATCGGCGGGTTCTGGCTCATCGAGCCGATGAACTACATCGATCCCATCGACATCGGCCTCAGCGTCGGACGGGCGGCGGAGTTCGGCATCTACGTCGTCTTCGGGCTCATCGTGCTCTTCGAGCTCGACCCCATCGTGGCGACCATGCGCGAGGGGCGCCCCTTCGACGCCTCGATGGGCCGCTCCATCCGCAGGCTCGCCTTCACCCTGCTCTCCATCTGGCTTGTGGTGGTCGTGGGCTTCTACTTCCTCGACTACTCGCTCTTCCAGTTCGCGGGCGGCTACGACGGCTATGCCCCGGTCGGCGGGCTCTCCGGGCAGGCGACGAGCTTCGTCAATCCCCCCGACTTCGACCTCGATCCCGCGCTCTTCGGTGCCTTCCTCATCCTGCTCCTGCTCTCCCATGCCTTCACCTACGGCATCGAGCTGCAGCGGCTCTCGGACGAGACGGTGTAGCTGCGAGCGGGGCCGGCCCTACGGGGGCACGGGCCGGCTGCGCGCTCGCCCGGAGGGCCCATTCGACGGGGTCGAACGGCCCTTCGGGTATCGTGTCCCCGGCGGGGATGCGCAAGGGGAGGGGGTGCGACGGCGTGCCGATCATCGTGAGGCTCGATCGCGTCATGGCGGATCGCAAGATGTCGCTGAAGGAGCTCTCCGAGCGGGTCGGCGTCTCCAACGTGAACCTCTCCAAGCTCAAGAACGGCCACGTGAGCGCCGTCCGCCTCTCCACGCTCGAGGCCATCTGCGCCGCCCTCAACTGCCAACCCGGAGACATCCTCGAGTACCAGCCGGAGGATGGCTAGCGCAGGCGCTTCGACGGCGGCGCGCGGTAAGAAACTCGGCTATTCTTACATCTGATGTAAGAATAGCCGAACATTCGGAGGCTCTCAGGTTGCCGGCGCATCCGTACATCAGGCGCTCCAGGCGGGCGCCATGGCCGGCCCGGTCCTTGAGAACTACGTCGTAGCGGAACTGCGGAAGGCCGTCATGAACGCGGGCGATCCGGCACGGCTCTGGTTCTACCGCGATCGCGACGGGCGCGAGATCGACGTCCTCCTCGAGCGCGACGGCGCGCTCCACCCGCTGGAGGTCAAGCGCACGGCGAATCCGCAGAAGGGCATGGTCAGGTCCTTCGGCGCGCTCGAGCATTCGGGGCTCCGCGTGGGCGCCGGCGGCATCATCTGCCTCAAGCGGGAGCTGGGCGCGCTGCCCGGCGGCACGCTCTACCTTCCCGTCTGGGCGCTCTGATGCGGCGCGGGGACCATCTGCCGGCATCGGCGCCCGCGCTCTCGCGCGAATCGCCTGGAGGCCGCCATACAGCTCGCACGCACCGCCCGTCTCTGGAAACGTTCCGGGAGCGATGCCGCCCTCGCCCCATTCGGGGCTACATTGGCAACGCTGGCAATCGGCATCGATGAGATAGGGGAGGACCTATGGCGAGCGACCTCACGTTCCTGTGCTTCAAGGGCTGCTCCACCTGCGCCAAGGCCAGGAAGTGGCTGGACGCCCATCACGTGGGCTACGTCGAGCGCAACATCAAGACGGACAATCCCACCGCCGACGAGCTCCGCACCTGGAAGGACGAGAGCGGCACCACGCTCCGTCGCATGTTCAACACCTCGGGCCAGCTCTATCGCAAGGAGGGCGTGAAGGAGCGCCTGGACGCCGGCATGGGCGAGGAGGAGGCGCTCGAGCTCCTCGCCTCGAATGGCATGATGGTCCGCCGCCCCATCCTCGTGGGCGACGGCTTCGCGCTCTTCGGCTTCGACGAGGCCGCCTGGGAGAAGGCCGTCCTCTAGCGTCCTCTAGCGCGGCCCGCTCGAAGCGCTGCAACCCAAGGCCGGCCCCGCTCGCGTCGAGCGGGGCCGCCCCTTCGCTCGCCTCTCGAGGGCACGGGGCCGTTGGCTCGCGGTGAATCGGGAGCCGCGGGCGGGAGCGTCGATTTCGGCGTGCCCGAGGGCAATGAGCCCTGTATCAGCTGGTTGGCCATGGGGGTTGTGACCGCCGAAACCGACGCGTTCGAGCCGCGTTGGCGCGGGGGCGCGGACGCTGAACCGAGAGCCAACGGCCCCGTGCGCCCGAGGTCTTCGAGCCATGAGCCACGCGCCCTCAGGCCGGATCGTGCCGATGGCGCGAGCGCCGGGACGGCCGTCGCGAGGTCAGTCTGCGGCCCCGGGCGCCGGGGAGCCATCCGGCCCGCAGACCCGGTCGCCGTCATCGATCTCCCTCGCCACGCGGCAGGGGTTGCCGTAGGCGACGACACCCGCGGGGATGTCCTTGGTGACGACGCTCCCGGCTCCTATCACGCTGCCCTTGCCGATGGTCACGCCGGGCATGACGACCACGTTCGCGCCCACCCAGACGTCATCCTCGATGACGATGGGGGAGGCCTTCTCGAGGCCCGTCGCGCGTTCTGCGGCCACGAGCGGGTGGGCGGCCGTGTAGGCCCCCAGCCAGGGGCCGATCTGGCAGCGCTTGCCGATGGTGATGCCGCCGCCGTCCATGAGGTAGGCCCCGTGGTTCACGAAGGTGCCGTCGCCCACGCTCACGCGGCTGCCGTAGTCCACGTAGACGGGCGGCAGCACCTCGATGCCCTCGCCCGCATGCCCGAGGAGCCGCTCCAGGAGCTCCCTCCGCCGCTCGGCCTCGTCGGGCCGCGTGAGGCTGTACTCGTGGGCGATGAGGTTCCCCTCGGCGCGCATGGCCTCGAGGTCGTCGTCGCCGGCGTCGTACCATGCGCCGGAGAGCATGAGGTCGTAGGGGCTCTGGGGAAGGCTCTGCGCGTCGCTCATGATGGTCCTCTCATGGTGCGTCGAGGTGGATTCTGGGCCCCAGCCTTTCCGCCATGTAAACAAATGGCTGAAGCGATGCCGCTCATGGTAGAGGTTTGTGGATTCTCTATGGTGAAGTCCTACACTTTCGTGAGTCGCCCGAGGTCTTCGCGCTCGACGCGGCCATGCGCTGCGGTGCGGTCGCGGCGCGTGCGCCAGGGCGGCGCCCGAAGCTCCACGTCCTAGGGAGGACCCATGGAAGTCGCGTCCTATAAGAAGTACTTCGCCGAGTGGTTCGGCACCCTCGTGCTCACCCTCTTCGGCTGCGGCAGCGCCGCCATCGCCGGCGGCACGCTCGGAAACCTCGGCATCGCCGTCGCCTTCGGCCTCTCCATCATCGCGATGGCCTTCGTCATCGGCGACGTCTCGGGCTGCCACATCAACCCGGCCGTCTCCTTCGGCATGTGGCTCGACGGCCGCATGAGCGGCGGCGAGATGGTGGGCTACTGGATCGCCCAGTTCATCGGCGGCATCTGCGGGGCGGCGCTCCTCATGGCCGTGGAGTGGTGCACGGGCTACGCGCCGGGCGAGTTCGGCCTCGGCGCCAACGGCTTCGACGCGGCGAGCTCCATCGGCCTCAACGGCGTCGGCGCCTTCCTGGTCGAGACGATCCTCACCTGCGTCTTCGTGCTCTCCGTGCTCGGCTCCACCGCGAGCGAGAAGACGGCCCCCTTCGCGGGCATCATCATCGGCTGCACCCTCGCCTTCGTGCACGTGATGGGCATTCCCCTCACCGGCACCTCGGTGAACCCCGCCCGCAGCTTCGGCCCGGCGCTCCTCATGCTCGGCGTGGGCGATACGCTGCCCATCGAGCAGGTGTGGGTCTTCATCCTCTCGCCGCTCGTCGGCGCCGCCCTCGGCGTCCTCATCTGGCGGATCGTGCAGGTGGACGAGCCCTAGGCCGCCGAAGCCAACCCGAGGCCACTCGGGCCTTGAGCGCATCGCCCGGGAGCGGCGGCGCGCCCGCGCTTCTGGTAAGATGCCGACCCGTGCGCTCCCGGAGCGCACCGCGAAGCGGGGCTTCGCCCGAAGCCCCCACCTGATCGGCGCCCGAGGCAGGGCTGCCGGCTGGTCATGAGCGATACGGGCCCATCGCCCGGGCAGACGCCGCCGCTGGCGGCGCCGCGCCTCGGAGGCAACAGCATGGGCATCCACACATGCCATGACAGCCGGCGGTTCCTCTCGAGGGGCCGCCGGTCTTCGTTCTAAGGCACGACGGCCGCGCCCGAGGACACGGCGCGGAGGCAAGGAAGGAAGGTGTGCGCCATAGCTAGGAACGACGGGCAACGCATCAACGGCCAGATCACGGCCCGGACCTGCCGCCTCATCGGCGTCGACGGGACCCAGCTCGGGCTCTTCGGCATCATGGACGCCCAGCGCGTCGCCGACGAGCAGGGCCTCGACCTCGTGGAGATCGCGCCCAACGCCGATCCGCCCGTGTGCCGGATCATGGACTACGGCAAGTACCGCTACGAGCAGGCCATGAAGGCCAAGCAGGCCCGCAAGAACCAGTCGCGGGTCGAGGTCAAGGAGATGAAGTTCCGGCCCAAGATCGATGTGGGCGACTACGAGACCAAGAAGGGCCACGTCCTGCGGTTCCTCCGCAAGGGCGCCCGCGTGAAGATCACGATCATGTTCCGCGGCCGCGAGATGGCCCACCCGGAGCAGGGCCTGAACGTGCTCGAGCGGCTCTCGAACGACCTCAAGGACGTTGCCACCGTCGAACAGCAACCCAAGATGGAGGGGCGCAACATGCACATGCTCATCGCCCCCATCAAGGGCGCCTTCGACGACAAGCCAGAGCCCAAGGCGGCCAAGGGCGATGCCAAGGCGGCCAAGGGCGATGCGCCCAAGGACGCGGCGAGGCCCGCTGCCAAGGGCTAAGGGAAAGGAAGGATCCGAGATATGCCGAAGATGAAGTCGCACCGCGGCACCGCGAAGCGTTTTCGCCGCACCGGCACGGGCAAGCTCATGCACGCCCACGCCTTCAAGAGCCACATCCTCACCAAGAAGTCGCCAAAGCGGATCCGCAACTTCCGCAAGGAGACCGAGGTCTCCAAGGCCGACCGCGCTACGGTGAACGCCCGCCTCGGCAAGTAGCGGGCCCCATCGGCTCTGAGCATCCCCGGCTGCCTGCCGGAGACCCCATCGAACGACGAATCATGAGGAGTTGAGGATCATGGCACGAGTCAAGCGTGGCGTGATGGCGAGGAAGAAGCGGCGCGAGACGTTCGCGAGGGCGAAGGGCTACTACGGCGCGCGCTCCCGCACCTACCGGAGCGCCAAGGAGCAGGTGCAGCACTCGCTCCAGTACCAGTACCGCGACCGCCGCAACAAGAAGCGGGAGTTCCGCCGCCTGTGGATCCAGCGCATCAACGCGGCCTGCCGCATGAACGACATGAGCTACTCCACCTTCATGCACGGCCTCAAGCTGGCCGGCGTGGAGCTCGACCGCAAGGTGCTGGCGCAGATCGCCTACGACGACGCCGAGACCTTCACCGCCCTCTGCGACGTGGCCAAGAAGGCCCTGGCCGAGGCTTCCGAATCGGAGTAGCCCGCCCTGCGACCGGGACGCTTCCCTTGGGGAGCCGTTCCGCATCGACGGACATGGAACTGGGACGCGACCGCGGGGGACCGTCCCATCTTCGAAGGCCCCGAGCCGCCGGCTCGGGGCTTCGTCATGCCGCGGCATCTGCGCTGACATGCCCGCGCCGCCTGCGCCGCGCCGCATCGCCGCGCCGTGCCGCTCGCCTGCGCCGCCGCGCCGCGCCGCATCGCGACACGCAAAAGGGGGATCCTTGCGGATCCCCCTGAATGCGCGCGAATGTCGTCCCACGCGGGAACCCTCAGTGACCCCACCTCAAAAGGTGGGTGTCCTGCCCGCGTGTTCCAGCTTCCTCAGCAACGGAGGATTCCTGTACTAGACGCGAGTCGCGGATTCCCTAAGTATTCGTGACGGGCCACTCAGTTTGTCCGCGGGGACGAGCATTCAGCTTGAAAGGTACCCGCCGGCGGCGGAAAGTCCAGTGGCGAAGCTCTCGTCGCGCTTGGGCCCCCGCTTTCGGTATCAGTAGTATATCCGCAGGTAACACCCCATAAAATGTAGTTCCTGACCGCGCTTGCGCCCGTCGATGGACGGTAGGACCAATGGAAGCCAAAGGCTTGGGGCGTTCGGGCGGAGATTCCTCCGCAACCGCGATGCCTCGTTAGACAATCTTCGATGCTTGCGAACGAAAGCGCACCGGTGCCCGCCTCGGGCCGCTCATGCGATACCCACTAGAATGACGGCGTTCCAGCGCGCGGTTCCGTCGAAGGAGCCGCGCGGCTCGGCCGAAGGCGGGCGCAGAGGGGGTGAGGCCATGGCGTGGGTGCCGTTCGCCGTGCTCTTCGTCGCGGCCCTGGCCATCGCGCTCCTCATCACGCCGGCGGTCCGCCATCTCGCCGTGGCCGTGGGATCGGTCGACTACCCCGGCGGACGCCGGGTCAACACGCGCCCCATCCCGCGCATGGGCGGGATCGCCGTCATCTGCGCGCTCGCGGGCGCGGCCGGGCTCCAGTGGCTGGGCACCACCTATTGGGACTGGCCCGTCGTCGTGCTGCCCGCCCCCGGGCTCCACGTGAACTACTGGCTCCTGGCGCTTTCCATCGGCATCGTCTTCTTCACGGGGCTCATCGACGACATCGTCTCGCTGCGCCCCATCCCCAAGCTCATCGGCCTCATCGTCGGCGCCGGCGTGGCGGCGGCCTCGGGCCTCATCGTGGGCAACATCGTGAACCCCTTCGCGGGCGGGCTCCTGTCCATCGGCTGGCTCGCCTACCCGGTCACGGTCGTCTACCTCGTGGCCTTCGCCAACGCCATCAACCTCATCGACGGCCTCGACGGTCTGGCATCCGGGCTCACCGCCATCGTGGCACTCTCCATGTTCCTCATCGCGGTGAACGAGGGCCGGCTCGACTCGGCCGCCCTGGCCATCGCGCTCTGCGGCGCCTGCCTGGGGTTCCTGCGCTACAACTTCAGCCCTGCCGTGATCTTCCTCGGAGATTGCGGGGCCCTCACGCTGGGCTTCGTGCTGGGATGCATCTCGCTCCTCGCGGTCACCCGCGTGGCCGGCATCACGATGCTCATGCTCCCCATCGTCCTCGCGGGCATCCCCATCCTCGACACGTTCTCGGCCATCGTGAGGCGGCACCGGGCCCATGTGAGCGTCGGCCAGGCAGACAAGGGCCACATCCAGCATCGCCTCGTGCGCGAGGGCTTCGACCCGCGCCAGGCCGTCACCCTCATCTACGTTTGGACCGGGGTGCTCTGCATCGGCGCCATCATCATGACCCACGTGGATTCCTGGACCGAGGTCTTCTTCGAGCGCATGGCCATCAAAGTCTGCATCTTCGTCTTCCTTTTGGTGCTCTCGCTCTTCTTCGCCGTGCGGCTCCGGCTCTTCACGCCGGTCCTTCTGCACCACTGGGACGACGAGATGGGGGAGGACGTGCTCATCACGCCCGAGGATCCGAACTTCGCCGACGAGGCCGAGCGCCAGAACCTCCCGGATGCCGAGCAGGAGGCGGGCGGCAGCTAGCCGTTCGGCGGCGATATGGCCGTTTGACAGCCCGCGCGCCCTGATGGGAGAATTGCCGACGCACGAATCACGGGGATGTAGCTCAGCTGGGAGAGCGCTGCCGTCGCATGGCAGAGGCCGAGGGTTCGAATCCCTTCATCTCCACCAACGCCAGCAAGGCCCGGCAACGCCGGGCCTTTTCGCTGGCGAATCCCGATGAAGG
>CANRLS010000036.1 GCA_947631545.1 uncultured Atopobiaceae bacterium
CTGCGGCGCCTCGGACAAGTAGCCCCGTGCCCCAGCCTTCGCTCGCGGGCGAGCCCTTCGCCTTCCAGTGGCACCTCACGGACGCCTGCGACCAGCGCTGCAAGCACTGCTACCTCTACGCTGAGGACGTCGCGAGACGCCCGGCGCAGATGAGCTGGGCCCAGATCGAGTGGACCTTCGCCCGGATCCTCGAGTTCTGCGAGGCCTTCGGGCGAAGGCCCTATCTCTACCTCACCGGCGGCGACCCGATCCTGCACCCGGACTTCTGGAAGCTCCTCGCCCTCGTCCACGAGGGCGGCTACGGCGTGACGGTGATGGGCAACCCCTTCCACCTCACGGAGGAATCCGTCGCCCGGATGCGGGAGCTCGGCGTCGTCCGCTACCAGCTCTCGCTGGACGGCCTCGAGGCCACCCACGACTGGTTCCGCAAGCCCGGCTCCTTCCGGGCGACCCTCGACGCCATCCCCCGGCTCAAGGCCGCAGGCATTCGTGCCATCGTCATGACCACCGTCTCCGCGGCGAATGTGGACGAGATCCCCCGGCTCATCGACGTCGTCGTGGAGGCCGGGGCTGACGTCTTCGCCTTCTCGCGCTACTGCCCCACGGCGGGGAACAAGGACGTGGGCATCGAGCCGGCGCGCTACCGGGAGCTCCTCGCCGCCTGCGACGAGCGCTTCCAGTGGCACGAGGCCCATGGCGCCCAGACCTACTTCAACAGGAAGGACCACCTCTGGACGCTCTACGACTACGAGACGGGCGCCTTCGATCCGAGCGACCAGCCCGATGACGGGCTCGTCCGCGGCGGCTGCCACTGCGGCGACTGCCACCTCACCATCACTTCGGAGGGCGACGTCATGGCCTGCCGCCGGGTGGCCGGGAGCGTCGTCGGCAACGTCTTCGAGGATCGGCTCCAGGACCTCTGGCTCGGCCCCTTCGAGCGCTTCCGCGAGCTCGGCGAGTTCCAGAAGTGCTCGCGCTGCGAGCTCCTCAGGTTCTGTCGGGGCTGCCCCGCCGTCGCGGCGGGAACGTC
This sequence comes from uncultured Atopobiaceae bacterium, assembly GCA_947631545.1. Classification (GTDB taxonomy): domain Bacteria; phylum Actinomycetota; class Coriobacteriia; order Coriobacteriales; family Atopobiaceae; genus CANRLS01. The sequence continues at coordinate 1,031 of CANRLS010000036.1, forward strand.
AGGGAGCTTCTACGCCCCGGACCCCCAGTGCTGGAAGGCCGTCGAGGGCGCGTCCGTTCCCGAGCCCACCGCCGAGTTCGAGCGAACGTCCGCCCCCGAGCCCGTCTCGATCTGAGGAGAGCCCCATGGATGCCGCCACCTGCCTGCGAAAGGTCGCCCTCGTGGGCGTCGTCTCCTATGCCACCGTGGACGCCTCGGGCGCGCCCCAGGTTCGCCTCGTGAGCGCCATCTCGCTGGAGCCCAAGGACCGTCCCGAGCGGCTCTTCTTCTTCACAGCCCGGGGCAAGGACTTCTGCGAGGAGCTTCTGGCCGATGGCCGCTCGCAGCTCGTGGTCCACACGCGCTTCAACGAGATGATCCGGGTGAGCGGGGTGGCGAGGCCGGTGCCCGAGTCGGAGCAAGGGGCGTGGATCGACCGCATATTCGCCGAGCAGCCGCTCCTCCAGAACGTCTATCCCGGGGACTCCCGATCCATCGGCGTCGTCTTCGAGCTCGCCGACCTCGCGATCGAGTACTTCGATCTCGGCGAGCGCTCCATCTTCCGCCAGACGTACACGGTGGGGGAGGGGAGGGCGAGGCCCAAGGGCTTCATCATCACCGACGCCTGCATCGGCTGCGGCGCCTGCGCGAGCGCCTGTCCCCAGCGCTGCATCGAGCCGGGCGACCCCTACGCCATCGAGCCCGAGCACTGCCTCCACTGCGGCGCCTGCTTCGAGGTCTGCCCCGTCGACGCCGTCAAGCGCCTCGGATGAGCGGCCAGATCCTCGAGACCATGCGCGCGGTCGTGCTCACGCGCCGACTCGCCGAGCACGGCCTCGGGCCGCGGGGCGGCGCCGTCTACCCCCTCACCCGCATCCGCGACGCGCTCATCGCCCAGGACGCGGGCACCGTAGACGGCAAGATCGTCGTCGTGGTCGACTCTTGAGCCAGCCGTTCCCCTGCTTTGGCCCTGTGCTGCCCCTACGTGCTCAAACAGGGGCAGGTATGGATTCAGCGCGCGACGCCGATCGAGTGGGGCAACGGTTGCGGCATTCTGCCGCTCAAGGAGGGATTCTTTACGGGTTTCGTCGCAGTCGATTTGGCTATCATGATTCTGATAACCGATCGTCGACTGGGGAGCCCGCCATGAACATCCGGCCGGTGTCGGACCTCCGCAACCACTTTCCCGACGTCGAGCGGGACGTCATCGAAAACGGGCCGGTCTTCCTCACGAAGAACGGCTACGGCACGATGGTCGTGATGAGCATCGACCAGTTCGACTACATCAACGGGACGGTCGAGTCGGCCCTCGACGTGGCCGACACCCAGGCTGCCTCGACGACGGTGCGGCTCTCCCACGACGAGGTCTTCGATGCGGTGAGGAAGGGCCTCGCGGATGCCTGACGGGCCCTACGAGCTCCGCTACCTGCCGCTCTTCCTCTCCGACCTGGAGGATGCCGTCCACCGCCTCTACCATGTGCTCGGCAACCCCGGTGCGGCGGAGCGCCTGGTCGATGAGCTGGAACGTAAGCTGTCTATCTATCGGGAGAACCCGTTCGCCTCGCCACCCTACCGCTCCGCGAAGGACAGGCCCGAGACCTACCGACGGTTCGAGGTGGGCCACTATCTCGTCTTCTACGTCGTCCTCGACCATGTCATGGAGGTGCGCCGCCTGCTCTATGGGGCTCGCGACCTCACGCGTCTCGTTCCATGAGGCCCCCGCGTCCTCATGTCCCGGGAGGTGGCCGACATCAACGCCCGGCTGGACACCATGGACCTCATGGTCTTAGGCGGCCGCGCGGGGAAGTGACGCGGCTCAGAATTCGCTCATCGAATAGCGAATCGTCACCACGAGGACCTGCCCCTGAGTTTCGTCGATACGGTAGACGATCGTGTAATTCCCGACGAGGAGCTGGCGGTACCCCTTGTCCGCAAAGGGCCCCATCCTCCTCTCGGGACATCGGTAGGGCATCTCCTCCAGGGAGAGGATGGCGCGTTCGATGTCGTCCACGATGCCGAGCGCCGCTACCGGCTCCAGGAGCGAGTGGGCGATGTAGCCGTATATCTCGTCGAGGTCCCGGACGGCCCGACTCATGAGTCTGACGGCGTAGCTAGCCAAAGTGCCTCCGCCGGAGGTTCCCGAGGACCTCCCTGGCGTCATGGAGTCGCCCGTCCTGCTCGAACTCGCCCTCGGCCTCGGCGATGGCGCGATCGAGCGAGGCGCCCTCGACCATGGCCTCGTAGGTCTCGATGCTCATGACCACGAGATCCCCGTAGCCGTTCTTGGTGATGAAGACCGGCTCGCGCCTGGCGTGGCAGATCTCCGATATCTCGTTGGTGTTCCGGAGGTCCGTGATGGGCCTGATCTGCGGCATGTCGCCCTCCTTGTACATTGGACTGACATTCTAATGTACAAAGGCTGTTCGAGCTTCGAAGCCTAGGCCTCCACTGGGCGCGCCTCGCCCTCGCGGCGGACGAAGCGGATCTGGCAGACGCCGTCGCCGTTGGCGATGGTGGCGTCGAGGTCCAGCTCGCAGCCGTGGATCTCGGCTATGCCGCGGTCGCCCCTCCATCGCGATGTCACAGAGGCGGCCCATCTGCTCCTATGGCCCACGTCGATGACGAGGACGATCACCTCGTCGAATCTCAGATGTTTGCCAGAAAGAATGAGATTCTCACCGTATCCATAGGTCGCTCAGATCGAATCAGATCATGTGTGACTTCAAGTCCTCCTGTCGTTCAGGCGAGGCGCGTCAGGAGCTTCGCGTCCGACTCGCGGCAGCAGGCGAAGAACGTCTGGTGGGCGCTCGGGTCGCTGATGGGTACGCGGACGCGTCCGGGCGGCATGGCCGTGTGCTGGGGCGCGTCGGTGGTGAAGGCGACGAGGTCGGTCGTGGACAAGAGCTGGACGAAGACGGTGCGGTCCTCCTGCACCACGACCTGCGACCTCGGCATCTCGCGCCTGACCAGGTCCATCCAAAAGCCCACCTGGGAGTAGATGAGGAGCGGCTCGCCGTCTGCGTCGGCGAAGGAGGCCTCGCGCCGGGAGGCGAGCCGATGGCCCTCGGGCAGGCTGAACTGGAGGGCCTCCGTCATGAGCGGGCGGCTGACGAAGCCCGGCTCCATGGGGGCGTGGAGCGTGATCCCGATACTGGTCCGGCCCTTCGCCAGGGCGTCGATGATCTCGGCCTCCGATGCGAGGAAGGGCTCGATGATGGTGCCGGGGGCGTCCTCCACCACCCTCGCCGCGAGGCTCCACATCGGCGCCGGCGCGACGGATCGGATGACGAGGGTGCGTCGCCGGCGTCCGAGCTCGTCGAGCGCCTCACGGAGGGATCGCTCCGCGTCGAGGACGTCCTTGGCGTGTTCGATGGCGACGCGGCCGGCCTCGTTCAGTCGCACGCGATTGCCCTCGTGGTCGAAGAGCTCGCAGCCGAGGTCCGCCTCGAGTCGCTGCATGGAGCGGGAGAGTGAGGGCTGGGTCAAGTGAAGGGACGCGGCCGCCGCCGTGATCGTCCCCTCGCGCTCGATGGCCACGAGCTGCCGCAGTTGGTCCAGCTCCATGGAATCCCTCCGTTCGCCGCTCATTTCCGCACGCCCTGTGGACGACCCGCTTCCGTCGAACCGCCAATTACCAGTCACTATGCAGCTAATGCATGCCTATCTCTTCAATCGGTATTGTACATACCTTTCTTTGGCCCTCATCATCCATGGTGACGAAAGCGATGGAATCGGTCGCAAGACCATGAGTGAAAGGCATGACGATGGAGTACAGGACCCTCGCGAACGGCGTGAAGATGCCCATGCTCGGCTACGGCGTCTTCCAGATCGACGACGCCACCACGGAGCGCTGCGTCACGGACGCCCTCTCGGTGGGCTACCGCCTCTTCGACACGGCCCAGGCCTACGGCAACGAGCGCGGCGTCGGCGCCGCCATCAAGAAGTCCGGCGTGCCTCGGGACGAGATCTTCCTCGTGGACAAGGTCTGGGTCTCCAACTACGGCGACGGCAAGACCCTCGACTCGGTCAAGGCCTCCCTCGAGCTCCTCGGCATGGACTACATCGACTGCATGCTCCTGCATCAGCCCTACAACGACTACTACGGCGCCTGGCGCGACCTCGAGAAGGCGCTGGACCAGGGCCTTGTCCGCTCGATCGGCGTCTCGAACTTCAACCCCAACCGGCTCCTCGACATCTGCTCCTTCTCCGAGGTGAAGCCGATGGTCAACCAGGTGGAGACCCACGTCTTCTGGCAGCAGCGCGCCGCCCACGAGAACATGGAGCGCCTCGGCGTCGCCCACATGGCCTGGGGCCCCTTCGCCGAGGGCGCGAACAACTTCTTCAGCGACCCGCTGCTGAAGGAGATCGGCAAGGAGCACGGCAAGGGCGTCGGCCAGGTGGCCTTGCGCTACCTCATCGACCTCGGCGTCATCGTCATCCCGAAGTCGACCCACAAGGAGCGCATGGAGGAGAACTTCGACGTCTTCGACTTCGAGCTCTCCGACGACGAGAGGAAGCTCGTCGCAGGCATGGACCTAGACCGCGCCCTCGTCTACGACCACGACGACCTCCAGCTCATCGGCGGCCTCATCGACCGCATCAAGAGCGCGATGTGAGGGAGGCGTTCGTGAAGGCCCTCTTCATCAACGGCAGCCCGAACCCGAAGGGCGCCACCGCTCGCCTCGCAGAGACCCTGCTCGCGGGCCGTCCCCACGAGACCGTCGAGCTGGGCACGACCAAGCTCTACGACTACGGCCAGAGTTTCGACGACGACCAATTCGACGAAGTCCTCGCCAAGATGCGCGCGACCGACCTCCTGGTGCTGGGCTCGCCCGTCTACTGGCACGACCTCTCCGGCATGCTCCGGAACCTGCTCGATCGCTGCTACGGCCCCGTGGAGGAGGGCGACTTCGCCGGCAAGCGCCTCGTCTTCATCTTCCAGGGCGCCTCGCCCACCAAGGAGATGTTCGAGCGCGCCGAGTACACGATGCGGCGCTTCGCCGGCCTCTACGGCGCCGAGTACCTCGGCATGGTGACGACCGAGCGCGAGGCGAAGGCGATGGCCCGGAGGCTCTAGGCACTGTGCACCTGAGAACGTCAGCGGCGGCCCTGCTCCTCTGCATCCTGCTCCTCGCGGGGTGCGGGGAGCGGGTCGCCCCTACTGTGAATCACACGGGAGGCGAAGAGACGACTAAAACGATTGCTGACTTCGGTCATACTCCGGCTGCCTACAACCTTTCGACCTCCGTCGAGAGCGTCCGGAGCGATCCGGCGTTCGGCGAGGCGGGCCGACTGCTCTTTCCAGTCAGGGAGAGTTACTGGAGGGGCGATCGGCTGGGCGATCTCTCCTTCACCTGGTATAGCCACGTCGATCCCGACGAGACCGTCGCCGTCCTGAACGACCTCCGCGCCCGGGCCGATGCGGGAGAGCCCTTCTTCCTCGACATCTACTCCGAGGAGGAGAGGGCCGCCGACCCGGCCAAGGCCGACACCGGCCTCTTCTACTTCCCGGGCGAGCCCGGTCGTTCCTTCGCCATCTGCAACCCCGGCGGCGGCTTCGCCTACGTGGCGGCGATCCACGACGGCTTTCCCCACGCCTACGAGCTCTCCCAGCTCGGCTACCACGGGTTCGCCCTCATCTACCGCCCCGGCTGGGAGACCGCCATGGAAGACCTCGCCCGGGCCATCGACGTCGTCTTCGGGCACGCCGACGAGCTCGGCATCGACACCGCCTGCTACTCGCTCTGGGGCGGGAGCGCCGGGGCCCGCATGGCGGCTACGCTGGGCACCTACGGCCCCGCCGCCTTCGGCTACGACCTGCCCCGTCCTGGCGCTGCGATCATGCAGTACACCGGCCATCGGGAGTACTCGGCCGACGACCCGCCCACCTACGCCTGCGTGGGCACCTCCGACGGCATCGCCGACTGGCGGGTCATGCGGGCGCGGCTGGACGCCATGGAGCGGGCGGGCATCCCCACCGAGTTCCACGTCTACGAGGGCCTGCCCCACGGTTTCGGCCTCGGCACGGGCACCGTCGCCGAGGGCTGGTTCGACGACGCGGTCGCCTTCTGGGAGGCCCAAATGCCCACGTGATCCAGCTCGCCCGATCGGCATCGTCCACCTACTGATCTGTAACGAAGGCACGAGGGAACAGGAGGTCCCCATGCAAGTGCAGAGCGTCACCTTCAAGAACAAGGATCTGGATCTGAGGCTGGCCGGTCTCCTGCGCCTGCCGGACGGCTTCGACCTTTCGAGGGACTATCCGGCGCTCGTGGTGACCGGTCCGATGCTCTCGATCAAGGAGCAGGCCCAGAGCGTCTACGCCGCCCGCCTCACCGAATTGGGATACGTGACGCTCGTCTTCGACGGCGCCTACTTCGGCGAGAGCGAAGGGGAGCCGCGCCAGCAGGAGCTGCCTGCCGTGAAGGAGACCGACATCGAGGGCGCGGTGGACTTCCTTGAGAGTCTGCCGTTTGTGGACAGCAACCGCGTCGGCGGCCTCGGCATCTGCGGCTCGGGCTCCTACATGTCGGTAGCCGGCGTCAAGGAGCCGCGCCTTCGGTGCATCGTCGCCATGGTTCCCGCGATCGCCGACATCTCGAAGTCGCCGATGATGGGCTTCTTCATGCCCGAGGAGCAGGTGAGGAAGGCCAAGGAGGCCTGGGAGGCCGGCACCGGCGAGCTCCTGCACCTGAACTTCATGCCGCGCGCCTTCGACGAGGGCGCCGCCTACTACTACAGCTCCCGCGGCAACCGCCGTCGCTGGAGCAACCAGGTCGTGGCTTGGAGCCAGCTGGAGCTCGTGTCCTACAACGTGCCGGACATCATGAAGGCCATGAGGAAACCCTACCTCGTCACCACGGCCGAAAACGCCTGGAGTCGCGACGCCTCGACCGCGATCTTCGACGCCGTCCCCGGCGACGCCAAGGAGATGCACGTCATCCCCGAGGGCGGCCACTTCGACATGTACGACCTCTATCCGTTCGTGGACGAGGCCTTCGACTTCATCGTCCCGTTCCTCGAGAAGAACCTCTAAGGGCTACGGGATAGACCATGTTTCGGAGCTCATGATCATGGGAAGTCACGCCGACACCGGATACATGACGATCGACTGCTACGAGGCGGCCGTAAACGCCCCAGTGCGGGAGCTCCTGGAGATCCCGGGGGCGACTCACATCCAAACTTATTGGAAAGAGGAGTACGTGGACCAGGCGATGGCGAAGCTCGTCGAGTTCTTCGGAGCCCACCTCTGAGAACGGGCGATTCGTGTGAGCCATCAATGAAAGGCATGACTATGGAGAACGTCATCGAAGTTTCGCAACGGTTCTGGGATGCCATGGAGCGCTCAGACGAGGCTGGCATGCGCGCCATCGCCGATCCCGACTGCCAATTCGTCCACATCGGCATCACCTGCGGGCTCGATCAGGAAATCGGGTTTTATACGAGCGGCGCCTTCCAACCGACCGGCGTCACGTTCCACAGCCAGGAGGAGCGGAACTTCGGCGACGCGACCATCGTCACCACCGACTGCGACTACGCCCTGCTTCTGGATGGCGAGGAGACGAGCCACCACTTCGCTGTCACCGAGGTCTATATCGCCCGCGAAGGTGCGTGGAGGCTCGTCCAGTTCTCGTTCACGGCGTTGGTCTACTAGAGCCATCACCATGCGAACGATGTGGCGCTGACGATAGGTGCGCAGCGTCATGCGAATTACCGAAGGAGGAACGATGGAGTACACGACCCTCGCCAACGGGGTGCAGATGCCGATGCTGGGCTATGGCGTCTACCAGGTGACCCAAGGCGACTGCCAGCAGTGTGTGGAGGACGCCCTCGCGGTGGGCTACCGCTCGCTGGACACGGCCCAGAGCTACTTCAACGAGGAGCAGGTGGGATCAGCCATTGAGGCCTCCGGCGTGCCGCGCGGCGACATCTTCCTCACCACCAAGGTCTGGCTCGAGCACTACGGCGAGGGCCCGACCCGTGCCTCCGTCGAGGACTCGCTCAGGAAGCTCAAGACCGACTACCTCGATCTGTGCCTGCTCCACCAGCCCTTTGGCGACGCCTTCGGCGCTTGGCGCGACCTCGTGAAGCTCTACGAGGAGGGCGTCGTCAAGGCCATCGGCGTCTCGAACTTCTACGCCGACCGGCTCGTGGAGTTCTGCGCCTTCAACGAGGTCAAGCCCATGGTGAACCAGATGGAGACCCATCCGCTGAACCAGCAGGTGGACCTCATGGAGTGGGAGAGGAAGTACGACGTGCAGCCCGAGGCCTGGGCGCCCTTCGGCGAGGGCCGCGGTGGCCTCTTCCAGAACCCCGTGCTCACCGAGATCGCCGAGCGCCACGGCAAGTCCACCGCCCAGGTGATGCTCCGCTGGAACATCCAGCGCGGCGTCGTGGTGATCCCCAAGTCCGTGCACAGGGAGCGCATGGAGCAGAATATCGACGTCTTCGACTTCACCCTCGACGACACCGACATGGCCGCCATCGCCGGGCTGGACACGAAGACGAGCTCCTTCTTCAGCCACAGCGACCCCAAGATGGTGGAGTGGTTCGCCCAGATGGTGGAGGAGCGCAAGACCCAGCACGACTCCTCCAAGGAGAAGAAGAACTGGTAGCCATCCCCACGGGAAAGGAACTCCCCATGAAGAATCGCGTGCTCGGATCCAGCGGCATCGAGGTCACCCCGCTCGGCTACGGCTGCATGGGCGTCTCCCACGCCTATGGCGACGCGCTGCCCGCAGACGAGGCCCGCGCGGTCATCCGCGACGCCTACGACGCGGGCTATCGCTTCTTCGACACCGCCCCCGCCTACCTCGGCGAGACGGCCGACGGTCAGGTCTCCAACAACGAGGTGCTCGTCGGCGAGGCCCTGGACGACGTCAAGGACGAGGTGGTCATCGCCACCAAGTTCGGCGTGTCGATCAACCCCGACCGCTCGCTCAACATCTCCTCCAAGCCTGACGAGATCAAGGCGACCGTCGAGTCCAGCCTCGGCTACCTCGGCGTCGACAGGATCCAGCTGCTCTACCAGCACCGCATCGACCGCTCCACCGAGCCGGAGGTCGTGGCGGGGACCGTCTCCGACCTCATGGACGCTGGCCTCGTGGAGGCCTGGGGCATCTCCGAGGTGGACGAGGAGTACCTGCGCCGGGCCCACGCCGTCTGCCCCGTCGCCGCCATTGAGAACCGCTACTCGATGATGGCCCGCTGGCACGCCTCGCTCTTCCCGACCCTCGAGGAGCTGGACATCGCCTACGTGGCCTTCTCGCCCATGGCCAACGGCTTCCTCGGCGGCCACTTCGACCAGAACCTGAACTTCGCCAAGGGCGACTACCGAGGCGACATGCCCCAGTACACGCCCGAGGGCGTCGAGCGCGCAAAGGAGCTCGTCGAGTACCTGAACGCCCTCGCCGAGGCCAAAGGCGCCACCCCGGCCCAGATCAGCCTCGCCTGGATGCTCTGCGAGAAGCCCTACATCATCCCCATCCCGGGCTCCAGGAACCCCGAGCGCATGCGCGAGAACCTCGCCGCGGCCGACATCGTCCTCACGCCCCAGGAGGTGGCCGACATCAACGCCCAGCTGGACTCCATGGACCTCATGGTCTTCGGCGGCCACGCGGGGAAGTAGCAGTCTGACTCATCACTGCCATAGGCCGAGGCGGCCACCAACCGGATGCACCGGTAGGTGGTCGCCTCGCTATCAGGTCGGTAGGGTGCGTAAGCCCATCGTCGCGGTGCGGCATAAACCACCCAGCTTAAGCATGGCGTGCCGTCCGTTGTTCCCAGGCGTAAGGCTGCCGGGCGAGTTGGTTTACTTCCGGTTTTTCCCCATCCAGTCGACCGCGAAGTCCACGAGGTCCCTCTGACGCATGAGCCTCACCGTCGCGTTTCCTAGGGCGGCCTTCGCCACGGGATGGCTGGCCTCGAAGGCCCATCCTATCTCGACGAAGTCCTCCCCGTCCACGGCGAGCGTCTCGTAGGACTTCCAGACCCGGACGCCGTCCTCAAGAATCGCGCTGTGCTCCACGACGTCGTGCTTTCCGGGGTACTCGGCTCGGACGTCTGCCAGGTGGAGCGAGGTGTTCTTGTCGTAGTCCACGCCGATCAGCAGCACGCGGCCGTCCAGCTCGTAGAGCTTTCCGATGGGGGAGCCTTCGCCGAAGATGTTCGAGAGGTCGTGGTCCCTCGTCAGGTAGTCGGCATGTCGGCCCCAGGCCGCCACGGACCTGGCCGGATGGTCGCTTCGGACCGTCCCGGGCCAGCGTCGGAACATCTCCGCCACGGCGCCCATCGTGTTGGTGGGCGTGATGGCCTTGTCGTAGGCTGGCCAATTCTCCCGGATGAGCTGCCACCACTCCTTGGGCTCCTCCCAGTGGACGCCGGAGGACGGGTCGAGGTTCTTCCACGACTGGGACGGCATCATGATGGTCCCGTCTGGCCCGACGGCCTCCATCAGGGCCTCGATCACCACCTGCGGCCCGCCGCAGACGAAGCCCAGGGAGCTGAGCGAGCAGTGGACCATGACCGTCTGCCCGGCCTCCACTCCCAGCTCCCTGAACGTGTGGAGAAGATCTTGCTTGAGGACTATCTGGCGTTCCATCTCAACCTCCCTGTCTACGAAGCCATTCCGTCCAATCGAGTGGTGAACGGTATTACTGGAATTCGGGAGGGATGATCGAGCGGACGCTACCCACCACGATGTCCAGCTGCCGCTCGGCCTCCTCAGGGTTCTCCTGGCCCAGCCGGAGCAGCCTGTCGAGGTTCTCCTCGAAGTCCTCGGGGAGCACCTCGCAGCGCTCCCTCGCGCGCAGTGCCATGCGCTTCTCGCCCGGATGGGGCTGCCGGTTGAGGGCGAAGAGCAGGTCGAAGTAGGACTCCAGGAAGGCCGTCGTGCGGTGGTTCGCAGCCACCCGGTCGCCGCGCCGGAGTGCCTTTTTGATCTGCCGGTCGTAGGAGGGGATCTTGCCGTGGAGGAGCCCCCAGTTCCTCCGGACGACGTTCGCGCGGAGCTCCGGCGGATAGGGCACGTCGAAGCGCTCGATGGCGGCGGCGAGCCTACCGTCCCGGTCGTAGAGGACCTTGCAGCGGAGCAAATTGTCCCACGTGCAGGTGGTGTAGCCGTTCCTCGCCTCGTGGCCTTCCACGACGGCCGCCACCTCCTCGGTGATCGCGTCGAGGCTTCGGTATATGACGTCTATGTCGATGCCGTCGTTGAGCGTGCAGTCGTCCTCGAGCTCCCAGTACTCGTTGCCGATCTCCATGTAGGAGCAGTGGCGATCGAGCACCTCGCGACGCAGCTCCTCCGGGATTCTTGCCGTGGTGTAGACGTAGAGGTCGTAGTCCGAACTGGCCTCAGCCTCGCCTGTGGCCCGGGAGCCTCCCAGCGCGATGGCCTCCACCTCGTCGAGTTCCGAGAGGTCGTGGACGAGATCGTCGAATGCCGCCATGGTCTTGCCCTTCACCGGGATATATCGGTGCCAATTCCGACTCATCGAGCTTTTACCATGACCATTCGCACGAATTCAAAGGTTCAAACAGCCGACCGGTTCAAGCCTGAAGGCAGATATGCAGCAGTGAACCGGCTGCACGGCCGGTTTCATTCTCGACTACGGGCGTTATGAATCTCTACTGATCGAAATCGTCAAAGGTAGTGACATCGACTCCGTTCCCAGTGGGTCGCTCGCAGTTTGACGGTCTATGGCACAACATGGTCAACATATAGCCATATGTGTCTTAAGGGAGGTACAGTCCATGGCGGAGTCGACAGCGGAATCCCAGGTGTTGAGGGTGGTGCTCCCGGCGACGGTGAAGGCGGAGTTCTCGCGGCGCTGCGCGGAGCGCAGCCAGGGGATGTTACAGCCCCACG
>CANRLS010000037.1 GCA_947631545.1 uncultured Atopobiaceae bacterium
CGGCGCGCTTGAGCGATTCCGACACCTGGTCGACCCGCGTCTTGGTCCTGCAGAACACGAGCACGCGCTCCAGATGCCCCTTCTGGATGAGCGCCTCCAAGAGCTGGGTCTTCTGGCCCTGCACCACGGGCAGCAGCGCCTCTTCCACGGTCTCGGCGGTCTCGCCGATGCGCGCGATCTCAACCAGCTGCGGGTCGTCGAGCATCGCGTCGACGGTGGGCTTGATCGAGGGCGGGATCGTGGCGGAGAAGAGGAGCGTCTGGCGCCTGGCGGGGCAGGAGCGCACGATGCGCCGCACGCTCGGCCAGAAGCCCATGTCGAGCATGCGATCCGCCTCGTCGAGCACCAGGATGCGCACGTGCGCGAGGGAGACGGCGTTGCGCTCCATGAGGTCGAGCAGGCGCCCGGGCGTGGCCACCAGCACATCGACGCCGCGCTTGAGGGCATCGATCTGCGGCTTGAACTTGGCGCCGCCCATGACGATGGTCACCTTCTGGCCGGTCTCCTTGCAGACCTCCTTGCAGACGTCGTCGATCTGCTGAGCGAGCTCGCGGGTGGGGGTGATCACCAGCGCATGGGGCCCCTTGCCCTTGGTGCCCTCGATGCGCTGGAGGAGCGGCAGCGTGAAGGCGGCGGTCTTGCCAGTGCCGGTCTGGGCGCTCGCGATCACGTCATGGCCGGCGAGCACCAGGGGGATGGCGGCCTCCTGCACGGGAGTGGGCGTCTCGAAGCCCAGCCGTTCCACGCCCTGGAGGATGGTCTCGTCAAGGCCGAGGCGCGCGAAGCGCTCGGGAGTCTGCCGTTGCCGTTCTTGGGGAGTCTTTTCGTTCGCCATGCTCCCAAGTATAGGGAGAGTGGGCGGTTGGTGCCCGTCGCCTCACTCCCCGTCGAGCAGCTCGAAGCGGAACGCCCCGTCCTCGTAGATCCCGTAGCTGTGGGTGCCATCCTTGGGGATCCCCACGGACCCGGGGTTGAAGAGCCAAAGACCGCTCGCGTCATCGGCCTCGTTCATCTTCACGTGGGTGTGGCCCGAGACGAGCGCGCTGCCTGCCGGGATGTTCGGTTGGCGCTCCGGCCCGAAGACGTGGCCGTGGGTGAGGAAGAGGAGACGCGGCCCTGCGGTGAGGCTCTCATCCCAGACCTCCGCGTAGTCGGCCATGCAGGGGAAGTCGAGCACCATCTGATCCACTTCCGCCTCGCAGTTGCCTCGCACGGCGATGACGCCGTCCGCCAGGCCGTTGAGCATCGAGATCACGGCCTTGGGGTCGTAGCCGTCGGGGAGGTCGTTTCTCGGGCCGTGATAGAGGAGGTCCCCCAGAAGCGCGATCCGATCGGGCCGCTCCCGCGCGATCGCCTCCATGAGCCGCTCCGCCCAGAGGGCCGATCCGTGGATATCGCTCGCGATGAGGAGTTTCATGGCGTTCCCTTCAGTGGCCGGCGCCCCCAGCCTATCAGCGCCTGCGGTGGAGGGGCTGCATGAAGAGGCTCGCCACCGCCGCAGTGGAGGCGCCGATGCCGCCAAGCGCGAGGACGGGGATGCTCGGAAAGACATCCGTCTGGGGAAGCCTCGAGCCCTTGGCCTTCGACGCCTGGGCCGATCCCTTGGTCGCGGTGGCGGTTCCCGAGGAGCCGGAGGAGCCCTCGGATCCCGTGCTCGCGGGTTGACCGGAGGCCGAGGGCGTGGCTGACCCCGTACCGGAACCGCCGGATCCCGTGCTCGCGGGTTGGGAGCCGTTCGACCCGCTCCCCGGTTGGGCGCCATCCTGGCCGCTCGGATTCTGGCCGTTGCCGTCCTGGTCGCCGCTCGAGCCCTGCTGCCCGTCGCCCGAGCCTTCGCCGGGATTCTGCGTGCCGTCCGCGCCCCCGTCGCCGCCCGTGTCGCTGCCGCTCCCAGACGAGCCGCCGCTGCCGCTGCTTCCGCTACCGCTGTCCGCGCCGCCGCCGTCGCCCGCTTGGCCGCCCTGCCCGTCGTCGCCCGCAGAGCCGCTCGGGCTCTTCGCGCCGCCGCCCGATCCACCGCTGCCGCTGCCGCCTGCTTCGCCAGCGGGAAGCACCGAGACGAGCGCCTCGCCATAGGCATGGTCGGAACCGGTGGCCCAGACCTCCGCATGGTTCGAAAGCTCGGAATCGGGCTCCGCCTCGACGGCGATGTCGGCCGCGTAGGTGATGGTCATCGTGGAGCCGCTCGGAAGCGTCGGCGCCGTCACGCTGAGGCTGCCCGTTCGGGCTTCCACGAGCGTCGTGCTGCTGGGAACGCCCTCGACGCGCACCGTCGCCGGATCGATGGCGATGCCCTCGTCGGGATCGTCGCTCACGTTCACGTTCCAGGCGGTCGCATCGGGGGACATGTTCTCCACGCGAAGGGTGTAGGCCACCTGCTCGCCGGCATGCACGGCCGACGCCGACACGCTCTTCTGAAGATCGAGCGCCGCATAGGCTCTCGGCGGCGCCGGCGGCTCGGCGACCAGCACGGGTTCGGCTGTGAGCTCGGTCTCGTGCTCGTTCATGGTCACGGTGCCGTGGTCGACGAGCGACGTGCCCGGCTCTGTGCCATCCTCGACGCGAGCCGTCACTTCGAGCACGCAGGTGCTGCCGTTCGCCCCGAACCTGAGGTCGTCAAGCCCCTTCTCGCTGAATGCGAACGACGCCCTCCGCCCTCCGGTGGCGAGCGTCCCCTCGGTCTCCGTCACATCGGTGCCGTCGACGAGCACCTTCGCGCCCGTGAGGGACAGATGCTCGGGCAGCTCGTTGGCCAGCTCGAGATTGGTGAGGGCGCCCTCGGGAATCCCCACCAGATCCTGGGTGACATCGAAGACGACGCTTTCACCGGGTTCCGGGGTCTTGCCGCTCGCGATGGCGATGGACGGGGCCTTCGGGGAGACCACCATGCCGTTGAACTCCATCGCCCAGTAGTTCTCGCCGTTCGCGGTGGGGCTCGGCAGGTATTCGAGCGTCAACCCCTTGTGGTTGGACCCGTTCGACCTCACGTCGAACGTCACGGCCCGGTACTCCACGTATTCCGCGTAGGGGATCGTTTCGTCATGGATCTTGAGATCCGGCTCGGCTTCCGAGCCCTTCTCCGGGACGACCCACGCGTGCTGGCTCGCGTTCAGGGCATCGAAGTCCTGGGAGGGATCGGCCACATCGAGGATCGCGTTGCAGTCCTTGCACCTCAGCCACGGCGAGCCCGTGAACGAGAGCGACGTCTCCCTGCTCCCCGCCACGATCAGCGAGGAGGCGCCCTCGTGCTCGGGCAAGGGCTGGGCCGCGTGCTCGTCTTCGAAGAGCCCCTTGCCCGTGAGGTAGGCGTTCTCGAGCGTGAGGCCCTCGTTGTCGCTCTGGTTGTAGATGACGCATTCGCCCGGGTTCAGCGAGCGGCACCAGTAGCTGAAGAGCCCGGGATCCACCGGCTCATCCTCCCCGTGGCGGCAGATGCTGTAGGTGACCTTGCTCTTGGCGATGCCCAGCGTCTTGAAGCCGTTGACGCTGTGCTGCCAGATCTGGTGGACGGACGTGCGATTGTCGAGTTCCGTGGCTTCGAAATGGACGACGAAGTCGTAGTACTCGTCCTTGCCGCTCACGGGATCGGTCCTCAAGATCACCGAGCCCATGCGGGCGGTGTAGGCGGGCAGGGCGCCCGAATCCGGCTTCGAGTGGACCTCGAACGCCAATTCCCATGGGGCGTCCTCGGTGTTCCCGATGTCGCTCTTATCGCAACCCTCCGCGACCTCGACTTCCAATCCGTCGAGGTGCTCGGGAACCCACTGGGCATGGCCCTTGTCGTGATCGAACTGCGTGCCCGGCTGCGCAGGCTGCACGCCGCTGACATCGGCCCGGGCGACTCGGGCGCCCCCGAAGCCGAGGGAGAGGACGGTCGCAGCGAGGACGAGGATGGCCCCGATGCGCGAACCTCTCGGGCGATGCGGGCGCTTTCGCTCAGCGGATAGGGCATGGGCTAGGGGATGTGCCGCCATGGGATCTCCCTCCAACGGGCCAGTGGAACTCCACGTGGCATGGGTGGGAGCCATGATGGGCGGCGTCCGCCAAACAAAGCTCGCAACGACCGAGCGTTCGAATCGACGCATATGGAAGTGCGGCATCGCCGGCGATGCCACTCGCGCGCAGGCGGAGACGCTGCGAGCGGCTGGTCAGCCCCTGCGTGCTTGCCGTGCAACGACCCGCAAGCGAGCGTCGCCGGTTAAGCGACCCGCCGGCTCACGCGCCTTCCGCGCGCCGGATGGGTGCCGTCGAGCCCATCGCGAGCTCGATCAGTCGTCGTCTGAGGAGTCGAAGAGCCCGTTGAAGATCGAGTCGTTGTCCTCGTCGGGGGTCGGCTCGTGATGGTAGTAGCGCTTGGAGAGGCCCTTCTCGAAGACGAAGGCCACGACGAGCGCCACGATGACGCCCCCCACGAAGAGGGCGAGCACTCCCATGCGGGTGCCGAACAGCCAATCGAAGAACTCCACGGCGGGCCTTTCTGCAGCGTAGACACGATGCGGCGCTCCTGCGCGAAACAGGTGGGCCGGCGGGCCAAGTATATACTGGTGGGCTGTTCGAAGCGCAGGTTGCGGGGGCGCCTCCCGCGCGCCCGGGCCTGCCGGCTGAGGAGGATCCATGCTCGATGTGAAGTACCTTCGCGAGAATGCCGATGCCGTCGATGCCGCCATGGCGTCGCGGAACGCGACCTGGGATCGCGAGCGCTTCTTCGAGCTGGACGAGCTCCGGCGCAAGACCATCGCGGAGGTGGAGGAGCTGCAGGCGCAGCGCAACCGCGTGTCGAAGCAGATCGGCAAGCTCATGCGCGAGGGCAAGCGTCAGGAGGCCGAGGACGCCAAGGCGCTCGTGCGCGAGGGCAACGAGCGCATCGAGAGGCTCGGGGAGCTCCGCGACGACACGGATGCCCAGCTGAAGGAGCTCGTCGCCGCCCTCCCGAACCTCCCCAGCCCCTCCACGCCCCTGGGCGGGGACGAGAGCGACAATCCCGAGGTGAGGCGCTGGGGAGTGCCGCGCGCCTTCGACTTCGAACCCAAGCCCCACTGGGATCTGGGCACCGACCTCGACATCATCGACTTCGAGCGCGGCGTGAAGCTCGCCGAGGCGCGCTTCTACCTGCTCGGGGGCCTCGGCGCCCGGCTCGAGCGCGCCCTCATCAACTTCTTCATCGACCTCCATACGCAGATCGGCTTCAAGGAGTGGTGGCCTCCCGTCATCACCAATTACGCCACGCTCTTCGGCACGGGCCAGCTGCCCAAGTTCGACGAGGACCTCTACCACGTGAACCCCGACCTCTACCTCATCCCCACGGCCGAGGTGGTGCTCACGAACATCCACCGCGACGAGATCCTCTCGGCGGACGACCTGCCGCTCTGGTACACGGCCTTCACGCCGTGCTTCCGCGAGGAGGCGGGGAGCGCCGGGCGCGACACCCGCGGCATCATCCGCGTGCATGAGTTCGACAAGGTCGAGATGGTCAAGTTCTCCGAGCCCGAGAGCTCGATGGACGAGCTGGAATCCATGACCGCCGAGGCCGAGCGCTGCCTTCAGGAACTGGGGCTTCCCTACCGCGTGGTGTCGCTTTGCACGGGCGATCTGGGCTTCGGGGCCTGCAAGACCTACGACGTGGAGGTGTGGCTGCCGAGCTACGACGCCTACAAGGAGATCTCGTCCTGCTCCAACTGCTGGGACTTCCAGGCCCGCCGCGCCAACATCCGCTACCGCGACCCCGCGAACTTCAAGGGCACCCGCTACGTGCACACGCTGAACGGGAGCGGCCTCGCCGTGGGGCGCACCATGGCCGCCATCCTCGAGAACTATCAGAACGCCGACGGCACCGTCACCGTTCCCGAGAAGCTCGTGCCCTACATGGGCGGCGTGGAGGTCATCGGGCCCGAGGCTTAGGGCAGAGCCGCCCGCATCTGCGCAGGGCTTCCATATATCGATGGTGCCGCTCCCAACCAGGTGGAGCGGACGCTCGCGGTTGGGTTCGTCGTGGCGCCTCGAGGTGCCCGAGCGGATGGGAACGTAGAGACGACCATCGATCGAACAGGGCGCCGATCCTCGCGAGCAATTCCAACAAAACCTATCTTCACCTGCGGTGATGCTGGTACCTTTCCGTTCCCCTTCGAACGGAGGTACGAATGCCCTCGATGAAGAGCCTGAAGCGCGCCGTCCTCACCGCCCTTGCCGTGACGGCGGCGCTCTTCATCGCGATGCCCGTCGAATCCGCCCGAGCCGGTCAAGGCCCGTCCGAGGCCGAGTCGGCTGGACGCATCGCGTCGAGCCCCGCTGAAGCGCTCGAGGCGCGGACATCGGCGGGCGACTCGCCGGAAGCGACGTCCCGGGCCGGGCTCGAGGGCCTCATCTCCTCCGGCATCAGCGTCTGGGACCTTCAGCAGGTGACGGACGTCGCCATCGTCGATGGGCGCCGAGTGGATCCGTCGCGCTTCTCCGCCATCAGGCAAGAGGTCGGGCCGAGCGGCGCCGTTGAGGACGTCGAAGTGCCGCCGGACGAATGGGCGCGGCTCTGCGAGGCCTCCGCCTGGGAGGGCCCCCTCGCGGGCGCCCAGGACGAGCAGCTCGAAAGCTATCCCGTCATCGAGGGCACGAGGGCCGTGCGGCTCACCGTCGATGGGAGCGAGATCCATTCCCTCGGGCTCTTGGACGTGCCGGCGCTCGGTCGGACCTTCCTCTATTGCTCGTCATCGGAGGAGCCGCAGTTGACGAACGTGCTCCTTCGGCCCGAGCAAACGGTCTGCGTCCATTACGAGCTCACCGAATTCCCCATCGGCTACCGGGTCTTCGAGGAGACGGACGCGGGGCTCACGGACATCACCGACTCCGAGCGCGCTGCGAGCGTCTTCGGATCCGAGCGCCCCGGCATGACGACGAACCGCTGGTTCAGCGTGCACGTGACGGTTCCCGCCGGATCGATCGGCCGCGTCTACCTGGCGCCATCGGCATCGCTCGACGGCGGCCCCACGCTCGACGGCGCACGGGAGCTCTTTCCCCAGGAGAGCGGCTACGGGGCCTTCGCGCTCGGAGAGGACGTCCAATGGACGAGGTCCGCCGGCTTCGGCTCCGCGAACAACGTCGGCGGCGTCATCGACGGATCCGGCACGCACCCCGCTTACTTCACCCTGAACGGCAGCTACTCGTCGGGTGGGCCCTACAGCGTGGACGAGGACGCGACGCTCATCGCGGTGCTCAGGAAGCGGACGGCGAGCGACTACGCCTTCGATGCCTCCTTCGCGCTCGGCGAGGTGAGCGGCAACCAGGCGAACCGCTCCAAGCTCTATGAGTACAGCGGGGGCAGGGGAGGCGCGGAGACGCTTCCGGGCGCCGAGGCGGGGACGGTCAACGACGACGGGACCTTCGATTGCACATGGACCTTCTCCACGACGAGCAGCGGCACGCACTTCGACGTGCACTCGCTCTCGCTGAACGGGGTGGATCTCTCCATGCCCTTCGTCGGCGACCTGAACGAGGAGCTGCCGGATCCCCTGGCCGCCGGGCAGTCGGGGCCGTCCCGATCCCGCACGACGCAGCTTCCCCTTGGCGCCGAGGCGACGGTCACCGTGCAGGCGACGGTGAACATGGAACTCGGGCAGAAGCGTCAGCGCACCTATACCGTGAGCGTGCGCCATTCGCCCCAGGACGTCGTCTTCGACAGCGCGACCGTCATCAACGCGGAGCAGAGCTACACGGAGCTCGTGCTCTCGGAGCTCCATGGCGTCGAGTGCCAGGTATTCCGCAAGGACAACGGCGGTTCGGAGTTCTACTGGCACGATGCCGCGCAGTCGTCGTCGGTTCGGACGATCAGGAACGGCGGCGACGGCACCTTCGACTACGCGCGGGTGGGAGCGGCCGAGGGCGACGCCGGCGTGACGGGGAACATCCGATTCAGGCTGGAGAGCGGCTATTCGGACAGGTCGGTTGAGCTCCGCTTCCGCGAGAAGCTCGCCGACGCGAACGCCAACGACCTCACCCAGACCTGGGATGATGTGCGCACGACCGAGACCGACGGATGGTACTACCTCACGCTCCCCGACCTGCCCCGGGCGCCCTACCACGACATCGCGCTCCTCTCCATCGTCGCGAAGCCCATCGACTACGAGGTGCACTACCTCGATGGCACCGAAGGCGACCTCAACGCCATCGAGGGCCTTTCCGTGTCGGGCATGCCCTTCGAGCCCTCCCGCATCGACGACAACCGGGGCAATCGCTATTCGGAGGGCACGACCGTGGGCAACTACCGCGGCACGGTGTCATCGAATCGGATCTCCATCGCGGGAAGCCCTCCTGCGGCCAGGGGCGAGCGCGCCGTCTCCTTCGGGGGGTGGGTGCTGACGGATTCCGGCGGGCATCCGCTCGATGCCCGGACGGGCGAGCTCCTAGTAGCCGGGGCAGATGGCTATGACGAGGGCTCGCTGACCGTCGTCTACCCGTCCGATCTCGTGCCGCTCGCGGACCTGTCCCAGGGCGCGCGATTCGCCTCCCTCGGCGCGGACGATCTGCGCGAGATCTATCTCAGCGCGCGCTGGGTGCAAAGCGACGAGAGCCGGCCCCTCACCTATTACGTCACGTACAACTGCGTGGACTCCCTGGGCATCGGGCGCAAGCGGATCCAGGGGGAGCCCTTCGAGGGACCGTACGACGGTCAAGAGGGGGCCCGCTACGTGCACGAGCGCACGATGGCCGTCTCGTCGGCGGACTACGAGCAGGGCCTCGGCATCTGGGTGGACGACGGCATGCTGCCCGAGCTCGCCTGCGGGGCGGACGCCCCGTGGTATCGCTACGACATGGAGAGGATCGGACGCCGCGAAGGCGCAGACGGCGAGCCCCGGAGCGGCGCCTTCTATTGGAGCGGCGTGAAGGACGGCGATGAGCTGCCCGTATGGTTCACGTCGAATCTGCGGCGCCTCACGGTGTCGAAGGCGCTCGAAGGGGATGGCGAGGCGGATGGGGCGTTCCGCTTCCACGTGTCGTTCACGCTCCCTGCCGACGATGCGAGGACGCCGGGCGACGAGGCGGCGTTCTTCGATGCCGATGGATCCAGCGAAGCGGTCTACGGGCTCTCGGGCTCGAGTGAGGGGAAGGCGCTCACGCTCGTGGCCGATGGCGCCGGCTATAGCGGGACGCTTGAGCTCAAGGCCGGGGAGACGGCCACGTTCGAGCTGCCGATCGGCACGCGCTACACCATCGCCGAGGATGTGGATGTCGATCGCTACGAGGTGAGCTCGCCTGCCGGCGGCATCTGCGAAGGGACTCTTGCCGAGGATCGCTATGACGCTGCTGCGGCGTTCGTGAACACGGTGCGGCGGCGCGCCACCGGGGGCATTCGCGTCATGAACGAAGTGGCGGGAACCGCCGCCGATCCCGATCGCGAGTTCAGCTTCCAGCTTGACTTCTCCGAGTCGCCGGTGGCGTTCCGGGCGCTCGCCCTCGGCGAGGGGACGGACTTCAGGCACCTCCTGTTCAAGCTGAAGGGCGGGGCCTCGTTCACCGTGGACCATGTTCCCGCTGGCACGCGCTACTCGGTGATGCAGACGGATGCCGGCGAGGAGGGCTACACCACGAGTGTCGATGGCAAGACCGAAGACGTCATCCCCGAAGGCGACGTGGTGGAGGTGCGCTTCACGAACACCAGGAACGCCGAGCCGGGGGTCGATCCCACATCGCCGGGCACGACCGGCCCCGCGGAGCCCGATGATCCGGACGAGCCGGGTGGGAACGACCCCGCTGGCCCTGGTGAGCCCGATGATCCGGATGCGCCCGGCGACCCCGGCGATCCTGAAGATCCCGAAGGCGCGGAGGACCCTGGAGCCCCAACGGATCCCGGCGGCGCGGACGGGCCGGATGCGCCGGGTAGCCCTGACGCACCCGATGCGCCAGACGCGCCGGATTCCCCGACGGGCCCCGATGCCCCCGGCCCTTCCGAGCCCGCGGACGATGCCGAAACCAGCTCGGACTCGCAAGGCGGGCGGGGAGGTGCCACCGCTTCCGAACAGCCGTCAGGGGCGCCAGGGGATGGGGCCGAGCCAAGTTACCACCCCACCGGATCCAAAGGGGCACTGCCCCGGACCGGTGGCGACGATCCCTTCGCGCCGGCCTTCATCGTGCTGATCCTGGGCTTTGCCATAGGGGTTGTGGGCCTCGTGCTCTTGAGCCCGCGTCGACTCTGAGCCATTTCGCAGGTGCGTGGAGCCCCGCTTCTGGCGACCGGGCATACCACTGGGAGCAGAGGAGGTCGGCCTCGCAGCGCGAGACCGACCTCCCGTCCGCCTTCCCATCGCGGGCGCGCGCCCTGGCTTCGAGCGCCTACACCTCGTTGGCTGGCGAGGGCGAGGGCCCGACCACCACGAGCTCGTAGTCCTTGGAGCCGTAGCCCAGCTCGTCGGCGAAGTCGATGGTCTTCGTCCCCATCTTGGAGTCGATGCGCTCCAGCAGGCGGTCACGGCCCGGGTCGTCGGAGTTCTTCACGGCGTCGATGCACGCCTGGTCGATGGCGACCGGATCGAGGCTCGCGAAGATGCCGATGTCCGCCATGCAGGGATCCTCGGCCACGGCGCAGCAGTCGCAGTCGACCGAGAGGTTGCAGGCGATGTTGATGTAGGCGATCTGGTTGCCGAAGTGGTTCACCACGGTCTCGGCCGATTCGGCCATGCCATGCAGGAAGTCCTCCTGAGCGGCCAACTTGTCCCAGAACTCGGCCTGCTTCAGGGTCACGCCCGCCGTGTGGATGTTCACCTTGCCCTGGTTGGAGGCGCAACCGATGGAGAGCTGCTTGAGCGCGCCGCCGAAGCCGCCCATCGGGTGCCCCTTGAAGTGGCTCACCACGAGCATCGAGGGGTAATCGGCCAGGTGCTTGCCCACGTAGTTCTCCTTCAGCACCTTGCCGTTCTCGATGGGGAGCACGAGGTCGGGGCCCTCGGCGTCCATGATGTCGACGTCGAAGAGCGTCGACCAGTCGTGCTCGGCCATGAGCTCGCGATGCTTCTCGGTGGTGTCGCGAGCGCCGTCGTAGGCCGTGTTGCACTCGACGATGGTGCCGCCCACCTCGTCCATGAGGGGCTTCAGGAACTCGGGACGCAGGTAGTTCTGGTTGCCGCGCTCGCCGGAGTGGACCTTCACGGCCACCTTGCCGGGGAGCTGCGCGTCGAGCTCGTGGAACATCCGCACGACGTTCTCCGGGGTTATCTCCTTCATGAAGTAGACGACGGGCTTTGCCATGGGCGATCCCTCCCAACCGACTTGGTTGCATCTCGTCACCAATTGTACGGTCCCTGTCCAGCGCGCAAGGGCGCTCATCGGCCCGAGCGCGCCCCGCTACTTCCGGAGCTCCGTCTCGCCATGCCGGGCCCGATAGCCCTCCAGTGCCTTCTCGGCCGCCTCGACCACCCGCTCGTACCAGCCGTTCCTGTAGAAGTCGCACGCGATGGGATCCTTGCCCGTCCAGCTCGTCGGATCGGCGCTCACGGCGTGGGCCCGGCAGCCGCCGGCGCAGCGGCTCAGGTACTCGCACTCCAGGCACTCGGGGTTGGCGTCGAGGAGGGCCCGGACCCTGCAATCGACGGCTCCGCGGTAGACGGGATCCTCCATGGCTTTGGCGAGTCCCAGCTCCACCACATTCGGGAAGCGCTTGGCCACCTCGTCGTTTCCCCCGAGGGGGATGCAGGGCAGGAGCGTGCCGTCGGGCCCGATGTAGGCGTGGAGCCTCGCGCTTCCGCAGCACACCTGCGACGCGGGGTCTGCGCACTGGCGGTCGATGCCCGCCATGTAGGCCTCCGGCCGGCTGCGGTCCACCGTGAAGAAGCCGCCGAGGTCGAGCAGGGGGAGCGGCAGGTCGTCCTCGAAGTACGTCTGGATGCAGTCCAGATAGACGCGGTACATCTCCTCCTGGTCGATGGGCCTGCCAAGGCGGTTCGACTCCCATTCGCCCACCGGCTCCACGGGGTTCGTCTTAAGGGATCGGCAGCCCCAATCGCCGAGCCTGCGTATGGACTCGCGGAGCGTCCCCTTGGACCCCTCATGGATCGCCATCTCGGACCCGGTGGGAAAGCCGCGATCTTGGCAGAGCTTGAAGGCGCGCTCCACCTCCGCTTCGGCGCCCTCGACGCCGCGCATCCAATCGTGCCAGCCCACCCCGTCGAAGCTCATGTTGAACTCGGGGCGGATCCCTCGGGCCTCGAGCGCGTCCAAAAGCTCCGGCGTCACGAGCTTGCCGTTGGAGTAGATCTGGCTGATGCGGATGCCCTTGGCGAGGAGCGCGTCCACGATCTGAAGGAAGTCCTTGCGCACGAGGGGCTCGCCGCCCGTGAGGGAGACCTCGAAGACGCCGCAGCGCTCCATGTCGTCGACGATCGCCAGGCACTCGTCCAGAGAGAGCTCGCCGAGCTTGGCATGGGGAGCGGAGAGATAGCAGTGCTTGCACCGGTAGTTGCACTTGCCGGTGATGGACCAGTGGACGGAGCGCACGTAGCGGCCCTCGTAGAGGCGGTACCGCTGCTCGGGGCGGATCCCCGTGGGCTCGTCTGGCCCGAGCTCGTGGATGATGCCCGCCTCGGAGAGGAGCGCCGCCGCCCCGCGCACGTCGTCGGAGATGAGCGGGAGGTCGAAGTCGATGGTGCCCGTGGCGAAGCTCGCCGCCTCGAAGGCGTCGCGGTCGAGGAAGGCCGCCTCGCCCGTCTCGGCGTCGACGGCGGCGTAGGGGAGCTTCGGCCAGCCGCGGAGGAGATGGCGATCGCTCAGCCTGTAGTACATGGGGCTCCTCTCGCGAGACGGCTGGCATAACCGCGCAACGTGGCGATTGACGGCGCA